>NZ_JBGCUC010000016.1:0-129217 GCF_043420595.1 Erwinia plantamica
GAGAGTAGGGAACTGCCAGGCATCAAATTGCGATAACCCCGACCTCACGGTCGGGGTTTTTTGCGTTTGTGGGCCGGGAAAACCTGGATATCGATCGTAAATACTCAGGCTAACAGAAGGACAGACGTAATCACCCGAGCCAAATGCGTATAAAAGATGCATAAAAGCCCCCCTCGTCCCACTGCCATCAGATTTCAGCCCGCCACCAGGCTTGCTATTCAGCTTTTGACTATCTTAAACGCCGCTCAACGCTTTTTTTTGCTGCAGAAATATGCGAAAGTAGAGCCAAAAAAGCTTTTTTCCGTCATTATTTTTCTGCGTGCGCAGCAGTTTTTTGAGCCTGCTCATCCTGGCGTAAGCGCCATTTCGCAGTAAATCCTTCCACGCTTCCACTCTGAAATCGGGTAAACTACGGGCAGATAAATTTGTTAAGGCCGTCTCATGTCCAGCCAGCAGCACTCTTTACAACCTTTCAATACATTTAATCTTGATGTCTCTGCACAAAATATCGTTATTGCTGCCACGGCAGAAGCGTTAAGCGCCGCCTGGCAGGAAAGCCAGCGCCAGCAGCGACCGGCACTGTTAATAGGCGAAGGCAGCAATATCCTGTTTTTAAAGGACTTTAACGGTACCGCCATCGTCAATCGTATCAAAGGCATAACGGTAAAAGAGAGCGCGGAAGCCTGGCATCTGCATGTAGGCGCCGGAGAAAACTGGCATCAGCTGGTTCAGTACACGCTGGAAAATGCGCTGCCAGGGCTGGAAAACATGGCGATGATCCCCGGCTGTACGGGATCGGCACCTATTCAGAATATCGGCGCCTATGGCGTCGAGTTAAAAAACGTCTGCGAGTATGTCGATATTCTGCATCTGTCTGATGGTCAGGTTAGCCGCCTTTCTGCGCAGGACTGCCAGTTCGGCTACCGTGACAGTATCTTCAAACACCAATATCAATGCGGCTACGCCATTATCGCCGTTGGTCTGATCCTGCAAAAGCAGTGGTCACCTGTCATCACCTACGGCGATTTAAGCAGGCTTTCTTCAGCTACGGTCACGCCACAGCAGATTTTCGACTCGGTATGTGCGATGCGCAGCAGCAAGCTGCCCAATCCTGCCGAAACGGGCAATGCCGGCAGTTTTTTTAAAAATCCGGTGATCGCTGCGGAACAGGCGGCCGCTATTGCGGCAGACTGGCCAGATATGCCGCGCTATCCGCAGGCTGACGGCAGCGTAAAGTTGGCTGCGGGCTGGCTGATCGATCGCTGCGATCTTAAAGGCTATACGGTAGGTGGCGCGGCGGTTCATCAGCATCAGGCGCTGGTCTTGATCAATAAGGATCGGGCGACCAGTGACGATATTGTGGCGCTGGCGCATGAAGTTCGTCAGCGTGTTGGACAGAAATTCAATGTATGGCTCGAACCTGAAGTGCGCTTTATCGGCGCCGAAGGCGAGCAGGATGCCGTCGGAGTCATTGCATGAAAGATCAAACCGTTCCGTTAAAACTTGTCGCCATTCTGGCCGACGGCGAATTTCATTCCGGCGAACAGCTGGGCGAGCGGCTGGGCATGAGCCGTGCCGCCATTAACAAACATATTCAGACGCTCAAAGAGTGGGGCATTGATGTTTTTACCGTAACCGGTAAGGGCTATAGCCTGTCAGGCCCGATCCAGCTGCTGAATGAAGAAACAATCCTCTCACAGCTGGATCAGGGCGGCCTGGCGGTGATCCCGGTGATCGATTCCACCAATCAGTATTTGCTGGACAGAATGGCTACGCTGCAATCCGGCGATGCCTGCGTGGCGGAATATCAACAGGCGGGTCGCGGTCGTCGTGGGCGTCAGTGGTTTTCTCCCTTCGGCTCCAACCTATATCTCTCTATGTACTGGCGGCTGGAGCAAGGCCCGCTGGCTGCGATGGGGTTAAGTCTGGTTATCGGCATTGTGACGGCGGAAGTCTTACAGGCGCTGGGCGCAAGCGATGTCAGGGTAAAATGGCCGAACGATCTTTACCTGAACGATCGTAAACTCGCCGGCATTCTCGTGGAATTAACGGGAAAAGCGGGCGATGCGGCGAATATCGTGATCGGCACAGGCATAAACCTGGCGATGCGCTCGCCGGATGCGAGCGTAGTTAATCAGGCGTGGATTAACCTGGAGGAAGCGGGTGTTACCATAGACAGAAACAAGCTGGCTGCCAGCCTGGTCAATAATATGCGCGGATCCCTTCAGCTTTTTGAGCGTGAAGGCCTGGCGCCTTTTATTGAGCGCTGGAGTAAGCTGGATAATTTCCTGAACCGGCCGGTGAAGCTGCTAATAGGCGACCGCGAGATACCGGGCATCGCCAGAGGCATCGATCAGCAGGGCGGCTTGATCCTGGAGCAGGATGGCATACGCAAATCCTGGGTTGGCGGCGAAATCTCTTTGCGTCCACAGGATAAATAAAAAGGGGCCGTAGCCCCTTATCGTCCTCTCGTGAAAGCGTTAACGGGCTTGCAGGAAAGCCAGCAGATCCTCGTTAAGCTGCTGCTGATGCGTAACGGCGAAGCCATGCGGCGCGCCGTCGTAAATTTTTAGCTGCGCGCCCGTGATGGTTTCGGCGGCCAGCTTGCCGGTTGCCTCAAAAGGCACGACCTGGTCGCTGCTGCCGTGAATAACCAGCGTCGGCACGTCGATCTTCTTCACGTCCGGGCGGAAATCGGTTTCTGAGAAAGCGGTCACGCAGTCGATAGTGCCCTTCAGCGAAGCCAGCAGCGCGATATTCAGCGTCTGCGTTTTTACGCCTTCCGATACCGTCATTCCCTTGTTGAGGCCGTAAAAGGGCGTGGCGAAATCGCTGATAAACTGCGCGCGATCCTTACGTAATCCTGCCTTGATATCGTCAAAGACAGATTTGTCCACGCCTTCCGGATGGTCATCGGTTTTGATAAAAATCGGCGTAACCGCACCCAGCAGCGCCAGGGCGCTAACACGTTCGGTGCCATAGCGGCCAATATAGCGGGTCACGTCGCCGCCGCCCATCGAGAAGCCGACCAGCGTAATATCGTGCAGATCGAGATGTTCGATTAGGTCATTAATATCGGATGCGAAAGTGTCATAGTTATACCCTTCCCATGGCTGATCGGAACGGCCAAAACCACGACGGTCGAAGGCAATAACGCGGTAGCCGCGTTCGGCCAGAAAATTCATCTGGCTGTCCCACATATCGGCATCCAGCGGCCAGCCGTGACTGAACAGAACCGGCTTACCCTTGCCCCAGTCTTTGTAATAAATCTGCGTACCATCCTGCGTCCTGAACGTGCTCATGCGTGTTTCCTCAGCTTATGGTTGGGTTGACTCGTTAACCTTAGCCTCAATTACGCCAGAAAGAGAAAGCAAAATATTTAACAAGCGATGAAATAATGATGGAGATCCGCCTGGCTTAGATAACGCGTAGTCTGACTACTGCTGCTGGCAGTGACGCCCCTGCCATCAAAACCTGTTTTACCCGCTGCTTTGCAAGGAAAAGTAAATTGTGAAGTTCATCCTTTATTATTCAAAAGAGAATAGTTATCGTTATCATGCGCATTTACTAAATCATGATGAATAATCAGGGATATGATTAATGGTTGATACAAAGAGTTTTAAAATCAAGCCGTTGGCGATGGTTATCGCCTGCTTTGCAAGCGGCCCGGCCTGGACGGCTGAAACAGAAGCAGTCAAAGATGACGAGGCGGAAATGGTGGTGACCCGCTCTGCTGAAGAGCAGCTAAAACAGCAGCCGGGCGTTTCTGTCATTACTGCGGAAGATATTGCCAAAGAGCCGCCCGTTAACGATCTTTCCGACATTATCCGCAAGATGCCCGGCGTAAACCTGACCGGCAACAGCGCCACAGGCAGCCGCGGTAACAATCGACAAATCGATATTCGCGGCATGGGGCCGGAAAACACGCTGATCCTGATTGACGGCATACCGACGAGGTCGCGCAATTCTGTGCGCTACAGCTGGCGTGGGGAACGCGATACGCGCGGCGACAGCAACTGGGTGCCGGCAGAGATGGTCGAGCGTATAGAAGTACTGCGCGGGCCAGCGGCGGCGCGCTACGGCTCCGGCGCGGCGGGCGGCGTGATCAATATCATCACCAAACGCCCCACCAACGACTGGCACGGTTCACTGTCGCTGTTTACCAGCCAGCCGGAAAACGACAAGGAAGGCGCCACCAGACGCGCCAACTTCAGCCTGAGCGGCCCGCTGGCGGGCGAAGCGCTGACCGCGCGGCTGTATGGCAATATCAATAAAACCGACGCCGATGCTTACGATATCAATACCGCAGAAAACGGTAGCCACGCGGCGGGTCGGGAAGGGGTACGCAACAAAGATATTAACGCGCAGCTCTCCTGGAAAATGACGCCGACGCAAATTGTCGATTTCGATGTGGGCTACAGCCGCCAGGGCAATATCTATGCGGGCGATACGCAGCACAGCAACGGCAATATCAGCGATCTGGTGCCGACGCTGTACGGCCAGGAAACCAACCGCATGTATCGTCAGACCTATGGCGTTACGCACAATGGCGTCTGGGACTGGGGGCAGTCAAAAGTCGGTTTCTACTACGAGAAAACCAACAATACCCGTCTGCATGAAGGCACGACAGGTCGCGTAGAGGGAATGATCGACAGCGAGACTTATGACACCAGCCGTCTGCAAAATTACCGCACCAGCGGCGAAGCAACTATCCCGTTGGAAAAATGGCTGGAGCAAACGCTGACGCTGGGAGCAGAGTGGAACCGCGAAGTGCTGAACGACCCCGCTTCGATGCGCGCTACCAATGCCAGCGGCGTGTCGGGCAGCGGCATCACGGACAACCGCAGCGCTAAAAACAGCGCGGAGATGAGCGCGTTTTATCTGGAAGATAACATTGAGCCGGTCGTCGGCACCAACCTGATCCCCGGTTTACGCGTTGACTATCACAGCAAGTTTGGCGCTAACTACAGCCCCAGCCTCAATGCTTCTCAGGCATTAGGTGAACACTTCAAGCTGAAAGCCGGTATCGCGCGTGTATTTAAAGCGCCTAACCTCTATCAGTCCAGCGAAGGCTATTTGCTGAAAACGCGGGGCAACGGCTGCCCGATCGGGATCGACAGCAAATGTTATTTGATGGGCAACGACGATCTGGATCCGGAAATCAGCATCAATAAAGAGGTTGGTCTGGAGTTTGCTAACGCGGGCTATGCGGCAGGCATTACCTATTTCCGTAACGACTACAAAAATAAAATCGTCTCCGGCACGGATTTTATTGGCATAGCTTCGGATGGTTATCATGTTCTGCGCTGGGAAAACGGCGGCAAGGCGCTGGTGGAAGGACTGGAAGGTAACCTGACTATTCCGTTGATCGAAGAAATGCTGGAATGGCGTACCAATGCGACCTATATGATCACTTCGGAAAATAAAGACACCGGCAATCCGCTGTCGATTATTCCTGAATACACCATTAATACGATGCTGGATTATAAGGTGACCAGCAAGCTTTCTACCAACCTGAACTGGACGTTCTACGGCAAGCAAAAACCTCGTCAATACGCTGAAAGTAATACCGAAAATGGTTCACTTTCCGATAAAGAAGTTGCGCCTTACTCTATCGTGGGCGTTGGCGTGAACTATGCCGTAATAAAGGATGTACAGCTGAAAGCGGGCATCAACAACCTGTTCGACAAGCGTATTTATCGTGAAAACGAAGGGGCTTCGACCTATAACGAGCCTGGCCGCGCCTGGTACGCGGGCGTTACGCTTTCGTTTTAAGCACGGATAAAGCCAGCCCCGGCTGGCTTTTATTTCCCTTCGCCGCTGGTGATTGATCGCGTACGCGGCCGCCACATTCGTTTTTTATTTTGAAATTACCTTTTCCCCTGCAGGTCGTTCCCTGCGTAAATATAAGCGTGCCTATACTCCCTTCAATATCCTCAGAAAAAGGCCCTAATCGCCTTACTACCAACGCAGCGGCAGACTTAACAAGGGGCGTCCACTATGGCCAGGCTAAAAGCATTTATTCGTTCCCATCGCTGGCTAACTTTACTGGCAGGATGCTTCATATTATTGGCCCTGACGCTTATCGTCTGCCGTTTATTTAGCGGCATGGCCGCTGAAAAAGTTTTTCCGGATCTGGCGCAGCCGGAAGAGACGGAAGCGCCTTCCACCTTTACCACCTACCGCGCTTCGCTGGCTACGGAAGCGATTCTGGGCGGCCAGGGCACGGGGCTGAACTGCTCCATCCCGAAACTGATGGAAAAAATTGCTTTCAGTCCTGCGGAAGACGGGTCGGCTATTTCTCTGCGCTTTCGTCAGGCCTGCGTGATGCACGACCTCTGTTACCGCCATGGCTATGCGACCTACGGTTATACCCAGGCGGACTGCGACAGCCAGCTCCAGCAGTCCGCCTATCGTTTATGCCGACAGATCAACCGGCAGGGAAACTCTCAGGATCCGCTGTCGGCGTACGCGGCTTGCGAACACGAGGCGAAAGAAGTGCTGCTGGGCGTAACGCTGGGCGGAGCAGGCTCTTTTCACAGCAGAAGAAGCTCGACCTGGTTTGAGTACGATCCGCAGCCGGCCAGGGCCGACGATTACATTGTAGGACGCGCCGTACCCCAGGAAACCGTCAGCGATCCGGGGCGGGATTTTGGCGTTCGCACCTTCTACTTTCGGCGCAACACCGTGAAAATGCGCGTGCTGGCGACGCCGCCGGAAAGCAGCCGCGTCAGCGCGCTGCCTTTTCCCGGCGTGCTGGTGGTCACGCCGCCGATAGTAACGGACAGGCCCTCAGGTGAAGATGCCGCGCTGCCGCCGCTGGTTTCCCTGGCTCGTAACTCCTATAGCGATACCAGCGTTCACCTGATCCCGTTTGCCATCGCCCGGCAGGAAACGCCGCAGAAGTCGAGCCATGCGCTGAGCTTTCCCGGCTGTGTTCAGGATGCCTGTTCGCAGGATGCCGACGCCTCAATCAATAAGCTGGCCGTTATTGATAACCAGCCGGTGCTGGTTTCGTTGACCCATCGCGGCGTACTGAGCAGCAACAAAACCACGGTAAAAATCGAGCAGAACGCGTTTATGCCGGGCGATGTCAGAAAGCCCATGACCGATTACGCGCTGAACGGCCCGTCAACCTCCGTCCACAATCAGTATCGCTTCCTGTCACACGATATGCTGTTTGAACGGGACGACGTCGGCCATATCACTCATGCGCTAGTTTTTGCTCGCGGCGTAGGGGTTTCGGCAGACGGCAGGCAGTTTATTCGCGATGACAGCGGGGAAGATTACGCCACGCGCGTGGCGGTAGCGCGGCAGAGGCTGGGCAACGGCCACACGGGAGAGCTCCAGCGCTTCTTTTTAAATGCCGCAGAGACGGATGAGCCGCTATCGTCGGTTCGGTTGGGTAAAGCGCAGGGCACGGCGCTGCTGGCGCTGGCGTGGTCGGCAGCCGATCTGCGGCGGGTAGAGAGCGGAAAACCGGCAAACCATCCGCCGCTGGTCAAAATCTGGCGGCTACCGCTAAACGGCGCCAGGCCGGATCCGGTACCGCAGGCGCTCAGCGTGCCCGTACCCGTGCCTAACGGCTACATCAGCCTGCCGCCGATTATGGCCCGCCTGAGCACGCAGGAGGCGCCGCTGATGATCCTGACCCGCGTCGCGCCGGATCGCTGGCAGAATGAGAATACCCGTCCGACAGCGGTTATAACCGATACGCTGGCGATCGATTTCGTGATGACATCGCTGCTTACCGAAGCCGACGGAAAAAACCGTTTTGCCAACAGCTACCAGCTGCGCTGCGAAATTAGCCTGGATAAGCAGCTTCAGTCCCCGGAGGCCAGCTCGCTAAGGCAGCGTGCTTATCGCATCCGCTATGGGCGCTATAACCCGACGCTGGAGACGCAAAACCCTGCCTGGCAGCTTAACGTCGTTAAATCCGATCTGGCCCGTCGCTGGCGGATGAGCCAGCCGATTGTTTCGGAACGGCAGCTTGCTGACGGCCCGGTGATGGCGCTGACAATGGTTTTTAACGGGTTTCCGGCCATGTCTTTTCAGGCGTTGTTAAAGGCGGAAAACGGGCAGCTGCGCTATTTGCCTGCGGACACCCTGCCGCGTTTTATCAACAGCTGCTCGTTAAAGGCGCTGGCAAACGGGCAATAAAAAAGGCCAGCGAAGGCCGGCCTTTTTTTATGGGATGCGCCGTTAGCGCATGGTGACAAACTCTTCCGAGCCGGTTGGGTGGATAGCCACGGTATTGTCGAAGTCTTTCTTGGTCGCGCCCATTTTCAGCGCCACCGCGAAGCCCTGCAGCATTTCATCCATGCCGTAGCCAATGCCGTGGATGCCGACGATCTTCTCATCTTTGCCCACGCAAACCAGCTTCATGCGGCACGGCTGGCGGTGCTGCGTTACGGCGGTATACATAGCGGTAAAGGCGGATTTATAGACCTTCACTTCGTCATCGCCATACTGCTCGCGCGCCTGCGGCTCGCTCAGGCCCACGGTGCCGATAGGCGGATGGCTGAAGACCACGGTCGGCACGTTGCTGTAATCCAGATGCTCGTCCGGCTTGTTGTTAAACAGGCGTTCGGAAAGACGACGACCGGCGGCTACGGCTACCGGCGTCAGCTCGACGGCACCGGTGTTGTCGCCCACGGCGTAGATGCCTTTCACGTTGGTGTTCTGATACTTATCAACGTTGATATAGCCTTTCTCGTTCAGCTCAACGCCGGTCACGCCCAGATTCAGGTTGTCGGTAGCGGGTTCACGACCGATGGCCCAGACCAGACAGTCTACGGTCTGCTCTTTGCCGTTTTCCAGCTGCAGCGTCAGGCTGCCGTCAGCGTTTTTAATCACCGCTTTCGGAATCGATTCGGTATGCAGCGTCGGGCCTTCCGCGTTCATCACTTCCACCAGCGTATCCACAATCAGCGGATCGAAGGTACGCAGCGGCGCGTGTTTACGCACGAACAGGTGAGTTTCAGAGCCTAACGCGTTAACCACGCCTGCGATTTCAACGGCGATATAGCCAGCGCCGACCACGGCAGTGCGTTTTGGCAGCGCGTCCAGGTCAAAGAAACCGTCAGAATCGATACCGTATTCCGCACCCGGAATAGACGGATGGACTGGACGGCCGCCGGTCGCGATCAGAATATGATCCGCCGTGATCTTCTCACCGTTCACTTCCACCGTATGGGCGTCGACAAAACGAGCGAACCCTTTGATGACGTCTACGTTATTTTTGCCCAGCACGTTATCGTACGAGGTATGAATACGGTCGATATAGGCGCTACGGTTCTTAACCAGCGTCGCCCAGTCAAAGCTGTTGACGGTGGTATTAAAGCCGTAGTCAGGGCCATACTGATGAATCGCTTCGGCGATCTGCGCGGCGTGCCACATCACTTTTTTTGGCACGCAGCCGACGTTCACGCAGGTGCCGCCAAGGTCTTTCGCCTCGATCAGCGCGCATTTTTGTCCATACATGGCCGCACGATTAATGGAAGCGATGCCGCCGCTGCCGCCGCCGATAGCAAGGTAGTCATAATGTCTGGTCATCGAAAGAGTTCCATAAGGGTCGAATTAATTGGCACTAGTGTAACGCCTGACGGCCAAATGCCGCAAAGTTTGCGTCTATGATTGTGATAGGGCGGGCGCGTCAGAAGCGCGGATAAACGGCATAAAGCGTGACGTAAATCGCTATTTTTGATTTAAAAACCGGCAAAGAGAGACGGAATGGAACTGCTTTTTTTAGGTACCGGCGCGGGGACGCCAAGCCGCCAGCGCAACGTTACCAGCATCGCTTTAAATTTACAGGGCGTACGCAGCGGCAGCTGGCTGTTTGACTGCGGCGAAGGAACGCAGCATCAGATCCTGCGCAGCGCGGTCAAGCCCGGCAAACTGGAAAAGATTTTTATCACTCACCTGCACGGCGATCATATTTTCGGCCTGCCGGGTCTGCTGACCAGCCGCTCGATGAACGGCATCAGCGAGGGGATCACGCTCTACGGGCCGCCAGGCATCAAAACCTTTGTGGAGATGTCCCTCAGCCTGAGCGGCTCGTGGCTGACTTTTCCGCTGGAGATTGTGGAAATCGGCGCCGGAGAGATTTTCAGCGACGAGCATTTCCGCGTCACGGCCTTTCCGCTGACGCATCCGGTGGAGTGCTACGGCTTTCGCATCGAAGAACATGACAGGCCCGGCACGCTGGACGCGGAACGGCTGCTGGCGGACGGCATCAAGCCCGGACGGCTGTTCCAACAGCTCAAGCTGGGCAAAACGGTCACGATGGAGGATGGGCGCGTAGTGGACGGCAGCCGCTATCTTGGCCCGGCGATCAAAGGGCGGACGCTGGCGATTTTCGGCGACACGGCGCCCACGGCGGCGGCAAGCGCGCTGGCGGCTGAGGCTGACGTCGTGGTGCATGAAGCGACGCTGGAAGCCGCCATGGAGGAGAAAGCCAACGGTCGCGGCCATTCGTCAACGGTGCAGGCGGCCACCATGGCAAAGGACGCGCGGGCGAAAAAGCTGATTATTACCCATCTCAGCTCGCGCTATCTGCGTGAGGATGCGGAACGACTGCTGGCGGAGTGTCGGGCGATTTTTCCGGCTACCGACATGGCGCACGATTTTGCGCTGTTTCCGCTATAGCTAACGCGGTCGGGCAGCGCCCGACCGGCAGGCCGGGCTTATTCCGGTACGATCCAGCTGACTTTGGTATGACCGGTGCCCGTTGGCACCAGCTGCTTATGCAGCCACGGCAGCACGTTTTTCATCTGCTGCTCCAGCTTCCACGGCGGGTTAATCACGATCATGCCCGATGCGGTCATGCCACGGCGATCGCTGTCCGGCAGTACCGCCAGTTCGATTTGCAGAATGCGGCGAATGCCCGTCGCTTCCAGCTCGGCAAACATACGTTTGATCTGCTGGCGCAGTACCACCGGATACCACAGGGCGAACACGCCGGTGCCGAAGCGCTTGTGGCCTTCCTGAATGCTTTTCACTACCGCCTGGTAATCCGTTTTGATTTCGTAAGGCGGATCGATCAGCACCAGACCGCGACGCGACGGCGGCGGCAGTTTGGATTTCAGCTGCTGGTAGCCGTCCGCTTTTTCCGTCCGCGCGCGCTCGTCTTTCTGAAACTCATTGCGCAGCAGCGGATAGTCGCTGGGATGCAGCTCGGTCAGGTTCAGCTTGTCGTAAGGGCGCAGCAGATGGCGCGCAATCAATGGCGAGCCGGGATAAAAACGCAGCCTGCCGTTAGGATTAAGCGCTTTCACACAGGAAAGGTAGCTTTCCAGCTCTTCCGGCACGTCGTCCTGCTGCCAGATTCGGGCAATCCCTTCCAGATACTCTCCGGTCCGTTCGGCATGTTCGCTGCCCAGCTGATAGCGTCCGGCGCCCGCGTGAGTATCGAGATAGAGGTAGGGTTTATCCTTCTCGTTAAGCGCGTTAATGATCAGGCTCTGAACGGTATGTTTGAGAACGTCGGCGTGGTTGCCGGCGTGAAAACTGTGGCGATAACTCAGCATGTCGTGGGATTTGTCCGGTGGGAAAAAAGCAAGTGTGCCGCACGAGCGGCACGATTCCTGCCCAGTATAACCGTCTGGCGGAAAAAATGCGCTATCCGGGCTGATGCAGCCAGAAGGGATAGGTAAAAAACAGCAGCTGCAACAGATTAAAAGCAAAATGCACCAGCGTGGAAACCCAGACGCGTCCGCTCCACAGCCAGGCCAGGCCGTAAATCACGCCGGCCAGCGCGGCAAAAAAGACCAGCATCGGCCCGCCTGGGTAATGTACCAGGCCGAACAGCACGGCCGTAATCAGCAGCGCCCACACGTTGCCGAGCCGCTGGCTCAGGCGCTGCTGCACGTAGCCGCGAAACAGCGCTTCTTCGGCCAGCGAAACAAAAAACAGGTTAGCCAGCATAAAAGCGCCGAGCCAGGCCGGCTGATGCAGCTCCACTCGCAGGCCGCCAGCCAGCGTGGCGATCAGCAGCAGCGTGGGCATAGAGAGCAGCAAAACCAGCCACCACAGCCGGTTAGCGGGCGGCGCGGCCGGACGTTTCAGCAGCGTTGGCAGGCAGCCCAGCAGCACAAAGGGGATCAGCGCCTTGTCAAAGTTGTAATAGAAGGTAAAAGGCGCGCTCTCTGGCCCAACCTGCACGCCGGAAACAATGCGCAAATTATTAAAGCCCGGCACAAGGTGCAGCATCAGCGCAACCGCGCTCAGAAACAGCAAGGCTTCTCCAACCGCGCCCAAAGCGTTTCGCGCCTGCTGCCTGTAACAAAAAAAGGCGACGGCGCCCATTGCCGCCAGCGCGCCAAGCGCCGGTAGCTGCACGGTATGATTGCTGACGCCCACGATCAGCGAGACAGCCAGCAGGCCCAGCGAAACGCGCCGGTAAAAAGGCAGAAAGAACAACGATGCGGCAAGGCAGTACCACATAAAGACGCTCCCTGTGAGTCAACAGAATAAATTGCGGAAAAAGTATGCTCCCGCTGCGCTTTGCAGGCAATTGCCTTTTTTAAGCCCGCCGGTGCCCCATTGATTTTCGCTACACTTAACCTCATGTTAGCTTAATCGCGCGCGGCAACGCGCCCCATACATCGATAACAAGGACTGCGCTATGACCAATCCGTTGCTGACTTCTTTTACGCTTCCGCCTTTTTCCGCTATTAAGCCAGAACACGTGGTGCCAGCCGTAACGACCGCGCTGGAAGAGTGCCGTGCGGCGGTGGAAAAGGCTGTCGCCCAAGGCGCGCCTTATACCTGGGATAACCTGGTGCAGCCGCTGTCAGAAGCCGACGATCGCCTGAGCCGCCTGTTCTCGCCGGTCAGCCATCTGAACTCGGTCAAAAACAGCCCGGAGCTGCGTCAGGCCTATGAGCAAACGCTGCCGCTGCTGTCGGAATACAGCACCTGGGTGGGTCAGCACGAAGGCCTGTACCAGGCTTACCGCAACCTGAAAGAAAACAGCTTTGACGCGCTGAGCGCGCCGCAGAAAAAAGCGGTAGATAACGCGCTGCGCGATTTCGAACTGTCCGGCATCGGCCTGTCGAAAGAGAAGCAGAAGCGCTACGGTGAAATCGCCGCTCGCCTGTCCGAGCTTGGTTCGACCTACAGCAACAACGTGCTCGACGCCACAATGGGCTGGAGCAAGCTGATTACCGACGAAAGCGAGCTGGCCGGAATGCCGGAAAGCGCGCTGGCCGCGGCCAAAGCGCAGGCGGAAGCCAAAGAGCAGGAAGGCTGGCTGCTGACGCTGGATATTCCAAGCTATCTGCCGGTTATGACCTACTGCGACAACCAGGCGCTGCGCGAAGAGATGTATCGCGCCTACTCCACCCGCGCCTCCGATCAGGGGCCGAACGCCGGGAAGTGGGATAACAGCGAAGTGATGGCGGAAACGCTGGCGCTGCGTCATGAGCTGGCGCAGCTGCTGGGCTTCTCTTCCTATGCCGAAAAATCCCTTGCGACCAAAATGGCCGAGAACCCGGCGCAGGTCACCGACTTCCTGACCGATCTGGCGAAGCGCGCCCGTCCGCAGGCGGAAAAAGAGCTGGAGCAGCTGCGCGCCTTCGCGAAAAAAGAGCACGGGATCGACGAGCTGAACCCGTGGGATCTGACCTACTACGGTGAAAAACAGAAGCAGCACCTGTACGCCATCAGCGACGAGCAGCTGCGTCCTTACTTCCCGGAAGAGCGCGCCGTCAACGGCCTGTTCGAAGTCGTTAAGCGTATCTACGGCATTACCGCTAAAGAGCGTAAAGATGTGGATGTTTACCACCCTGACGTGCGCTTCTTCGATTTGTTCGACGAGAGTGGCGAGCTGCGCGGCAGCTTCTATCTGGATCTTTACGCGCGTGAAAACAAACGCGGCGGCGCGTGGATGGACGATTGCGTCGGCCAGATGCGTCGTGCCGACGGCAGCCTGCAAAAACCGGTCGCCTATCTGACCTGTAACTTCAACCGCCCGCTGAACGGCAAGCCGGCGCTCTTTACCCATGATGAAGTCACCACGCTGTTCCACGAGTTTGGTCACGGCCTGCACCACATGCTGACCCGTATCGACACCCCGGGGGTTTCCGGTATCAGCGGCGTGCCGTGGGATGCGGTAGAGCTGCCAAGCCAGTTTATGGAAAACTGGTGCTGGGAGCCGGAGGCGCTGGCCTTTATTTCCGGCCACTATGAAACCGGCGAGCCGCTGCCTCAGGCGCTGCTGGACAAAATGCTGGCGGCGAAAAACTACCAGGCCGCGCTGTTTATCCTGCGCCAGCTGGAGTTCGGCCTGTTCGACTTCCGCCTGCACGCCGAGTTCGATCCGGCGAAGGGCGCGCAGATCCTGGAGATGCTGAAAGAGATTAAAAAGCTGGTGGCCGTGGTGCCAGCCCCGTCATGGGGCCGCTTCCCGCACGCCTTCAGCCATATTTTCGCTGGCGGCTACGCGGCGGGTTACTACAGCTATCTGTGGGCGGACGTGCTGGCGGCGGATGCCTATTCGCGATTTGAAGAAGAGGGCATTTTCAACCGCGAAACGGGCCAGTCTTTCCTGGACAATATCCTGACGCGCGGGGGTTCCGAAGAGCCGATGGCGCTGTTCAAACGCTTCCGTGGCCGCGAGCCGCAGCTGGACGCGATGCTGGCGCACTACGGCATTCAGGAACCTGCTGAGTGAAGATCTGCCTGATTGACGAAACGGGCGCCGGAGACGGCGCCTTATCTGTTTTGGCCGCACGCTGGCAGTTAGAGCACGACGAAGACGCGCCGATGGCGCTGGTGATGACCGACGCCCGTCTGGAGCTGCGCAAACGCGATGAGCCGAAGCTGGGCGGCATTTTTGTGGACTTTGTCGACGGCGCGATGGCGCATCGGCGTCGCTTTGGCGGCGGGCGCGGCGAAGCCGTCGCGAAAGCGGTCGGCGTCAAGGGCAGCTATCTGCCGGTGGTGACTGACGCCACGGCGGGACTGGGACGAGACGCCTTTGTCCTCGCCTCGCTGGGCTGCCGCGTGCAGATGCTGGAAAGGCATCCCGTGGTCGCTGCACTGCTGGACGACGGCCTGCAGCGCGGCTACCGCAACGCGGAAATCGGCGGCTGGTTACGGGAGCGCCTGACGCTGGTGCACGCTTCCAGCCTGGAGGCGCTGGCAGCGATCGGCGAAAAGCCGGACGTGGTTTATCTCGATCCCATGTATCCGCACCGGCAAAAAAGCGCGCTGGTGAAGAAAGAGATGCGCGTGTTTCAGACGCTGGTAGGCGCGGATGACGATGCCGACGGGCTACTGGAACCGGCGCGACGGCTGGCGAAAAAACGCGTGGTGGTCAAGCGGCCCGACTATGCGCCGCCGCTGGCAGGCGTCGCCACGCAGTCCGCCGTGGTCACCAAAAGCCACCGTTTTGATATCTATCCGCCGCTGAACACCGGGCAGTAGCAGGCAGTAAAAAGCCGCTTCCCCTGAACCAGCGGAAGCGGCTTATCGCACGATAAAGAAACCTTAATCCTCTTCTTCATCGCGCAGCGGCACAATCAGCATATCGATATGCACGGTATTAATCAGCTGGCGGGCCGAGGACATCAGCTTGCTCCAGAAATCCTGATGATGGCCGCAAACCACCAGATCCACATCGTAACGCTTGATGGCGTCCACCAGTACCTGACCCAAATCGCCGCTGCCGCTAAGGGTTTCGGAAATCGGGTAGCCAGCGCTGTTTGAAATATCGGAAAGCGCGGAGTGGGTTTCTTCGGAAATCCTTTTTTGCATATCGCCCAGGTTTACGTCGATCAGGCCGGTATAGAGATCGGAGTAATTAACGTCAACGTGGATCAGCGACACTTTGGCGTCGTAAGGGCGGGCCATAGATACCGCTTTTGCCACCAGCAGTTTACTTTCTGGTGAAAGATCCACGGCAATCAGAATGTGTTTGTAAGACATAATGCTACTCCTTCCATTCGGTGCGGCTGCATACATGCAGGCAGTCTGGCATCATAACACATTGAATTAATGCGATGTGGCAGGGTTCCCCGCGCCTGTCGCGACGCGTTTTTTATCTTTACAGTATAGCGAAAAATGTTAACAAATCCCGGTCAGCGCCTCACCTTTGCGAGCGGGATCAAAATGAATCTGCGCCTCTTTTTATCTCCAGACTCGCGCATGCTGGAAAAAATTTCCTTCCATCTCCTAAACTGAAGAAGAGAATAAAAACGCTGGACGGCAACGTTGCCGTTACCATAGCCCGGTCCTGGGGTTGGCTACACTCTGTTTAAGCATCATGACGGCGGCTGGCAGAGTATCGTCGTGGAGGGGAGCATGATTAGCACGATTGCACTTTTTTGGGCTCTTTGCGTGGTTTGTCTGGTAAATATGGCGCGTTACTTTTCTTCCCTGCGCGCGCTGCTGGTGGTGCTTCGCGGCTGCGATCCTTTGCTTTATCAGTACGTTGACGGCGCGGGCTTTTTTACCTCTCACGGCCAGCCCGGCAAACAGGTGCGGCTGGTACGCTATATCTGGATGCAGCGCTACCGCGACCATCACGACGAAGAATTTATTCGCCGCTGTGAACGGGTACGCGGCCAGTTTCTGCTGACCAGCGCGCTGTGCGGACTGGTTTTTATCAGCCTGATCGGCCTGCTTATCTGGCATTGAGGCATAAAAAAAGGCGGGGAAATTTCCCCGCCCTGAGCTTACTTTTCGCTGGATTACGGCACCAGCTTCAGCGCCAGCCAGTAAAGGCTACCCGACAGCACGATGGATACCGGCAGGGTAAAGACCCAGGCCAGCAGAATGTTTTTAATCGTGCGGCCCTGCACGCCGCCGCCGTCTACCAGCATGGTGCCGGCAACGGAAGAGGAGAGCACGTGGGTCGTTGAAACAGGCATCCCGGTGTAGCTGGCCACACCGATAGAAACCGCCGCAGTCATCTGTGCGGACATCCCCTGAGCGTAGGTCATGCCTTTCTTACCGATCTTCTCGCCGATAGTGGTGGCGACGCGGCGCCAGCCCACCATGGTGCCCAGCGACAGCGCCAGGGCAACGGCGATAATGATCCAGACCGGTGCGTATTCCACGGTATTCAGCATGTCGCCTTTCAGCTTGCCGAGGAAACGCTGATCTTCAGCAGAAACGCTTTTCAGCTTGGCCGTTTTATCGGCGGTATCCGAGATACACATCAACAGGCGACGCAGCTGGCCACGCTGCTCGACGTTTAACGCGTCGTAGCTTTGCAGGTTATTCAGCAGGCTCTGGGTGCGCTCGATAGCAGGCATCACGCGCGAAACATCGCAGTGAAACTCTTTCGGGCTACCCGGATTCTCTTCCGGCGTCGGCAGCGCAGGCGGCGCCATCTGCACCATCTGCGTCAGCGAATCGCCGTGCTGCCGGTAATACTGCTCCAGATGATTGACCGCATCGCGCGTGCGCGTGATGTCATAGCCGGAGGCGTTCATATTGACGACAAAGCCCGCAGGCGCCACGCCAATCAGCACCAGCATAATCAGGCCAATGCCTTTCTGACCGTCGTTAGCGCCGTGAGAGTAACTCACGCCGATAGCCGAGACGATCAGGGCGATACGGGTCCAGAACGGCGGCTTTTTCTTGCCGTCGATCTTTTCGCGTTCCGCAGGCGTCATATGAATACGGCGGCGCTTTTTATTGCCGCTCCAGCAGCGGCGCAGAATAAACACCATGCCGCCAGCCAGCACCAGGCCGACAATCGGAGAGATAACCAGCGACAGGAAAATGCCGATCATTTTTGGGATGTTCAGCGCATCAACGACCGACGTGCCGGTCAGCAGTGCGTTGGTCAGGCCAATGCCGATAATGGCCCCGATGAGGGTATGGGAGCTGGAAGCAGGCAGGCCGAAATACCAGGTGCCGAGATTCCAGATGATAGCGGCCAGCAGCATGGAAAAGACCATGGCCAGACCGTGAGCCGACCCGACGTTAAGCAGCAGATCGGTGGGTAGCAGATGAACGATGGCATAAGCAACGCTTAGCCCGCCCAGCAGTACGCCAAAGAAGTTAAATACGCCGGCCATGACCACCGCCAGTTGCGATCGCATTGCTCGGGTATAGATAACGGTAGCCACCGCGTTTGCCGTGTCGTGAAAGCCGTTAATGGCTTCGTAGAACAAAACAAAGAGCAGGGCAAGGACGAGTAACAGGCCGGTATGGTAATCAAGACCAGCAAACAGATGTAGCATAAGCGTTACGCCATTTTGGAGGACATGAACGCGGCGCATTATCAGCGAGAAACCGCGCCTGGGGAAAGTGAAATATAGACTTTTTTTGACATTAATGCGTCAGGCGGAGTAAATAGCGGCCCTGAAGCGTATGAAAATCATTCAGTTATAAACGCGGTCGCGCATGACGCTTTTGTGACGCTGGCGGGAAGCGCGCCTTGTCATTACAATCAGCGTTTTTTAAGCAGCAGGCCGGAGAGCAGTGTGGAAAAATTTGACGTTATCATTATCGGTGCGGGTGCGGCTGGCCTGTTTTGCGCCGCCCAGGCAGGGCAGCGAGGCAAGCGCGTGCTGGTGCTGGATAACGGCAAAAAAGCGGGACGCAAAATCCTGATGTCGGGCGGCGGCCGCTGTAATTTCACCAACCTTTATACCGAGCCTGCGGCCTATCTGTCGCATAATCCCCATTTTTGTAAATCTGCGCTGGCGCGCTATACGCAGTGGGATTTTATCGACCTGGTTAATCGGCACGGCATTCAGTGGCATGAAAAAACGCTGGGCCAGCTCTTTTGTGACGACTCCGCTCAGCAAATCGTGGATCTGTTGTTGAAAGAGTGTGAAACCGGTCAGGTGACGCTGCGGCTGCGCAGCGAAGTGCTAAAGGTCACGCGCGACAACGGCTATACGCTGGAGCTGAACGGCAGCGTAGTGCAGGCCGACAGGCTGGTTATCGCTTCCGGCGGGCTTTCCATGCCCGGCCTGGGCGCTTCGCCTTTCGGCTATAAAATTGCCGAACAGTTCGGCCTGAAGGTATTTCCCACGCGGGCGGGACTGGTTCCGTTTACGCTACACAAACCGCTGCTTGAGCAGCTGCAAACGCTTTCCGGCGTCGCCGTGCCTGCCGTAATGACGGCGGAAGACGGCACCGTGTTCAAAGAGGCGCTGCTGTTTACCCATCGCGGGCTTTCCGGCCCGGCGGTGCTCCAGCTTTCCAGCTACTGGCAGCCTGGCGAATTCGTCACCATCAACCTCTCACCGGAAAGCGATCTCAATGCTTTACTCAGCGAAGAGCGCGAAATCCATCCGAATCAAAGCCTGAAAAATACATTGGCTAAAGTACTGCCTCGCCGGCTGGTGGAATGCCTGCAGCTATTGGGCATGGTGCCGGAATGTACCCTGAAACAGCTGAACGGCCGACAGCAGGCAGAGCTGGCAGAAACGCTGCACGGCTGGCGCGTGCAGCCCAACGGTACGGAAGGTTACCGCACTGCCGAAGTGACGCTGGGCGGCGTCGATACCGACGCGCTCTCGTCAAAAACGATGGAGGCGCGGGACGTGCCGGGCCTCTATTTTATTGGGGAAGTGGTGGATGTTACCGGCTGGCTTGGCGGCTACAATTTCCAGTGGGCCTGGAGTTCCGCCTGGGCATGCGCGCAGGCGTTGTAAATGACCTCCCGGCCAGTCTCTGTTACTCAGGCCGGGCGGCTGTTGCCACAAGCAGCGCAGCCTGATTAACGGACATAGTCGGCCAGAGGGATAGCGGCGCGCGGCTGGCAGCCCCTTTATTCGGCTTAATATCACGCTTACCGCCTGGAAAAAGGGTGATAAATTTTAAAAAATGTAAAACAGCAGGACTGGCTATTTCCCTTTTTACTTTCCTGCTGTCTTCTTTTAAATAACAACACTGTGTTATCAGGTAATGTAATTTTTTCGGGAAAGGCATGCCTTAAACAGGCCTGGTCTGCGATACCATAAATAAAATAACGTTGCCGCTCACGCGGCTATATTAAGTCCGTCATTAAGATGCTTACTGGAGTTTTCACTCCATAACAAGCATGCCTTTTTAGGTTAATTTCCATTGTTTCCTGTTGCAGTATTGAGTAACACTTCTGATTATATAAAATATTTTTTAAAAAAAAGCCTTCTTGCTGTTAATAGGATCAACTAATATAACCCCATGGATGACCGGATCTGCTGGCATTATGGCGCAGGAAGCATTGCTATATTTCCATTTTTACTTTCAGCCTTTTTATATAAACCCTCTCCGGCAGACAGCGCGCTCCCTCAGATACGGTAGATGTATTTATAGTTATTATGGATATTAACGAAAGGAAGCATTATGGCTATGATATTAAGGCCTTTTATCCCCGGTATTATGCTGTCTTTACCACTTTACGCTGCGGCGGCTTCGCCGTGGGTTGTCACCGATGGATCCACGCTACAGGTTACTTCCGATTATTCCTCTGTGGAACAAAACGATGTCCCGCTGGTGGTATCGGGTGCGGGCAGCCAGCTTACTACCAACAGCGGCCTGACTTTTACTACTTCGCACGCCGGGACGAGAGGGGCCAGGGTAACCGAACAGGGCAGCCTGAATCTGAATGGCGTGACGTTATCAACCAGCGAAGAAAACTCCACGGCGATCTATGCTGATTCTGGCACGCTGACCATCACCGACAGCACGATCGCTACACTGGGCAGTCAAAGCCGCGGGATCCGGGCCAAAAACAGTGATGTTACTATTATTAATTCTACGCTTACGACTAACACAATTGACGGCGCTATCGAAGTATCGGGCGGGGTGCTGAAAGCTGATGGACTAACTATTACTAGTCCTGTTGCCGGCATTGAAGTCTATGCACATGAAGGCGTGTATGGCAACGCCACGCTAAATAATATCCATTTCACGCTGACCGGTGACAAAGCCATTCAGGCTATTTTTGCGCGCAGAGGCCATGTTACCGGCACCAATATCACTATCGATACCGCTTCTGAATACTTTTCGGCTATTGAGATCGGCAACGGTACAAACAGCACGTTGATCTTAAACGACAGCACTATCAATGCGGCCTATGTCGGCATCCGTACATTGGGCGGTCATGCAACCCTAAATAACGTTGATATCACGACAACAGTGAATGATAACAATCATGCGCATAACGCCCTTGAAATAAGCGGGCAGGGCGATAGCGCTACCATTAACGGCGGCACGTTTCAAACCTCTAAGGTCAAGTCCCACGGCATTTATATGCCGCTCAGCAGCACTATACTGGACGCCACCGGCGTTAATATCCTCACCCACGGCGGCAGTTCCCATGGGATTATGGCGGGTGGCAAAGTTAATCTGACTGACGCTACGCTACTTACCTCAGGTAGTGGGAGCTACGGTCTTTATGCCACGGTAAGCTATTCCTATGCAGGAAACGTCACGGGCGACGGGATAACGGTTAATACCTCTGGCGAACAGGGCTACGGCGTGAGGACTGCCCAGGGAGCCATAATAGACCTTAACAACAGCAACATAACGACAAGTAACACCCAGGCGTATGGCGCAGTCGCCTCTGACGCTGGCGTATTGACGCTGACTAATAGCGCTATCACTACGGCCGGCGAGTTTTCAGTTGGCACCTATCTTATTCGCTCCGGCAAATTAACGTTGCACGACACGCAGATAAATACTTCTGGCGACAGTGCTTATGGCATCCTGGCTATGACAAACAGCACCGCAACGCTGGTCAATCCAGCCATTACCACCAGCGGTAAAGAGGCGCATGGCGTTGCCGCTACCGCCAGCAGCGTGGTTACTATTACCGGCGGCGAAATTGTCACTACCGGCGAAGGCACCGGGGGCATCTATGCCGGAAGTGCGGCAACCGTTACCGCCGCTAACGTCGCCGTTACCGCTTCCGGGAACAACGCGTTTGGTTTAATTGCCAACCTTGGCAATATAGAAATGACCGACAGCACCATCGCCAATACGGGAACGGCTACAGCATCAAAAGGACCGCAGGCGGCCGGGCTGTACGCGAACATCTATTCCGATACCCTGAGCAGCGCAGTCACGCTGAATAACACAACGCTGCGTAGCGAAGCGGGAAGCGGCGTGCTGGTTAAAGGCTCCGCGCTGGATCTGACGCTCAGCAACGGTAGCCTTGTCTATGGCGGCAACGGCACGGCGCTCAGCGCTGGCGCAAACGTTAATGACAAAGGCGAGGTTTTTCTTTCGACGGTGAACGTGACGGCGAACGGCGCCTCGCAGCTGCTGGGCGATGTTATCGTCAGCGACGATAGCCTCGTTAACCTGACGCTGAACGACGGCTCCACGCTGAGCGGGGCGACGCAAAACGTTAATCAGCTAATCCTCAACAGCGCCAGCAGCTGGCTGGTAACGGCCGATTCCAACCTGAACACGCTGACGATGGACGGCGGCTCGGTGGTGTTCAACAACGCTTCGGGCTTCAGCTCGCTCGCCGTGAAAGGCGATCTGGCCGGCTCCGGTTCGTTTGCGTTTAATACCCAATTGGGCGGCGACGATTCACCCAGCGACAGGCTGCTGGTAAACGGCAACGCTTCGGGCAGCTATGATGTCAGCGTCAACAACAAAGGCGGCACGGGCGCGCTGACCCACAGCGGTATTCTGCTGGTGCGCGTGGAAGGCGATGCTGATGCCGCGACCTTTGATCAGAAAAACGCCGTGGTGGCCGGTAATTATCAGTACTTCCTGAATAAAATCGGTGACAAGGACTGGTACCTGCAATCTTCGCTGACGCCCGTTCCGCCACCGGATGACGCCGCAGAGATTGATGAGGATCCCATTATTCCTGATGTGCCGGATACGGATGAGGTTGTTGAGCCGGATACGGATAAGAGCGACGAAACAGGTAATGACGCGGCGGCGCCAGAGCCGGAAGTTATTGCTTACCGCCCGGAAACAGCAGGTTACCTTATCGCGCCTTATCTGAATTCGACCTACGGATTTGACACCATCGGTACCTGGCACGAACGCCTCGGCGCTTACCAGGGCGGCACGGCCTGGGCGCGAGTCTCAGGCCGTCACGACAGGTATGCAGCCGGACGCTTTGCTTTCAACGTGAATACCACTTTCGTCCAGCTGGGCGGCGATGTCGTCACGCGTCAGTTTGCCGACGGCTGGCATCTGACGGCTGGCCCGATGATGACGCTTGGCCATCAGCGCAGTAACAATAAAGATACCGCGCGCAGCCTGAGGTCGGAACTCTCCGTTGACGTGGGTAAAGTGACCACCAACGCTTACGGCATCGGCGGCTATCTGACGGCATGGAACGACAGCGGCGCTTATCTGGATAACGTTGTGCAGCTCACGCGCTACAGCAACGAGTTCTCCAGCCTGACCCGCGCCAAAATGGACAGCTACGGCGTCGTCGCCTCGGTGGAAACCGGTATCCCGCTGACTTTAGGCGACCGGTTCAGGCTGGAACCCCAGCTACAGGCGATGGGCCAGTACATGAACATCAGCCAGACCTATTCCAGCGGCGTTAAGCTGAAGGATCAGAACCTGATGGTCGCCCGGCTGCGCGAAGGTCTGCGGTTCTATTACGATAATCCCGTGCTGAAGCCTTACCTACAGGCAGACGTGGTGCAGTTTCTGGGCCACACGCCGGGCGTTGATATGAATAACGAAACGATGCGGCCGGACGTACGTCGTGGCTACTGGCAGGCGGGCGCCGGTGTCAGCAGCCAGCTCAATCCGCACTTCAGCGTGTATGCTCAGGTAAAATATGCCCACAGCTTTGGGCCGGGTACGGAAGGCTATACCGGCAACATGGGAATACGTTACAAGTTCTGACCGCTTCAGCGGTTGCTGAAAGGGCCTGCGGGCCCTTTTTTGTTGCGCCAGACGGCTTTTTGAAATTGCTAACGGTAATGAAAATTATTATCATCCGCAGCAATTATAACTCTACCTGCGCGCTTATTGATGAAAACACCTTTCGCTCTTCCTTTTGCCGTTGGGCATTTTACCGGGAAAATTCCCCTGCTGTTACCTGGCTTACTGTTCAGCACGGCCGCGCTGGCAGCGGGCACCGCAAAAGAGCCGACGCTGACCGTAACCGCCGACGGCACCGGCGAGCCAGGCAGCTACAGCCAGGATACCGCGAGCGCGGCCAGCAAAATGCCGCTGCCGCGAAATGAAACGCCGCAGTCCGTCAGCGTGGTTACGCCGCAGGTGATAAAAGATTACCAGGTGAAAAGCGTGAACGACGCCATGAAGTTCGTCAGCGGCGTCAGCCAGGGCAATACGCTGGGCGCGATTGAGGACGGCTTCGTCAAGCGCGGCTTCGGCAGCAACTCCGACGGCTCGATCTTTATCGACGGCGTACGCAGCAACCAGGGGCTGTCGATGGACAGCACCATCGATCATGTGGAAGTGCTGAAAGGCTCGGCCTCGCTGCTGTACGGCATTCAGAATCCTGGCGGCATTATCAACCTGGTCAGCAAAAAGCCGCAGTATGAATGGCACACGCATCTTGCCGGCGAAACCACCAGCGTCGGCGGCGGCGCGGGCAGCGTGGACATCACCGGGCCGCTGGGCGACGGCTTTGCCTTTCGCCTGATTGCCGAGCGCCAGCGCGAGGATTACTGGCGTAATTTTGGCGCTAATGAACATACGCTGCTGTCGCCATCGCTGAGCTGGTATGGCGAAAAAGCCACTTTCAACATCAGCTATACCGAATATAAGTTTGATATTCCGGTCGATCGCGGCACCGCGTTTATCAATAAAAAACCGGTAAATATCCCCTATAACCAGCGTCTGGACGACAGTGCCAACCACGCCTGGGGGAAAAACAAGCGCCTGAATATCAGCTACGCCTACAGCCTGGATGAAACCTGGGAAACCCATCTCAACTACGCCTGGATGCAGCGTCGCTACGACAGTAACGAAGTCCGCGCTACGGCGGTCAACGCCGCCACCGGCATTGTCTCTCGCCGCGCGGACGCGAACCGCGGCTTCAATCACCAGACCACTTATCTTGCCTGGGACATAGGCGGCAGCCCGCAGATTTGGGGCATGCAGCACGATATTATGCTGGGCGTTGACTACGAGCAGAATGAAACCTACAAGGCCTGGTCCTATCGCGGCAAAGTGTCAAAAACCTTCAACATGTACGATCCGATCTATGGCGAAGAGCCGCCGATCAACGCCAGCACGGTGGCCGATGCGCAGAGCAATCTGCGCACCAACCTTTACAGCCGTTCGCTGTTTGCCAAAGACAGTATCCATCTGACCGATAAATGGATAGCGGTAGCGGGCGCCCGCTATCAGCGCTACACCCAAACCGCCAGCAGCGGCTGGGCCGATCCGCAGAGCACGCTCAACGATCGCGGCGATGCTTTTCTGCCGCAGGCAGGGCTGGTGTATAAGGCGCGGCCCGATCTTTCACTCTACGGCAGCTACAGCAAATCGTTTACCCCTTCAACGCAAACCGATGACGACGGCAACGTCGCCTCGACGGAAAAAGGCACGACTTATGAAGTGGGCGCAAAGTGGCAAATGTTGCCCGCTGTGTCCGCCACGCTGGCGCTGTATCGCATTGACGAGAAGGATATGTCGGTGTTAATCAACGGCAGTACGCGCAACATTCCTGAGGCGCGCTCTACCGGCGCGGAGGTGGAGATCAACGGTGAGCTGGCGCCGGACTGGAACATGATAGCCACCTATAGCCACGATAAAACGGAAATCGTTGAGGATGACGTTAATCCGGCTAACGAGGGCAATCGGCTGGTCAACGCGCCAACCAACAGCGGCAGTCTCTACCTGACGCACGCCATGCGTTTCTCCTGGCTACCGGGCGAGGTGCGCGTCGGTGGCGGCGGGCGCTACGTCGGTTCCCGCGCGGGCGACCCGGAAAACAGCTTCACGATGCCGGACTATACGGTGGCGGACGCTTTCGCCGCCTGGGACAGCAAGCTGGTGGGCAAACATACTCAGCTGAAGATCAACGTCAACAACCTGTTTGATAAAGCGTATTACGGATCCAGCGGCGGCAACCTGCGTGTTAGCGAAGGCGCCCCGCGTGAAATCGTGGTTTCCGCGTCCGTTGATTTCTGATCGTAATGGGAAACCTCATGAAAAAATGGCCTATCCTGCTGCTGCTGTTAGCCTGCAGCGCGCCGCAGGCAAAAATGCTTACCGATATTTTGCAGCGCAAGGTCACGGTGCCGGACAATCCGCAGCGCATCGTACTGGGCGAAGGACGGCTGCTCTATACGCTGGCGCTGGTGGAACAGGGCAACCCGCTGCGGCGCGTGGCGGGCTGGCCTGGCGATCTGCCGCATTACGATCGGCAGACCTGGGCACGCTACAGCGCCGCTTTCCCCGCCATCAAAAAAATTCCCCTGATTGGCGGTGCTAATCCGGGCCAGCTCAGCGTGGAAAAAATCATCGCGCTGCGGCCGGATTTGGTGATCCTGCCGCTTTACGCCAAAAAGCCTGCGGCGCAGGACAGCACGCTGATGCAGCTGGACGCGGCGGCCATTCCGGTTATCTACGTCGATACGCGGGTAGATCCGCTGAAAAATACCGTACCGAGCCTGAAAATTTTGGGTGAGGCGCTGGGTGACCAGCAGAAAGCGCAGCGCTTTATCGCCTTCTATCAACGGCATATGGCGCTAATTCATGACCGGCTGCGTCAGGCGGCTCCAGTCAGGCCACGCGTGATGCTGCAACTGCATATAGGGCGGCGGGAAGTGTGCTGTACCACGGTGGGACACGGCAATCTGGCCGATCTGCTGGCGTATGCGGGCGGCGACAATATTGCGGCCGGTCAGTTTAGCAGCGTATTTGGTCAGCTAAGCGCGGAGGCGGTGCTGGCTGCCCGTCCCGATTTCTTTCTGGCAACCGGCCTGGGCGATGCGCAGCAGCCGCATCGGCTACAGCTTGGCCCGCAGGTCGCGCCGGCCACGGCAAAGCAAAGTTTTTCGCAGGCGCTGGCGAGCGAGCGGGTTATCGCCCAGCTGGCGGCCATTCGTCAGGGCCGAACCTTAGCCGTGTGGCACAATTTTTATCTGAGCCCGTGGCATCTGCTGGCGGTCGAGGTTATTGCTAAAACGCTGCATCCGCAGCTGTTCCACGATCTGGAACCGGCCGACACGCTGCGTGAAATGAACGAGGAATTTTTGCCGCTGCCGGAAACCGGAACCTACTGGACAAGCGGCGAAAAAAGCGGAAGGTGAAAGAAAAAGCCCGCGGCTGCGGGCTTTTAAACTGACTTGCTAATGCAAACCTGTAGGCTTACTCGTTAATGCGGGGATGCTGGTTAATCAGATGCTTACGCTTCTCTTCCAGCTCGGCGATCTGCTCGCTAATATCTTCGATCTTGCTCTCGATATTGTCGTGATGCTCCTGCAACAGCTCTCTTGCCTCGGCAATATCAGAGGCGGCAGGCGTTGCACCACGCAGCGGCATATTGGCCGTTTCCTTCATCATGATACCGGTAATCAGCCCCACAACCGCTACCACCATCAGATAGTAGGCTGGCATATACAGGTTGGCGGTGTACTCCACCAGCCACGCCGCCAGCGTTGGCGTCAGGCCCGCTACCAGAATAGATATATTGAAGGCGCTGGCCAGCGCGCTGTAGCGAATATGGGTAGGGAACATCGCCGGCAGCGACGAAGCCATTACGCCCGTAAAGCAGTTCAGGATCACCGCCAGCAGCAGCAGACCGGCGAAAATCAGGCCCATCACGTTACTGTTAATCAGCATAAAGCACGGGATCGCCAGCAGCAGCAGCGCAATACTGCCGATAATCACAAACGGGCGACGGCCGAACTTATCGCTCATCAGGCCCATAACCGGCTGCACGAACAGCATACCAATCATAATCGCGATAATAATCATTACGCCGTGATCTTCGGAGTAGTGAAGGTTATGCGACAGGTAGCTGGGCATATAGGTCAGCAGCATGTAGTAGGTGACGTTGGTAGACAGCACCAGACCGATACAGGCCAGCAGGCTTTTCCAGTGTTTGGTAGCGATGTCCTTAAACGACACTTTCGGGCCGTCGGCCAGACCTTCGCGATCGCCCTGTTCCAGTTTCTCAACGTGCTGCTGGAACGCAGGCGTTTCTTCCAGCGCGTTACGCAGATAGATGCCGATCAGGCCCAGCGGCAGCGCCACGAAGAACGGAATACGCCAGCCCCAGTCAAGGAAATTCGCTTCGCCGACCACGGTAGAAATCAGCACCACCAGGCCTGCGCCTGTCACAAAGCCGACGATAGAACCGAAGTCCAGCCAGCTGCCCATAAAGCCGCGCTTGCGGTCAGGCGAGTATTCGGCCACAAAAATAGAGGCACCGGTATATTCGCCGCCTACCGAGAAGCCCTGCGCCATTTTACACAGCAGCAGCAGGATGGGCGCCCAGATGCCGATAGAGGCATGAGAAGGTATCAGGCCGATACAGAAAGTACTGACCGACATAATGACAATGGTAATGGAAAGGATTTTCTGACGACCATACTTATCGCCCAGCGCGCCAAAGAACAGGCCGCCAAGCGGGCGGATCAGGAAAGGAACGGAGAAGGTCGCCAGCGCGGCAATCATCTGCACGCCAGGGTCGGCGCCGGGGAAAAATACCTGGCCCAGCGCATAGGCGACAAAGCCGTATACCCCAAAGTCAAACCACTCCATAGCGTTACCGAGCGACGCTGCGGTAATGGCTTTGCGTAACCTGGCATCATCAATGATCGTTACGTCTTTTAAGCCAATCGGCTTAACACGCTTCCTACGTAGCTTCATATAAAGCACCCTGTAATTGACTGTTTCCCGGAAAAATCTTCCGCTCCGCTCGCGCCGCCGCAGCGGGAAAGCAGAGCGAATAGCGTACGGGCTTTCGCCCTGTCGACGGAGATAAGTAGCAAATTTGTTCGTTCGTTAACAAATATCCGTCTGCTTTCAGTATATCGTTTCTGCGCTGTGTAACATAATTTCTACCTGAAATTAGATTGTGTAACCAGCGGTTAACGGACGCAACCGCGCCCTCGACGCAGCCGAAAACGCCAGAAAAATTCACGGCGAAGGCCAGCCAGGTGAGGGGGAATAAGAAGACATTGCCCACTTTTTTATAATGAGATTAAGTCAGGCTACCTGCCAATATTAGTATTGCGCCTGCTGGCTCGATCGGTAATACTGCCGTTCGCAGTCTTGCGGGGGGGTAATGAATAATAAAAAACACGTTCATTTTAAAAACTATTGGCTGGAAAGCACAGAAGCTAATTTAAAATTCTTCCGGCCTCAGCAAACTTTTCTCCTTAATAACGGTAGGGTTTATTCACAAAAACAGATAAAGCCTGAGAGTGGAGAAATTACAGACAAAACAGGGTCTGAAGAACGCGCTTTGCTAATGGCTAAGTGGCCAGGCTTGATGCGAATGAAATTTATTCAATGTATTGATAACATTAGGTTTATATTAAAGTATCGCTTCCTGAAATATCAGCGAAAAAGCTATTGGGATATATATCAGGAGCACCAGCAGGTTTCGTCGCAAATTATCACAATGCTGGCCAGGATTAATGAACGGACGAAAGCCCGGTACGAAGAGGCAGGGATAACCCATAGCGAACAAAAAACGTTCCCCGAAGACGACGCCGTCAGGATTGCATTGCGGGCGGCGCTAAAGCTACGTAAATGAAATTGAAAATCGTTACGCTTTTTCGCCGTCGGCGTTAATTCAGCCTGTATCCGACTATTTAAACCAGCGGGCGTTGACCTTCCTGCTGCATCCAGGACATAAATAGCCGGTTGTCCATTGGGCGGGCGTAATAATATCCCTGAATAAATACTACTCCGCGCGCCTGCAAATAATGAAGCTGAGTGGCGTTTTCTACGCCCTCCGCCACAATCTTCAGCCCCAGCTTGTGGCTTAGCGTGATGATGGCGTCCAGCACCGGCGCTTCGCCCGTGGTTGATTCGATGGCATTGACGAAGCCGCGGTCGATTTTCAGGTAATCCAGCGGGAAGGTTTGCAGATAAGAGAGCGAGCAGTGGCCGGTGCCAAAGTCATCAATGGCGATATGAATACCTTCATTACGCAGCAGCTGGAGCTTTTGCACAACGTCTTCTCCGTCGGAAAGCAGGCTGCGCTCGGTCAGTTCCAGCGTGATATCCGGTCGATGTATCGCCATGCCACGAGCAAAATAGCGGATATCCTCGACAAAATCGTCGTGCTGGACGTGCGCGGCGGCCACGTTAAGCGCCAGACGGAAATCCGGCGGCAGGCTCCACTGTTTGGCATCCTCCAGCACCAGCTCCATCAGATGGCGGGTCAAAGGTATGATCATCTCTTCCGCTTCCGCCGCGGTGATAAACATATCTGGCCTTACCCAGTGGCCGTCGGGCCGCTGCCAGCGCATCAGCACTTCAGCGCCGCTGGCTTTACCTGTAACCATATGATAAACAGGCTGATAATTAACGGAGAATTCGCGATGCAGTATGGCTTTCCGCAGCTGGTCGCGGGGAGAAAGTTTACGCTTCAGCCAGTTGTTGGTCACGGTCATCAACAGCAGCGACAGGATCAGCGCCATCGGCACGAAGGTAAACAGACCCTGACGCCAGGTAAAGGCAATATCGCTGGCGGGCGAGGTCACCTCGACGCCGATAGGGTAGCGGCTGGAACGTTCGCTGAGCGTCACGGGCTGGAGCAGTCCCGACGGCTGATTGCCGTTTGCGCCGCTGCGCAAGGCGAAGCCGCCACCGAACTGTAGCCGGATACTGTTATGCTGGCTTTTGCCGACCGCGCTCATCACATCCAGCAAATACTGGCCGTCAACGATCACAAAAGCGCCGGAATGCGCGGGCGTATCGTGCATAAAAATCACGGCGGGCCTGTCTCTCACCGCCCAGGTTTGGCTTAACGAAAGCATCCACTTCGCTTTTCGATCCGTCGGCGGCTGACGCTGAATAACGGTAGCGATAGCGTTATGTATCCCGCCGAATGCGGAAGAGCAGGTTATGCGACCCTCACGCATAACGCCTATTGAGCGAAAATAGGGGGACAGCGCCGCATACTTTCTCAGCTCGTCATTGATCTCTTCGCAGGGTCTTTTCGGAAACGCCTGAAGTTCGTCAAGGGTATCCCAGGCCCGGTCGCCGATTGCTTCGGCATGCGCCAGCAGCATACCCGCCGTCGCCGCCTGCTGGCGCTTAACGATCTGTCTGGCGTCGATAAAAGTAAAGATCAGACAAAGGAGCAGCGGCACTATGCCAGCGACCGCCAGCAGCACGCCTCTTTTTTCACTGCTTCTTTTCGGCCGATCCATTCATTGTCCTCTGTTAGCGGCATCCCTGCGCCGCCTGAAAAGGTAAAGGTAGCATGGCGCGGAAAAAAAAATCAGGTGCGCCGTCGCTTAGCTAATTTTATGCAATTTATTCTCAGATTGATCGTTTCCGCCATACGTTTCTTCTGTGTCAGGATGCCCTGGCCCGGCTTCGGGCTTCCATCACGCTGTATTCAGGAGGATTTTATGAGTGGCGCACTGCATTCCGCCGAATCGCTTCGCGCGCGAATTACCGACGCGGAGTGGCAGGCTCGCGTCAAACTGGCCCAGTGTTACCAGCTGGCCGCGCGGCTGCGCTGGACCGATCATATCTACACCCACTTTTCGCTGCGGGTGCCGGGCGACAAGCCGCATTTCCTGATCAACGCTTACGGACAAACCTTCGACGAAATTGCGCCGGAAACGCTGGTGAAAGTCGATCTGGACGGCGAAATCATTGACGATCCTGTCGGCTCAGGCATCAACCCGGCTGGCTACGTTATCCACAGCGCTATTCACCGCGCCCGCCCGCACACGCACGCCGTGCTGCATACCCATACGGCGGCGGGCATTGGCGTGGCGGCGCAGAAAAACGGTCTGCTGATGATTTCGCAGCACAGTATGCGTTTTTACCGCAGGCTGGCCTATCACGATTACGAAGGCATCGCGCTGGATCTGGATGAACAGCAGCGTATCGTCACCGACCTGGGCGATCTGAACGCGCTGATCCTGCGTAATCATGGCCTGCTGACCTGCGGTGAAAATCTGGAAGAGGCCTTCTACAACCTTTATTACCTGGAAAGAGCGTGCGTGGCGCAGCTGGCGGCCCAGTCTGGCGGCGCAGAGCTGAGCATTGTGCCCGACAGCGTGGCCGAAAAAGCCGCGCGGGTTTTTGATAACGGCATAAAAAATAAAAAGTATCTGCTGCACTGGGATGCCTATATTCGTCAGCTGGCGCGTAACGCGCTTTAAGGAAAAAAGATGAAAGCGGGAAAAAGCGCGCTGGCGCTGCTGCTGGGCATAAGCCTGATAGCCAGTGCGGCAAAAGCGGAAAAAGTGACGCTGGTACTGGGCGACCAGGCGCGGAATCTACGGTCGCTGGTGGAGGCTTCCGGCGTAATGAAAGACGCGCCTTATGACTACCGCTGGGCCAACTTTCAGGGCGCCGCGCCGCTGTTTGAAGCCCAGCGGGCTGGCGCAGTGGATACCTCTTACGCGGGCGACCTGCCGGTGCTGATGGCGGCCTCGGGCGGCGTCGATCTGAAAATTATCGCCACCAACGTGGGCGACAGCGCGAGCAATGGGCTGATAGTACCCGCTGATTCACCGCTGCACAGCGTGAGGGATCTGGCCGGAAAAACGGTGGTGGTCTCCTCCGCGCGCGGCAGCATCTCGCAGCATTTGCTCTATGAAGCGCTGGAAGAGGCCGGAGTGCCGCAAACGGCGGTTTCCGTACGCTTTGTTCTGCCGACCGACGCCAGCGCCGCCTTTAATTCCGGCCAAATTGCCGCCTGGGCCACTTTCGATCCCTATCTGGGCATTGCTGAACAGCACGGCGCGCGGCTGCTGCGCGACAGCAAAGGGTTGACCACCTCGCTCTCGTTTGTCACCGCTACCGGCAGCTCGCTAAAAGATCCGCAAAAGCGGTTGGCTATCGCCGATTTCGCGCGCCGGCTGGCGCAGGCTCGCGCCTGGGGGATAGCGCATCCGGTTGAGTATAATAAGGTTTATTCGTCGCTGACTCGTCTGCCGCCGGAAGTGTCGAAAGGCATTACCGGCCGTATTTCTCATGGCATACGGCCGGTTACGGCAGAGGATATCGCTAAAGTTCAGCAGGTTGCCGATCTCTTCTCCTCGCTGGCTATCTTGCCCAACAAGGTTGAGGTGCGGGCAATAACCGATACCAGCGTCTTTGACGCGCGCTGACGACTATTTTTGCAGTTTGGGTTTTGCCGTCCTCGGCGGTCTGCCGTTGCCCAGCAGGATCGCCAGTTTGCTGCCGCCCGGCGTGGTTTCCATCAGGATTTTACACACGCTGGTGAGCGGTACGGAGAGCAGCATTCCTACCGGCCCCAGCAGCCAGCCCCAGAAAATCAGCGACAGGAACACAACCAGGCTGGAAAGCCCCAGCCCTTTTCCCATCACGCGCGGCTCCAGCATATTGCCAAACACCATATGGATCGCGCTGAAAAGCGCTGCGACCAATGCCGCTTCATACACGCCGTTTAGCAGCAGCGCCTGTAGCGTGGGCGGAATACCGGCAATAATAGGGCCGATATTGGGAATATAGTTTAAAACGAACGCCACTACGCCCCACATTAGCGCGAACTGCACATCCAGCAGCATCAGCACCAGCCAGACGGAAAACCCGGTAATCAGGCTAATCAGCGTTTTCAGCGCCAGGTAATGGGTAACGCCTTTCAGCGCTTTATGCAGCCCGGCGATGCGAATTTTAGGATTGATCAGCGCGAAACGCAGCTTGTAGGGCAGGTGATGCACTTCAAACAGCATAAACACCACTGTCATAATCAGCAGCACCAGGTTGGTCAGCGCGCCGGAAAACTGGCTGAGGATCAGCGTCGCCATGCCCATAATGGCGTTGGGATCGAGCCGCGCCGCCAGGCTGTTGGTAGAAAGATTAATATGAAAAGGCGCGGCAATATGTTGAAGCTGCGCCAGCCTTTGCGTCATTTGCTGCTGAAGCTGCGGATAAACGGTAGAGAACTCATCCGCCGAACCGGCAATCATCGCCACCAGCAGCCCGAATGCAACCAGCACCGCCGCGATCACCAGGCTGATAGCCATACCGCGCCGGACGCCGCGCCGCATCAGGATGGTAACCAGCGGGTTTAAAATAATGGCCAGAAACAGGGCCAGTAAAAAGGGAACCAGGATAGCCGATGCCGCCTTGATGCCGGCTAAAACCACGACCAGCGTCGCCATTTTTAGCAGCATATTCTGCCCCATCTTCTCCTGCTGTGGTGCGTTCATTCCTTCTCCTTCAGGCTTTTTGTGATTAAGTGTAGCGACTGTTTTCCGGCAGGCTTCTGATTTCAGGAAAGGTCTCAGAACCGGGATATTTTGTTCAACGCAGAGCAGGATACGTCAGCAATAGCTGGTCTGGCTGCAGGCCGTGTTAAAAATAGCGTGCCGCATAATTTATGCACTGGCCGCCTGCGGGCCGGGAAATCAGGTTATAGTTATTATTCATGTCATTTCGGACAGGATATTCTTCGCTATGCCTGAACAACCCGCCCCGGAGGCTCCGGGCGCTTTACGTCTGAATCTGCGCATCATTTCCGTTGTGATTTTCAATTTCGCCGCTTATCTGACTATTGGCCTGCCGCTGGCAGTGCTGCCTGGCTATGTCCACGATGTGATGGGCTACAGCGCATTTTGGGCTGGATTAGTGGTAAGCCTGCAATATTTCGCCACGCTGGTCAGTCGTCCGCACGCGGGGCGCTTTGCCGACCTGCTGGGCCCGAAAAGAGTCGTGGTGGCTGGGCTTTGCGGCTGTCTGATCAGCGGGCTGTGCTATGCGCTTGCCGCGTTAACCGCAACGCTCCCGATGGTTAGCCTGCTTTTGCTTTGCTTTGGCCGGATCGTGCTTGGCATAGGGCAAAGTTTTGCCGGAACCGGCTCCACGCTTTGGGGCGTCGGCGTAGTGGGATCGCTTCATATAGGACGCGTAATTTCCTGGAACGGCATTTTCACCTATGGCGCGATGGCGATTGGCGCGCCGCTGGGCGTGGGCATTTATCGCTGGGGCGGCCTGCTGTTGCTGGCCGGCGTGGTAACGGCTATCGCGCTGCTGGCGGTGCTGATGGCGCTGCCACGACCTGCCGTCAAAAGCAGCAAGGGCAGACCGCTGCCTTTTCGCGCCGTGCTGGGCAAGATCTGGCGCTTCGGTACCCTTTTGGCGATGGGATCCGCCGGCTTTGGCGTGATCGCTACCTTTATTACGCTCTTCTACCAGGACAAAGGCTGGGACGGCGCGGCCTGGGCGCTGACGCTGTTCAGCGGCGCTTTTGTCGGTACGCGCCTGCTGTTTCCCAACGCCATTAACCGGCACGGTGGACTGATGGTGGCGGCGGTCTGCTTTGCTGTAGAAGCCGTCGGTTTATTTCTGGTCTGGGGTGCGGCGGATCCGTGGATGGCAAAGCTGGGCGCGCTGCTGACCGGTGCCGGCTTCTCGCTGGTTTTCCCGGCGATTGGCGTGGTGGCGGTGAAGGCCGTGCCCGCGCAGAATCAGGGCAGCGCGTTGGCAACCTATACGGCCTTTATGGATCTTGCGCTGGGCATCACCGGGCCGCTGGCCGGGCTGGTAATGAGCTATGCCGGCGTCCCGGTTATTTATCTGGTTAGCGCGCTGCTGGTCTGTCTGGCGATGTTGCTGACGTTGAAGGCCCGTCATGCAACAGCGGAAAGCGCCTGAGCAGCATTTCCGTTGCGCAGGGCGCCAGATACGGTTGAACATTGTAAATATTATGCAAAAGACTTTTTGATCAGGCGCCAGGGCGCGGCGTTGAGTGGCTGTCGATGATGCATGTTGCGCGGGAAGGTTGTTGATAACGCTCGTCACGCGGAAAGCTGTCGACGCCGCGTGCTGCGTGGGAAAGCTGTTGATACCGCAAAAGCGCTAAAAAAGGGCGGCCATCAGACCGCAAGATACGACACAGATAAAAGAGAGGGAATCAGGGGCAGAGCGCAGCCACAGCACCGGGCCGCGCGCTAAAAAATTTTATGCCTGCAACAGCTGAATGCTTTGACGGATTTCCCGCTCAATATCCGCAGCGCGCCAGTTTTCCATAACAGAAGAAAAAGGTTCCAGCGCGTACACGCCCCGATACCCCATGCGTTCCAGGCGCTGTACCTGAGCCACGCTTCTCAGCAGGTCACCTTCACTCAGCATAATGCGTTCTTCGTCGGTCAGTTCCGCCGTTGGCCTTGTATCCTCGACGCCCGAAAGGTGGACCAGGCCAATATTGTCGATATCGATCCCGCTTTCAAATTCCGCTTCCGCCTTTTCGTACAGATGATGGTGGAAGGTATCCACTAACAGGCGGAAAGGCACGTTGGCATCGCGGATTAGCGCCTGGGCGTGGACGGCGGAACGCAATGAACTGATCGGAAAGCCGAGAGGCTCAACCAGGCCTTCAATGCCATATTGCTCAAACAGCGGCGCCAGTTTTTTCAGCGCGCTGATAGTTTCTTCCGCAGAAATTGGCGTACCGTCATTTAACGGACAGAGCACCAGCGCTTTTGCGCCTACGCCCCTGGCGTCCTTCAGCAGCGCTTCCGTTTTTGCCAGCAGGGCTTCGTCCACCTGGTTGAAAGGATAGACAGCGTTGATGGTAACAATTTCCAGACCGTATCGCTGCGCCAGCTCGCGCACCTCTTCGTGGCTCAGATTGTCCGTCACCTTGCCGCTGGACATATCGTTGCGCAGCTCAACCTTATTCAGACCGAGCCCGTGAACCAGTTTGAAAAATTGCTCAATGCCAAGGCCGGGAGCAATTTTACGGTTAATACAGATACGGGTTGGATCAATCGCCATCTTGCAGCTCCTGCAAAGTAAAAGAGATAAATGTCGGACTGTTGGCAAGGGCTTTGCCTGGCCTGCACCATCAGCAATCAGACCAGCCCCGATAACCTGAACTTTCAGCCTGTACCGCGACCTGTCGAACGTTGTGTAACAGAAGAACATTTATTTCATTAGTGGGGAATGATGAAACTTAAATTTTTAGATCTTCCTCGCAAAATTTCGTTTTGAGCAGGCTTTATACATGAAATCCCGCTCCTTCCGGAGCAAGTGAAATCAAATGAATGCGCGAGGAAAAAAGCCTCTATTAAAGCTCCTGGCCCCCATCAGAACTGGATTCTTTATTTTAACGCTCCGCGCTGACGCAGCATAAAATCAGCTGGCAGCGCAAAAAGAAAAATGCGATCTATGCCGCTAAAAACAGATTTTCTAAAGTGGAATATTTGAAAAATTTATTCCAATATAATAGTGTCTTTGCACGCATTCGGGAGTTGTCCGGTTGGGCCGTCCGCTAAAAGGCAACCGCCCACAGGGAATACCACCATTTAAGAGGCCAGAACATGACTATTACAGGAAACTTTATCGGCGGAAAAACGTCTTTGAGCGCCAGTAACGAAACAATTCCGGTTTACGATCCGGCGACCGGCAAACCGGTGCGTGAGGTGACGCAAAGCACGGCACAAGAGGTCGCTCACGCCATCGAAGTCGCGCACAACGCCTTTGAAGGCTGGTCCCGCACATCGCCGCTGCGCCGCGCCCGCGTCCTGTTTAATTTCAAGGCCCTGATGGAGCAGCATCGCGACGAGCTGGCTGCGCTAATCGTTAGCGAGCACGGTAAAGTCTGGTCAGACGCGCTGGGAGAACTGACGCGCGGTATGGAAGTCGTGGAGTTTGCCTGCGGTATTCCTCATTTGATCAAAGGCGAAAATTCGGCGGACGTCGCGACAGGCGTGGACAGCTATTCGCTGATGCAGCCGCTGGGCGTCGTCGCCGGCATTACGCCTTTCAACTTCCCGGCGATGGTGCCGCTGTGGATGTTCCCTATCGCGCTGGCCTGCGGCAACACCTTTGTGCTTAAGCCGCCGGCGCTGGATCCCTCCGCCTCCGTGCGTATGGCTGAACTGCTGACGGAAGCCGGCCTGCCGGATGGCGTCTTTAACGTTATCCACTGTTCCAATGAAGATGCTGAACAGCTTTATACCGATCCGCGTGTTCAGGCCGTCAGCTTTGTTGGCTCTTCGGGCGTGGCGGAACATATTTATAAAACCGCAAGCGCACATGGCAAGCGCGTGCAGGCCTTCGGCGCGGCCAAAAACCATGCGATTGTCATGCCGGACGCGGATTTAGACGCCACGGTCAATGCCATTATGGGCGGTGCCTTTGGTTCTGCGGGCGAACGCTGCATGGCGCTGCCGGTAGTGGTCGCGGTGGGCGATGATACGGCCGATAAGCTGATTGCCGCGCTGACGCCGCTGGTCAAAGCTCTGCGCGTCGGGCCTGGCATGCAGAAAGGCAGTGAAGAAAACGAAATGGGGCCGGTAGTTTCCGCCGCACACCAGAAAAAAGTGCTGGGTTATATCGACAAAGGGGTAGAGGAAGGCGCGAAACTGGTTGTCGATGGGCGTAATTTCCAGGTGCCGGGCCATGCGGAAGGTTACTACGTAGGCGGAACGCTTTTTGATAACGTCACTGCCGATATGGTTATCTGGCGCGAAGAGATTTTTGGCCCGGTGCTGAGCATCATGCGCGCGCCGGATTACGAGACGGCGCTAAAACTGGTTAACAGCCATGAGTTCGGCAACGGCAGCGCGATCTTTACCAGTAACGGTCATACAGGTCGCGACTTTGTACGCGAGGTGCAGGCGGGCATGGTAGGCGTTAACGTACCGGTTCCCGTACCGATGGCATTCCACAGCTTCGGCGGCTGGAAGCGTTCCGTGTTTGGTGCGCTGAACGTTCATGGGCCGGACGGCGTGCGTTTCTACACCCGAATGAAAACCGCGACCGTTCGTTGGCCGAGCGGACAAAAGACCGTTTCTGAATTTAGTATGCCAACGCTGGGCTAACGCATAAGGAGGAGCACCATGTCATTGCTGTCCAAAGCACAACGTCCGGATGCGCAGGGACGTATCCAGCAGATTACGCCGGAAAGCGCAAACTGGCGCTATGTCGGCTTCGAGGCCTGGCAGCTGAAAAAGGGCCAGACCCTGCAGCTGGAAAGCGGCAGTCAGGAGCTGTGCCTGGTGCTGGTGGCCGGGCTGGCGTCGGTAAAAACCCGCGACGCAGAGTTTCCGGATATCGGCAGACGCATGTCGCCTTTTGAACGCACGCCGCCTTACTCCGTTTACGTGCCGCATAACGATCGGGTAGAGGTTCGGGCCGATTCCGATCTGGAACTGGCGGTCTGTCGCGCGCCTGGCAAGGGTAACCTGCCGGCACGCCTGATTGCGCCTGGTGACGTGGGCGTGGAGAGGCGCGGCAAAGGGCGCAATAAACGGCTGGTGCATAATATTCTGCCGGATGACCAGCCCGCTGACAGCCTGCTGGTGGTCGAGGTTTATACCGACGAGGGCGATACCAGTTCTTATCCCAGCCATAAGCACGACAGGGAGGATTCAGAAACCGAAACCTATCTGGAGGAAACCTATTACCACCGTTTTAATCCGGAACAGGGCTTTGCGATGCAGCGAGTCTATACCGACGACCGCTCGCTGGATGAGTGCATGGCGGCCTATAACCACGATGTGGTAATGGTGCCGCGAGGCTACCATCCGGTGGCGACTATCGCCGGTTACGACAATTATTACCTGAACGTAATGGCCGGGCCGGTTCGCCTGTGGAAATTCAGCTGGGAAAAAGATCATGCCTGGGTAAACAGCGAAGATTACCCGCGTAAAGAAGGTTAAGAACCCTTTCGGGTGGCCGCTCGCCACCCGTTTTATCTTTTCACCGTGGCTTCCGGCTATTTTACCTTTTCCTGTTGTGCTTGCTGGCGTAATCATCAAGCCTGACCTTTCTGACCTTTCTGACCTTTCTGACCTTTCTGACCTTTCTGACCTTTCTGACCATTCTGACCTTTCTGACTGTTCTGGCCATCCTGACTGTTTTGACCGTTTTGACCGTTTTGACCGTTTTGACCGTTTTGACCGTTTTTCCGCTAAACGATATGGCTTGCCGGTACGGGTCACGCACTCAGTCGCTCCTGGTCGTGTTTGAGCCGTGTCGGTCAGGGATAATGAATATAAATATGTCGGCACAGGCTATCGGTATCAAAATACTGCGTCACAACTTTGACAGCATGGCGATACGCAGGGGCTAATATTTATTCTTTCCTGAAGCCAGCCTCTGCAGCTGGCTGCTCTCTGGATAAGATGCCAGAAATAGCGGCCTCAGGTTAATTGCTACCCGGTTTTAGCTGTACGAATTTTTCAGCCGGACTGACTTTCCTGCACGTCTGGCGTTCCTTTGATGGTGTTAAACACAATATTCAGCAGCACGGCAACCACGCAGGCGGCGCTAATGCCGGAGTGGAAAATCGTTCTGATCCAATCCGGGAAGCAATCGTAAAACGTGGGCATCACAATGGGGATCATGCCAAACGCAATAGCCGTTGCTACCACTACCAAATTCATCGTGTCTTTATAATCGACTTTTGCCAGCGTACGAATACCGGATGCCCCCACGGTACCAAACAGTACCACGCCCGCACCGCCCAGTACCGGAGCCGGAACGGCTGCGACTATCCGACCCAGCACGGGCAGACAGCCAAGCAGCACCAGGATAATGCCGCCCGCCGCCACTACATAGCGGCTTTTGATGCCGGTAATGGCAACAAGACCAATGTTCTGTGCAAATGCGCTTTGTGGAAAGGAGTTAAACAGCGGCGCGAGCGCGCTGGCTAACATATCCGCCCGCAGACCGCTGGCGATACGTTTGCCGTCGACCTCCGTGTCGATAATCTCGCCAATAGCGATCAGTCCGGCAGTGGTTTCCGTCAGCAGAACCAGCACGATAAGCGTCATGGACAGAATGGCCGCTACGTTAAAAACCGGCAGCCCAAAGCTGAGGATACCCGGTAGCGCTATCATCTCGCCGTGCAGGACATCAGTAAAATGCGCTTTGCCGCTGACAAAGGCAAACAGCGTGCCCAGAACTATTGCCGCCAGAACGGCCAGTCTTTTCATCGCGGCATTACCCACGCGATGAAAAAGCAGCACCAGACCTAAGGTCAGCGCGGCCAGCCCGATATTGCCTGGCGATCCCCATTCCGGCGCGTCGGCATCGCCACCCATCGCCCAGCGGGCGGCAACCGGCATCAGCGACAGACCGATGACCGTAATCACCGTCCCGGTAACGACGGGAGGGAAGAAGCGGATGACATGAGCAAACAGCGGCGCAATCAGCAGGCCAATCAGCGACGAGGCTATTACTGCGCCAAACACTACCGGTAAGCCACCGTCTCCCGCCACCAGCGCCATCATGGTCGCCACGCCCGCAAAAGAGACGCCCTGTACCAGCGGCAAACGGGAGCCAAAGAAGGGCACGCCCAGCGCCTGCAATAAGGTGGCACAGCCGCTGACAAACAGCGCAGCCGTGACCAGCATGCCCAGTTCGGCAGCATGCAGCCCCGCTGCCGAGCCGATAATCAGCGGCGGCGCGATAATGCCGCCATACATCGTCAATACGTGCTGCAATCCCCAGACAAAGGATTTGCCTACCGGATAAAGTGTATCTTCTGGCCTGACGCGATCGATGCTCATAACAGTTGTCCTTTATCGGGGAGTAGCCCCGTTACTGTCTGCCTTGCAGGCCGCGATTTCACACTGCCTGCGGAAGAAATGCTGCGGCGGCAGCGAGGTGGCAAAGCGACAGACCACCAAAGCGCAGCCGGACGGCACGATAATCCGTTTACCGGCTATGCCAGACGCCGTGCCGATGGCCAGCGGCACGGCATACCAGCACATGCTCCAGGCCAAAGAGGGTCGGGTGTCCGGCGGGCAATACCCGATCGACAGGCGGCGCAGAAACCGGAAGCGGTTCAGGACGAGCGACAGAAGCGTTCATTAATGTATCTCCCTTACGGCCGGGAACGCACCCGGCTACGATTCGAAGGCGTACAGATCTACAGCTTTGCCATGTTTTGCCACAGCCTGGCTGCGGCTTTGCGCGCCCGCGCATAGAGCGGTGCAATGTCGGAGGGGAACTGACGATCTTCATAGACCAGCCGGCCGGCGATAATGACGCTGTGCACCGCCGCGCTGTTAAGTCCAAAAGCCAGATGCCCGGCGAGATTTTCCGCCTGCAACGGCGTCGGTGAAACGTAGTCGCAGATGGTCAAATCGGCGGTATAGCCCGCCGCCAGCTGACCAAAAGGTTGGGCAAAATTACGCTCCAGCAAAATATTGCCGTTATGCAACATGCGCAAAAAGCTGTCAGGCCAGAGCGGGCCGCCCGCGTCCCGGTGTTTGAAATAAGCGAATTTCAGCTCCTCAAACATGTCGGCACCGATACCGTCGGTGCCAAGCGCCGCCAGCTGGTAATCAGCCAGATGATGGTTGTAGCCGACATGATTGTTCATGTTGGATCGCGCATTGTGCGCCAGGCAGGCGCTACGCTGGTTCAGCAACGCAATCTCATCGGCCGAGAGCCAGAGTCCATGGGCGATAAGCGTTTTCTCATCCAGCAGGCCGAATTTATCAAGGCGGGCAATAGGATCCATGCCGTATCTGTCGTGACTGTGTGAAACATCGTAACGATCTTCCGCTACGTGGATATGCAGGCCGCGCCCCGTTTCCTGCTTCGCTTCGGCCAGCATCGTCAGGCCGCTGTCCGGCACGGTGAAGGGAGCGTGCGCGCCGATATGGCATTCCACCAGGCGCTCTTCCAGGCTATCGTTTCGCCGGGCGTCAATCAGCCGGGCAAAATCGATATTTTCCGCGATGCCTGCTTCCAGCTCCTTCAGGCCGCCGTTGCGATCCGTGGTTTCAAAACAGGTCATGCCGCGCAGTCCGGCTTCAATAAAGCCGCGCCGCAGGATCGCCAGCGATCCTTTGATAAGATTTGGCGAAGCATGATGATCGATAACCGCAGTGCAGCCGTGGCGGATGGCCTCCAGCGAACAGATCAGGCCGCTGTAATAGAGCGACTCTTCATCCAGTGCGCGATCCAGCCGCCACCAGAGGTTTTTTAACGTAGAGATAAAGTCCGGGCAGGGCGCTATCGGCGCCATGATCCCCCGCGAGAGGCCGGAGTAAAAATGATTATGCGCACAGACCAGCCCTGGCATAACCAGTTTGCCGTGCAGATATTTGCATTGCGCATGAGGATAATCCGCCGACAAATCGCCGCCGACGGCAATAATTTTTTCGCCATCGATGGCGATATCACCGTTTTCGACAACCCGGGCGGGATTGAAATTTATTAGGGTGCAGTTTTTTAGCAGCAGCATGGTTATTCCTCCACTCTGCTCAGCAGATAAGAATGCTGCTGACGCGTGTAGCTGATGATGCGGGCCATTGTCTTTAAGTCTTCAGGCAGCGCTTCCGTGATTTCGCCCCGGTCGTCAACGTTTAGCTGCCAGACACGGTTGTTCAGGCGTAGCCGCACGCTCTGCTTATCCAACAAAAATCCGGGGTTGCTGCTGTTGTCAAAATCATCCTGACGACTGAACAGGGTAATCTTGTCCTGATAAGGTTTGCCCCGCCACGGGCAGAACTGTGCGCAGTTGCCGCATTCGTTGCAAAGCGCATCCAGATGCAGGATCTGTTGACGACTGCTGAAACCCGGCACGGCAAGCGCGACGTTGGCACGGTTTGGACAGACATCAACGCAGCGCGCACAGACGTAGTTGCATTCCAGGCATCGGGCCGCTTCCTGCCTGGCAAAAGCTTCCTGGTCGTCTGCATCAATCTGCCGTACGGCAACAATGCCGCGTCGCTGATAAATGGTGAGGGGATTGCTGTTCAGCCAGCGCTTGTGCTCGTCGTCGCAGTGGATATTTTCCCGCTGGAGGATAGTGCGGGTCGCTTTACGGGCGTCGCCAATTGCGGCCACGACCGAAGCGGGGCCGCTCTGTACGTCGCCGATTAAAAAAACGTTCGGCAGGCTGGTTTCCAGCGTATGCGGGTCAACGTCAACCTGCCCGGAAGCGGAGAGCGGCAGGCCGATTTGCCGGAGTATTTCGCCGTCCGGTTTTTCTCCGGTAGCGGCTATCAGGGCGTCAAAGCGTTGGTTCAGCGTTTGTGATGTGGCTAACGGACGACGGCGCCCCTGTGAGTCAGGCTCGCCGGGCTGCATCACTCGCAGCGTCAGGCCTCCGTCAGGCGTAAAAGTTTCCGGATTCACCAACGTCATAAACTGCACGCCATCCTGCCTGGCTTCCGCTATCTCTTCCGGCCAGGCGGGCATATCCCGCTCTTCCCGACGATAAAGCAGCGTTACCGATCGCACGGCTGGCACCTTCAGCGCGGCCCTGGCGCAGTCCATTGCCGTATTGCCCGCGCCGACTACCGCCACATCGCCCTGAATAGCCGGATCGACTCGCTGCTGGTTAAATTGCTGCAAAAAGCCAAAGGCGTCGAACACGTGCGGATTGCCGCCTGCCAGCGACAGCGCGTTGCTTTTTCTCGCGCCAATACCTATGCAGATCCAGCGGAAGCCCTGCTGACGAAGCTGCTCAAGCGTCAGATGAGGGTCACAGTTGAAAACGAACCTCACGCCGTGGTCGGCAATAAACTGAATGTCCTGCTCAATCAGGTGCGCCGGAATGCGAAAACGCGGCACGATATGCTGCACGATGCCGCCTGGCGTGGCTTCCCGCTCAAACAGCGTAACCGGATGGCCCGCCCGCGCCAGAAAAAAGGCGGCGGCAAGCCCTGCCGGGCCGGCACCCAGGATCGCAACGGGGTGTTTATCGCCCGAGCCTGCCGGTTTGTGCCAGCGTTGACGATAGGTCTCCCAGCCTTTTTCCAGCACAATTTTTTTGATACGCCGAATATTCAGCGCATTGTCGTAATCCAGTCGGGTGCAGTTGTTCTGACACTGATGGTCGCAAATATGGCCCGTAATGGCCGGTAGCGCATTGCGTTGATAGATAAGATCCAGTGCCTCGACATAACGGCCTTCTCCCGCCAGCCGCAGGTATTCCGGAATATCCTGATGAATAGCGCAGGCGGTGACGCAGGGCGCGACATAGCAATCCGTCAGCGGCAGCGGGCCGCCTACGTCTATCTGCTCGCGAGATTTCCATGACTTTTGCGCCCATTGGGCGGACAGGGCATCATCAGCCAGCTTTTGCAGCCCGGCAACATCGATGCACTGGCGTTCCCAGCCCTGACTGTTTTCCAGGATTTGCGCGCAGGTCTTCAGCCGCAGATAGCCGCCGGGCTTGAGCAGGTCGGTAGCAAGGGTGATCGGTTGGATGCCAGTCGCGAAAATATCGGCGATATTGTACTGGCTGGCACCGCCCGAATAGGAGATGGGCAGCCTGCCGGCGAAATGGGTTGAAAGCAGCGCCGCAACGTTAATCGATAGCGGATAGAGGGCGCGCCCCGACATATACATCTCTTCGCCCGGCAGGCGATGCTTATGGTTACGGGCGCCCAGCGTATTGGTCAGTTTTACACCGAAAGTCCGCTGTTTTTCCCGCCCCAGCGCCATTAATCTTTCAAGCATTCCCAATGCTTGCCCAAGCGGCAGATCGTGGCTGAAAGACGCCTCGTTCAACTCGATATAGTCAAAACCATTGTTATCGAGGATCTGACGCACGCGCTGATATCCCAGCAGCGTGGGATTCAGCTTAACAAAGGTGTGCAGCTGCTTCTCTGTCAGCATATAGCGACAAATAGACTCGATTTCGTCAGGCGGGCAGCCATGCATGGTGGAAAGCGTCACGCTGTTGACCATGCGGCTGGAAATGCGTGCGGGCAACGCCTGTAAATCGGCGGGCTGGGCTTTTTGCAGCAGCTGCCAGTCGCCCTGAGTAATAAAGCGCTGCAGCTTTTGTTGATAAAGCGCGAATTTCTCATTCTGAGCGGCGTCCAGCATCTCATTGATAAAGGTCTGCATAGCGGGCTGCTTTATGCCCTGCAGGTCGTAGCCGACGCTCATATTAAAAATAAAAGAGCGTTTTGCGCCGTCGCGCCGTGGCGTATAAATCGTTTCCAGCAGGTGCAGGATAAACCAGGCCTTCAGGTATTCGTCCCAGGCCTTCTTCAGCGTAAATTCGGTGGACCACTCGGTGTTAAAAGCTTCGTCGCTGGCATCAATACAGGGTTTTTCAAGCTCCAGCCTGTCCAGGATCTGCACGGTTTTCAACTCGATAAAACTGCCGCCGGTCAGCCAGGACACGATGATATTTTGCGCCAGCTGCGTATGCGGCCCGGCGGCCGGGCCGACAGGCGTGTCGCAGCTTTCGCCAAACAAAGCGATTTGGCGACGCGGATCCCGTTGATAAAATTCCGTTTCCGGGATGCCGAAAATCGAACGATTCTCTTGATATTCCGCGCAGGTTCGCATCAAAAGTTCATCGAAAGGGATGGGACGCATGATGTCACCCATAAGTAGCTCCTTAATGCTGCTGAGCGATGCCGCTCGTGTAAACAAATGCAGTTTTGTCAGTGCGTAGCAACAAGTGAGCCAGAGGCGTTTAGCGATGTCTTTTCATGCAGGTTTCGTGACACTATTCGCAAAATCATCGTCTGCCTGCCCGTAGAAAAGCAGGTAGTGAGAATGAGTAGCATCCAGAATGGCCAGGCCTGGCGCGACATGGGGAAATCTTCGCAATATAAGAACGTAAGCTCTCATTATGAGAAGGCTTGCCCTGGCCGGTTGCCCGTCGCGCTGAAAAAAGCGGCACAGCGGAGCAGACTAAAAGATCCACATTCAGGAGAAGGAGGTGAGCCTGTCTGCTATAGCCAGCCGTCTGGGGAAGGAAAACCGCGCTTTTGCGCTATTACATGTCGTCGAGAGTCGCGGCTCTGCACCGCGTCACGTAGCCATCATGCTGGTGCGAGAACAGGGCAAAACGGACGGGACGATTGGAGGGGGAATGATTGAACATCTGGCGCCGGAAGAGATAGCGGTAAGCATTGTGGCCGCGCCGATCCGACGCATCGGCGGCAGGGCAGGCCTGAAACAGCCGCCGATGCGCGCTCTGCCGCTACTGTTGAATAAGCGTGCCGGTCTGGCCAACAATCCCTTCTCTGGCTTTAGAAAGCAGCGTAATCAGGGCCTGACGGCCAGGCTTTGATTCGGCAAACGCGACGGCCGCTTCGACTTTCGGCAGCATCGAGCCTGGCGCGAACTGATTATCAGTAATATGGTGCAAAGCTTCCTGCGGCGTCAGCGTGTCCAGCCAGCGCTCCGTCGGCTTACGGAAATCGATAGCAACTTTTTCGACCGCGGTCAGAATAATCAGCATATCCGCATCGATATCCTGAGCCAGCACCGCGCTGGCAAGATCCTTATCAATAACGGCATTTGCGCCCTGTAGATGATTTCCCTGGGCGACCACCGGGATGCCGCCGCCGCCAGCGGTAATCACAATCTGACCGGCTTCCAGCAGGGTTTTTACCGCGCGCGCTTCGACGATCTCCAACGGTTTGGGCGAGGCAACCACTCGTCGCCAGCCGCGCCCGGCATCCTCCATCAGCAGCATCCCTGTTGATTTCAGCTTGCGCGCCTCCTCTTCTGACAGAAAAGAGCCGATCGGCTTGTCGGGATGAGTGAAAGCGGGATCGCGCGCGTCCACGCGCACCTGCGTGATCAGCGATACCACGTTTTTATCCATGTTCTGATTAAGCAGCGCTTCCCGCAGCGCGTTTTGCAGATCGTAACCGATATATCCCTGACTAAGCGCCACACATACCGACATCGGCAATACCGGAGAATGCGCCGCCGTGTGGGCCGCCGCTTCAAAGGCCTGATGGATCATCCCTACCTGTGGGCCGTTGCCGTGGGTGATCACCAGCTCGTGGCCTTCGGCTATCAACGCCACAATGGTTTCCGCCGTATTCTGCACGGCCTGCATCTGCTCCATCAGCCCCGCGCCAAGCGCGTTGCCGCCCAGCGCCAGTACTATCCTCTTTTTCATAGGTGACTCCCTGTTACAAATGGCTTGCGAGAAATAAAGCGGCCGTGTCCTGCCTGACCGGTAAAGCGGCCTTCCCGACAGACCACTGTTCCACGTGAAAGGGTCATAACCGGCCAGCCCTGACAGCAGAAGCCTTCATAGGGCGTATAGTCGCCGTTATCATGCAGATCGGCATGGTGGATAATCTGCTGACGTCGGGGATCGAAAAGCACCAGATCGGCATCCGCGCCGGGCTGTAGGCTGCCTTTTTCCGGCCACAGACCAAACAGTTTTGCGGGCATCGTGCTGGTTAGCGAAACAAAGCGTGAACGGCTGATACGCCCTTTCATCACGCCTTCGGAAAAAAGCAGGGCCAGGCGATTCTCTACGCCCGGCAGGCCGTTGGGGCAGCGGGTAAAATCGTTGGCCGCCATCTGTTGGCGTTGCCGGTAAGGAAAATTGCAGTGGTCGGTAGCCAGGGTATCAATCGCGCCGTTGGCGATACCAACCCATAATTTATCCCGCTCGCTGCATGGCCGCAGCGGCGGGCTGAGGATGTATTTCAGCCCGTCAGGCCGCAGGTAGCGGTTGATGTCCAGCAGCAGATACTGGGGGCAGGTTTCTGCCCATACCGGCTGGCCGCTGGCGCGCGCCATACGGACATAATCCAGCCCGAGGCCGTTGGAGAGATGAACGATATATAAAGGCGCATTGTCCGCCAGCCTGGCCAGGTTGATAGCGCGCGCGATCGCCTCCGCTTCGCAGGCCAGCGGACGGCTGTGAGCGTGCCAGACGGGCGCCGTTTTCCCCTGTTGCTTAAACTGTTGTCGCCGCCAGCGTATGGCCGCATCGTTCTCCGGGTGCACCGTGGCCAGCGCACCCGCTTCGTTAAGGCGCTGCAGCACGTTCAGGACATCTTCATCATGCAGCATATAATCGTAGGTCAGATAAAATTTGAAGCTGCTGATCCCCTCATGCTGCGCCATCGGCACGATCTCCTCCAGAATTTGAGGCGTCACATGCTGGATCACGCCGTGAAAACTGTAATCGATAACTGCCTCGACCGCGTCGCGATGATATTTCTCCAGCTGGTGGTGCAGCGTGCAGCCTGGCGGGCCAAAGCCCATATGATCGACAATAGTGGTGGTACCGCCGCAGGCTGCGGCGCGCGTACCGGCAAAAAAGTCGTCGCAGCTCTGCGCGATGCCGACGTCGATATTAAAATGGGTATGCACATCCACACCGCCCGGCATTACCAGTAGCTCACGAGCGTCGATAATGTTCATGGTTTCGTCCGCCTCGATTTGCGGCGCGCGACGAACGATTTTCCCCTGCATGATCAGCAGATCCTGACGGTATTCCCCGGCGTCATCTACCAGGGTGCCTCCCTTCAGTAACGTTTTCATCCCCGTCCTCCTGTCGACGCCGGTTGCCGTCAGGCCTGCTGCTGTAGCCAGGTCAAAGGCGTGGCGGCATAGAGTGCGGCGCAGGTGACCAGATGCGCTTTCCAGGTTTTTTCATTCGGCGCGTGGGCTTCTGGCTCTTTACCTGGCCCAAAGCCGATAACGGGAATGCCATGACGGCCCATAATGGAAACGCCGTTGGTGGAAAAGGTCCACTTATCCACCACCGGCTCGCGTTTAAACAGGCCCCGATAGGCCGCGCTAAGCGTTTTGACGGTGATGTGGTCAGGCTCCACTTTCCAGGTAGGAAAGTAGCAGTCGGTTGGGTAGACCAGCCCCGTCCAGGAAGGGCGCTCGTAGGTATAAAGCGAGACTTCTGCCTTAGCCGACTTAACGGCAGGCAGAGCGCGGATCTCCTCCAGCGCGTTTTCCCATGTTTCGCCCCAGGTGAGACGACGATCGATGGAAATGGCGCAGCTGTCTGCGACGGCACAGCGGCTGGGCGAGGTGAAAAAGATTTCCGAAACGGTCAACGTGCCTTTACCCAGGAATTCGTCATTGCCCAGCTTGCCGGACAGCGCCTGCAGCTCGGTCAGGATGGGCGCCATTTTGAAAATCGCGTTATCGCCGCGTTCCGGCGCAGAGCCGTGGCAGCTGACGCCCTGTACCTCTACCCGTATTTCCATGCGGCCACGGTGTCCGCGATAGATTTGACAGTCGGTAGGCTCCGTACTGATGACAAATTCGGGCCGGATATTCATCTGCTCAATAAGATATTGCCAACAAAGGCCGTCACAGTCCTCTTCCTGAACCGTTCCGGTAATCAGCAGCGTGTAGTCGTCTTCCAGCCGGAGATCCTTGATGATCTTTGCTGCGTAAACCATTGCCGCCATGCCGCCTTCCTGATCCGAGGATCCACGCCCGCCGATCAGCTCGTTATCCTCCATGCCTTCGTAAGGATCGAAACGCCAGTTTTTGCGATTGCCGATGCCCACCGTGTCGATATGGGCGTCCATCGCCAGCAGGCGTGGGCCGTGGCCGATATAGCCCAAAATATTTCCCATGGGATCGATCTCGATTTTATCGAACCCTACTTTTTCCATCTCCTGACGTATGCGCGCGACCACAAGCTTTTCATCGCAGCTTTCGCTGGGAATGGCGATCATCTCACGCAGAAAACGCGTCATTTCCGGCTGGTATTTATTTGCCAGAGCAAGAATATCGTCGAACGGAACGGATTTCATGGTTAACTCCTGTTAATTAAGCGGTAATGCCGTCTTTTCCTTCCCACACCACTTCCCGGTAGTGCTGAGGATCGGTGTCGCCTTCGGTGCTGAGCAGCAGCACGCGCGAAGCCGGGGTAAGCCTGAGTTTTTCTTTTAGCGCCTGCGACTGAGGATGATGCAGAACGGCAGCCAGCACGCCTGCGCTGACCGCGCCCGATTCGCCGGATATAATGCGTGGATCGTCGCCCAGCGGATTACCCAGCACGCGCATCCCCAAAGCGGCGACGCGATCTTCGCAGGAGATAAACTGCCGGGCGCAGCCGCGCAATAGCGGCCAGCCAAGCGGATTGGGCTCGCCGCAGGCCAGCCCGGCCATAATGGTATTCATCTCGCCGCCCACGTTGACCATTTCGCCCCGTTTGGCGGAACGAAAGAGACAGTCGGCTTTGTCCGGCTCTACGACCACGGCATGCAGGCTGGCGGCCTCGTATACGTCGCACAAATAGCCGAGCACGCCAGCAGCCATTGCTCCCACGCCCGCCTGCAAAAAAACGTGGGTCGGCGAAGTGCCCAGCGCCTGCATTTGCTCTACGGCTTCATCCGCCAGCGTGGCGTAGCCCTGCATAATCCAGGTGGGTACCTCGCGATAGCCTTCCCAGGCGGTGTCCTGCACGACTTTCCAGCCCTGCTTTTCGGCATTGCGCATGGTCAGACGCACCGTGTCGTCGTAGTTCATTTGGGTAACGATGCACTCGGCGCCCAGGTCGGTAATATGTTTGACGCGGGCGGGCGAGGAGCCTTTAGGCATATAGATAACGGCATGTTGTCCCAGCTGGCGCGCCGCCCAGGCAACGCCGCGCCCGTGGTTGCCATCTGTGGTGGTGGCAAACGTCATGGGTACGCGCTGCTGCTGACGAAAGGCGGCAAAGGAAAATTCGTTAATATCGCTGCCGGTTTCTTTGCAGAGCAGGCGGGCAATAGCCCATGCGCCGCCAAGCATTTTGAAAGCGTTCAGACCAAAGCGTTGCGACTCATCCTTAACCAGGATTTGTTCAACGCCGAGCGCGGCGGCCAGAGCGGGCAAAGAGAGCAGCGGAGTCGGACGATAGCCCGGCAGCTTGCTGTGAAAAGCCCGTGCGGCCCTGGCGGTGCGGCGGTTGAACAGGTCGGACCGTTCAGGCGCATATGCCGCGTTGTCTTCAATAACCATTTTTAACTCGAAGCTGGACATAGCTGACCTTTCCTCAAAAAAGTGATCGGGAACCGTGGTTTTTTCAGCATTTAATCCTTGGCTGCGCTTCCTGGAGGCGGCGGGTCAGCACGGCAGCGGGATCGGCAAATTTTCGGGCCAGGATCATGCTGGCAATGATCCACGGTTTCCAGCTGGCCTCTTTATAGGTGGCAATGCGATAGCGCTCAAAAACGCTGGCGGCGACCTCGCCCGCCTCGCAGGAAACGTCGGTGATGTCGGCGGGCAGACAGTGCATATAGAGCGCGCTGCCGTCGCGGGTCAGCTTCATCATCTCTTCCGTACAGTGCCACTGCTGATGACGCGCATTTTGTTGCAGACAATGCTGCTCAAGGGCTTTTAGTCCGGCGGTATCCTGATTGCGCAGCAGCATGGTTCTTTGCTGCATCACTTGCCAGGGCGCCCAGGATTTTGGATAGACGATATCGGCGTCGCGGAACGCCTCTTCCATCGTGCTGACCTGACGGAAGCTGCCGCCGGACGCTTTGGCGTTGCGCTGGGCCACTTCCAGCACGTCGGGGATAAGGTCGTAGCCCTCGGGATGCGCCAGCGTGACTTCCATACCAAAACGGCTCATCAATCCAATAATGCCCTGAGGTACCGAAAGCGGTTTGCCGTAGCTGGGCGAATAGGCCCAGGTCATGGCGATTTTTTTGCCTTTCAACTGGTCCAGCCCGCCGAAATGTTCTTTAAGCCAGGCCAAATCCGCCATGGACTGCGTGGGGTGATCGATATCGCATTGCAGATTGACCAGGGCAGGTCGCTGGGGCAGAACGCCCTGGCTAAAGCCCTCATCCAGCGCTGCACCGACTTCCCGCATATAGGCGTTACCCGCGCCCAGATACATGTCGTCGCGAATGCCGATCGCATCCGCGCAAAAGGAGATCATATTGGCGGTTTCACGTACCGTTTCGCCATGCGCGATCTGCGATTTGCCCTCGTCCAAATCTTGTTGCGTCAGCCCCAGCAGATTCAGCGCCGAGGCGTAGGAAAAACGCGTACGGGTGGAGTTGTCGCGGAAAACCGAAATACCGAGCCCACTATTAAAAATCCGGGTATCGATGTTTTTCTCACGCATGATTTTCATCACCTGAGCAATATCCAGCACTTGCTCAAGTTCTTCGCGGGTTTGCTCCCAGGTAAGCAAAAAATCTTTACTGGCCAGGCCAGTTTTCCTCTGGCCGATGGCCCGTAGCAGTGCGCCTGTCTCTTCCATTTAAGCGATTCCTTATAGCGATACGTTATCCCTGCCGCTAACGACATGGCAGGAAGCCTGACCGCTGTAATCAACTTCTGTGCCAGGAGTGGGAGACGCGGCTATCGGTGGCAGAAAAACGTGATCTGTCACCGAATTTGCGAGATATGTAGCAATTTTAAAACGATGTGGTTAATGAAGAGGGCTTGAGCAGGGTAACGGGCATGACAGCCAAGGGCATGACGGAGTATGGTGTTACGCGATCGTTGGATTCTCAGCGCTCAAAATGATAAAGCCTGCTGTTTCTCTCAAAATGAGATTCAGCACATGACTCTCCAGGATGAGAGAAGGGATTGTGAACAAAAGGATGCACGTCATGGATGAAGCTCCATCGTTACCCTCTGGTCTGATGGCCATACAGCCGACCATTCTGAATTTCAGCAGCCTGCTGGCTAACGTGCTGGAAATGGAAGTGGAGGTTGTCGATCGCCACCTCATTCGCATTGCCGGCACCGGCCCTTACAGTTATCGCTTCGGACATAGTCCGGAAAGCAATAACCATCTGCTCAGAAACGTCATCGAAACGCAAAAGGAAATGGTTGTCGTCGACTCGCGGTACAACCCCCTATGCAAAGCCTGTCAGCACCGACAGTTTTGCAAAGAGCGAGCTTTTATCGGCGTACCTATCCTGGCCCCTCACCGTTGTCTGGGCGTCATCAGCCTTATTGCCGTCAATAATGAGCAGCACCGAAAACTCAGCGATAACGCGGATATGTTTGTGCAGTATATGCGGCACGTTTCCCGACTGCTGGTGGCTAATCTCGCCAGCGCTCAGCCACGGCAAACGCAAAGCGATGCCGTCTGGCACACGCTGTTAGGCAGTATGGATCAAGGGGTGATCCTGCTGGATCGGGACGGTAAAGTGAAAGCCGTTAACGATCGTGCGCTCAGCCAGCTGGATGCCACTCACGAAAGTTTAACGGGAAGATCCCTGGCTATTGAGCCGCTCAGCCGTCAGCGGAAAGCGGCTCACGGTCATGCCCAGCACCGCGTGATTATGGGCGACCAGCAGATGCTGTTGACGGGGCAGCTACATCATATCGGTCAGCAAAAACTCTTTTTAATGGCTTTTCATCAGGACGCGCTGGCTGCTTCTTTGCTGACTGAAAACGAGCCGCCCGGCATTGAACGGCTGGTAGGAAAATCCAAAGCAATCCACAAACTGAAACGGCTGATTATGCGCATCGCCTCCAGCCCTTCCAGCGTGATGATACTGGGGGAAAGCGGCACCGGAAAAGAGGTGGTGGCGCGGGCTATCCACAGGCTCAGCAAAAGGCACGACAGGCCGTTTGTGGCGATAAACTGTGCGGCCATTCCTGAAAACCTGCTGGAAAGCGAGCTGTTCGGCTATGTAAAAGGCGCTTTTACCGGCGCGGCGCCCGGCGGACGGGCGGGGCTGATCCAGTCAGCCAATGGCGGCACGCTGTTTCTGGATGAAATTGGCGATATGCCGCTGAGCCTGCAGGCTCGTTTACTGCGGGCGATAGAAAACCGCGAGGTGCTGCCCGTTGGCGCAAGCCGCCCTGTGTCTGTCGATATTCGAATTATTTCCGCTACGCATCAAAACCTGCGGCAATTTATTGAGGAGGGAAAGTTCCGGGAGGATCTCTACTATCGCCTGAACGTTATTCCGCTGGAGGTGCCGCCGCTGCGCGATCGCGAAGGGGATATCGAACTTTTGATGCACTATTTTCTTAATCATCACTCGCAGCGCATCGGCTGCGCCTATCCGGGTATCAGCCGGGAAGCGATAGAGCTGTTACAACGCTATCTGTGGCCAGGCAACGTGCGCGAGTTAAGCAATCTGGTGGAGTATCTGGTCAATATCGTTCCTGAAGGGGAGATAATAGACGGCGCCTTACTGCCTCCGCTGTTCCATACCACAATTCGTTCTGTGCCGTTGATGGCGTACCCGCCGAAAACGGTTTGCGGCCCGGTCGAAAAAGAGGAAGAGGAAGGGGCAAAGCTGAAATCAGTAGAAAAAAGTCTGATAGAAGAAGCGCTGCAGCGCACCCGTAATAAGAAGCAGATAGCGGAAGAGCTGGGCATTGGCGTAGCGACGCTGTATCGGAAAATAAAAAAATATGGCCTGCAGGCCTGAGCTTCAGCAGGCGTTGCTAAGGCGTTGCTGATACTGTGCGGGCGTGTCTAAATCCCAGTGAACGGTTGGGCTATCGATCGGTACGCTGATGCAGCCATATTCCTGAATCAGCTTGCGCAGCGTACTTTGTTCAGGCGCTGCGGTTATTCGCGCCGCCATCCCGGCAGGCAGCAGCACCGGATGCCCATTTTTGCCCGCGTAGCAGGGCAGTTGGCAGCAGAGACTTTGATGCCGCCACAGCTGTGCATAGATGGTCGGATCAATCGCGGGCATATCTCCGGGTACAACGAAAAAGCGCCCGCCGGAAAGCACGGCGGCACCGCAGCGTACCGAAGAGAACATCCCTGCCTGGTAACCGGCGTTGTGGCAAACATCCACGGCAGGCCAATGGGCGTAACGCTGATGAAGCTCTTCAGCACGATAGCCTGTTACCAGGATAACTCTGTCGCAGAACGCCAGCGCATTGCGGATGGCACTGTCCAGCACCGTCGTATCCTGCCATGGCAGCAGCATTTTCCAACATCCCATACGCGATGAGCGTCCGGCCGCCAGCATAATACATTCCTTCATAATGGCTTTACTCCGTCTTCAACACCGCCTTAATTGATTTAATAATTGGCTTGTAACCGGTACAGCGGCAAAGATTTCCCTCCAGCGCTTCTGCAATCTGCTGGTCGCTCGGGCGAGGGTTTTTATCCAGCAGCGCTTTGGTGCTCATCAGTACGCCCGGCGTGCAAAAGCCACACTGCACGCCGCCGTGGCGCACAAATTCCTGCTGCAGTTTTCTACCGGTTTCATCCTGGTGTAGTGCTTCAATAGTGCTGACCGTCGCACCATCGCACTGCGCCGCCAGCACCAGGCATGAACAAACAGCCTTACCGTCCATGATCACCGTACAGGCGCCGCACTCGCCTACCGAGCAGCCCTCTTTGGTGCCGGTCAGCTGTAAATCTTCCCGTAAAAAATCAAGCAGGCGGCGATTATCCTCAACCGTTTTCTCAACCTGAACCCCGTTTACTGTCAGCCCGATCCTGTTCATTTTTTTGCTCCTTATTTTGTCCCGGCTTCACGGGCTTCCTGCAACATTTGACGCAGCATATCTAACGCTACCGGCACCTTGTACGCGGCGGACCAACGGTTGCCTATCGCCGCCATTAGCAGGGCTTCCAGCGCGCTGGCACCCGCCTCTATCTGTGCGACCGTCAACGCCTGTCCGGTCAGAACTTTCTCTACCGCAATCAAGCGTTGAGGTTTACTCAACAACGCGCCATCTACCAGACGACAGCGAACCAGCATCCCCGCATGATTGAAGGTAAACTGGCCGGTAAAGCTCTGACGGGTAATGTTCAGCGCATTGCGACGACCCAGCTGTAGATAGCGTTGCTCAAGGCCAGGATCGCGATAGGGCGCGGGCAGTATCACCGCGGTCAGCAACTCGCCAGGCTGTAGCCGGGTACGATAGCCTGCGGTAATAAAGTCCGACAGCGGCATGCGGCGCTGCGCCTGCTGGCTCTGCAGCACGACGATAGCGTCATAGATAATCAGCGGCGGTACGGAGTCTGCGCAGGGCGCGGCATTAACGATATTGCCACCCAGCGTCGCCCGATTACGGAGCTGTAGTGAACCAATGGTGTTGCAGGCGGTAATTAATAGCGGATAGTGCTCCTGAAGCCGCTGGTCAGCCGTCAAATCACTAAAGCAAACGCCAGCCCCAATGGTCACGCCCTCATCGCAGAGGGCGATACGCTGTAGTTCCTTCAAACCTGAAATATCCACCAGCGGCAGCGGCACCGTACTAAGCCGCGCCTGTACCAGCACATCCGTTCCGCCTGCAATCGGCCTGGCCTGGCCGTCGGCCAGCGCCCGTAGCGCGTCATCCAACGTGTCCGGCCGGTAAATTTGTAGCGTATTCAGCCGTAAAACCTGTTTTTTACCGCCCGATTCAGCCTGCAGCTCGCTCTGGCGGACCGGTTTTTTCAACGCGTAGCCCAGGCGAACCTGCTCCAGCGTCAGCGGCAGCGTATAGTTGCGACGTCCAAGCGCGAAGCTCACGGCGTTATTTAGCGCCGCGCCGCCAAGCTCCAGCACGGGTTCGCCAATAACTTTGGCGCCATAGGGGCCAGCCTTGTCATGGTTTTCTACCGCGACGATGTCGATATTCGGCACGTCTTTAATCGTGGGCAGCAGATAGGTATCAAAGTTCTCAGACTTAACCTCGCCTTGCTCTGTATTGAACTCTTCCAGCATGGCGTAGCCGATCATGCCCTGAACCAGACCGCCGTAGACCTGCCCTTCAAAGCCGACTTTGTTGATCACTTTGCCGACGTCATGCACGGCCGTGGCGTTGTTGAACGTAATTTTTCCGGTGCGGGTATCCAGTGCGATATCGGCGACCTGACAGCCGTAAACCCAGGTAAAGTAGGGGCTGCCGCTTCCTTTTTCTTCGTCCCAGTGGATAGCCGGCGCGACGTGCCAGCCGTAAGCCGAAAGATTGGCACCGGCAGCTTTGGTCACGTCAACGACCTGCCGGAACGGCAGTCGCTTAGAGGGTTGTCGGCGGTGAAATACGGTGCCGTTTTCCCATACCAGATCGTCGGGATCGGTTACATCCAGCGTTTGCGCCAGCGCTTTAGCCATGCGTCGCTTGATGGTATTCGCCGCGCTAAGCACCGCCTGTCCGCCCATTAGCGTGCCGCGCGACGCGACGGTAGATCCCCCATCGGCAATCATGGCGGTCGGCGGATCGGTGAAATGAATCTGTGTCAGATCCAGACCAAACGCTTCCGCTGCAATAAGCGACATGGTGGTCTGCAATCCCTGGCCGTTTTCAGACACGGAAGTGGAAAGATTCAGGCTGCCGTCGGCATTGATCTGTATCAGCGCGGAAGAGGCATCCAGCCCCTCGGCGCCCAGCGAACAGCCCCGATGACTGAGCGCCAGCCCAATGCCATATTTAATCGGCCCGCCCAGCTGATTTAGCTGCCGATAGTGCTCCCGCTTCGCCAAAAACTCGGTTTTGTCGATAGCCTTTTGCAGGACTTCCTGCGCGGAGACCTGATGCTCGCTGAGAACCTGCCCAGCCATGCTGGTGTCGTTCTGGCGCAGTACGTTTCTCAGGCGCAGCTCGACGGGCGACAGCCCCATTTTTTCCGCGACCTCGTCCATCAGCGATTCGTTGGCAAAAATAACCTGTGGCGCGCCAAAGCCGCGATAGGCGGAGGTATAATTATTGTTGGTGTAGACGCCGGTAATATCGACGCGCACGTTGGGAATATTATAAGGCCCGGCAGCCTGTACGGAGCTACGCCAGGTGACAAAAGGCGTTTGCCCGGCATAGCTGCCGCCATCCGCAAGGATATCTATTTTTATTGCCTGGATACGCGCCCGATCGTCCAGACCGATTTTGTAATGCATCTGATAAGGATGGCGTTTATAGCTTTCCCGCATTGACTGTTCGCGGTTATAGGTCATTTTTACCGGGCGCGAAGTCAGTACGGCCAGCAGCGCCGCGCGGCAGGCAAGATGATCGATAATATCGTCTTTGCCGCCGAAAGAGCCGCCCAGTACGGAGCGCTTCACGTTAACCTTCGACTGCGGCAGATCCAGATATTTCGCCACCATGCCGCGCACGCGATGCGCGTTTTGTATTGACCCATAAATCGTGACGATCTGTTCATTATCGTCGTAGCCAACGGTGATCGACTCCGGCTCAATATAGGCGTGCTCCTGAAAGCCGACCTCAAAATCGCGCTCAAAGATATAGCTGGAGGCCGCAAAGCCCGCCTCAATATCGCCCTTAATCGTATGGTGATGATTAATAATATTATTTTCTTTGTCACTGTGGATGGGCCGTGCCCCCGGCCTGATGGCTTCTCTCACCGATGTTATCGGTGTCCAGGGCGTATAGGCTACGCGGATTTTATCGGCGGCCTGGCAGGCTATTTCATAACTTTCCGCCGCGATCACGGCAATGACGTCCCCCCGAAAAGCAATTTCGCTCTCAACGATAGGCGGATAGTCCGGGATAACCACGCCGATACAGCGCTGGCCTGGGATGTCCTTCCAGGTGGCGATTTTCACCACGCCAGGTAGTTTTTCCGCTTCCGAGATATCCAGCGAGGCGATTTGGCCTGCGGCGATATCGGCGTAGCGACACACGCCATAAAGCATGTTTCTCAGCACAATATCGTCACCATATACGGCTGCGCCTCTGACTTTCGCCTCGCCGTCGACGCGCGGTACTTCATTGCCCACTAAAAGAGTTTTCACGGATTTTGGCCCTCCAGATGCTTCCCGGGACAGCCCTAAGCAAGTGATATGCCAGAGTGTGAAGATGTCCGCGACAAGCGACAGGGCTGTGAGGCATCTCGAAGAAACTGATTTAAAACAAGTCCGCTGCTCGCTTGTGTGTCGCTGGAGTCGTTTCACTTTGAGGTTTTTTTCTCAAAATGAGACGGTAATTCTCCTGTTTACATCTGCCATAGCGGCGACATCCCTCTGTCAAACCGACGTTCTCGTCAGCAACTGCGTAATGCCTCACAAAAATCAGTTCTGAATGGCTTTTTTCCGCAAATGTGCCCTTTTTTTGCATAACCCGACGAAAGGGATCTGTGCGGCATAAAAAGGAGTAAAAATGAACCGGTTTGTCACTGTTAATCCCAGCGAGTGTATCGATTGTCATGTTTGTGAAGTGGCCTGCGCACTAGCGCACGGCGATGGCGAATGGCCAGCCCATCGTGGGCAGTTTCGGCCGCGCATTCATCTTGTCAAAGGCTGCGGCCCCGTTACCTGTCGTCAGTGCAACAAAGCGCCTTGCGTCGCCAGTTGCCCAACTCAGGCGCTTGTTTTTCAATACAACAGCGTGCGGCTGCATGAGGAAAAGTGCATAGGCTGCAAAAATTGTCTGCTGGCCTGCCCGTTTGGTGCGATTGAACCGGCTGCTTCTGAAGACGTAATGAGTAAGTGCGATCTCTGTGAGCAAACCGAGCAGGGCAAGCCCGCTTGCGTGGCTTCCTGCCCGACCCAGGCGCTGCAGGTGATGGATGAAAATACATTGACGCGGCTTCGGCAATACCGTCAGTACGCCACCGCTGACGATAAAGCGCTGCGGCCAGTAGCCGGACGCGCCGCAAAGGCGCTGGATAAGCTGCCGCGCATTGGCGCCCGCAAGCTTAAACCCACGGAGCGCGCCAGGCATTTCTGCGAGATTTATCAGGGCCTCTCGCCGTCGCAGGCGGGCTATGAGGCCGAGCGCTGCCTTTATTGCGCGCAAAAAGCGTGGTGCGGCTGGGCCTGCCCGCTGCATAACGCCATTCCCGATTTTATCCGCCTGGTGCAGGAGGGGCGAATTATCGATGCGGCAGAGCTGTCGCACCAGACCAGCAGCCTGCCGGAAATTTGCGGGCGCGTCTGTCCACAGGATCGGCTCTGCGAAGGCGCATGTACGCTCAGCGGTCGGTCGGGCGCGGTTTCGATAGGTAACCTCGAGCGTTACATCACTGATGAAGCGTTCAGGCAGGGCTGGCGCCCGACGCCGCCAGCGATTGAGGCCCGGCGTGAAAGGGTAGCGGTGGTGGGCGCCGGGCCTGCCGGGCTGGGCTGTGCCGATATCCTTGCGCGCAGCGGCGTTCAGGTGGATGTCTACGATCGCCATCCCGAAATCGGCGGGATGCTGACCTTTGGGATCCCCTCTTTCAAGCTGGATAAACAGCTGATGGCAACCCGCCGCGCTATTTTCAGCGAAATGGGAATTAAGTTTCACCTTAGCTGCGAAATTGGCCGCGACCTTCCTTTCTCTCGTCTGCTGGCGGATTACGACGCCGTCTTTTTGGGCGTGGGCACCTATAAATTGATGCAGGCGGGCCTTGAGCATGAGGATGCGCCCGGCGTTATTCAGGCGCTGCCCTATCTGACCGCTAATACGCGACGGGTCATGGGGCTGGCAGAGGATGAACAGCAGCCTTATGTCTCGCTGAAGGGAAAAAAAGTCGTAGTACTGGGCGGCGGCGATACGGCGATGGACTGCGTGCGTACCGCCATCCGGCAGCAGGCGAAACAGGTAATTTGCGCCTATCGACGCGATGAAGAGAGTATGCCTGGCTCTAAAAAAGAGGTCGCCAACGCGCGCGAAGAAGGCGTGGAATTTATGTTTAACCTGCTGCCGCAATATATCGGGCTGGATAAGGGCGGTCGCCTGAGCGGCATAGGGATGATCCGCACCGTTGCCGGTGAGCCAGGCAGCGACGGGCGTCGACGACCGCAGCCGGTCAAAGGATCTGAATTCGTGCTGGCTGCCGACGCGCTGATCCTGGCCTTTGGCTTTCAGGCGCACGAGATGCCCTGGCTGGCGGGACAGGCGATTCGTTTCGATCGTTGGGGGCTGATTAAAACAGGCCAGGCGGGCCGCACAACGCAAACGCATCATCCAAAAGTGTTTGCCGCCGGGGACGCCGTGCACGGTGCCGATTTGGTGGTAACGGCTATGGCGGAAGGGCGTCGCAGCGCGCGAGAGATGCTGGCGATGTTTGAACAGAGCGCGGAAATGACCCGCGCAGAAAGAAAGGAGTCGGCTTTATGAGCCAGTTTATCGTCGCCCAGCCTGAAAAATGTATCGGCTGCCATACCTGTGAGGTTGCCTGCGCCGTGGCGCATACGGGCACGCCGTTACTGGCTGCGCAGCGCTATTTCCCTCGCCTGAAGGTTATTAAATCGTCGCAGGTTAGCGTACCCGTTATGTGCCATCAGTGTAATAACGCGCCCTGCGTCTCTGCGTGCCCTGTTGCGGCGCTGTATAAGGGCGAGCTGGGTATGATAGCAACCCGCCGTCACAGCTGTATTGACTGCAAAAGCTGCGTTATCGCCTGCCCGTTTGGCGCCATTGAAATCGTCAGCAAGCCTGAAGAAAAGCCGCTGATAGTGAAATGCGATCTTTGCGCGGATCAATCCGATGGGCCTGCCTGCATCCACGTGTGCCCAACCGGCGCGTTGACTTTGATGACCGCCGCCGGACTGACACAGCGACAGCAGCAAAAGCAGCAGCGAGCCGCAGCAGAAAGCCAGCTGAACGGCCCTTATTTACAGGAGGTGGAGACACATGGATAAAGCGATTGTTGTTTGTCCCTACTGCGGCTGCGGCTGCAAAATTGCGTTGCAGATTGCAGACGGGAAAGTCGTTGGCGCGGAAGGCGCGCCCGGCGTAACCAATGAGGGAAAGCTTTGCCTGAAGGGCTACTTCGGCTGGGAGTTTTTGAATAATACCCGCCTGCTGACGCCGCGCTTGCAGCATCCTGCCATTCGTCGTAAACGAGGCGGGCCTTTTGAAAAAGTCAGCTGGCAGGAAGCTATCGATTTTGTCAGCAGGCGGCTGCAAAAAATTCGCGCTCGTTCAGGGCCTGAAAGCATTATGGTTACCGGATCTTCACGCGGGCCGGGAAACGAAACCAACTATGTTATGCAGAAGTTTGCGCGCGCCGTATTGGGAAGCAATAACATCGACTGCTGCGCCAGGGTGTGCCACGGCCCTTCCGTCGCTGGCCTGCGGGCGACGCTGGGCAATGGGGCGATGAGCAACGGCATGAAGGATATTGAAGAAAGCGACTGCCTGCTTATCTTTGGTTATAACGCTGCGGATTCTCATCCGATCGTGGCCAGACGCATTCTGCATGCCAAAGAGAAAGGGGCCAAAATTATCGTCTGCGATCCGCGCTATATCGAAAGCGCCCGGCTGGCCGATCTGTGGCTACCGCTAAAAAACGGCAGCAATATGGCGCTGGTGAACGCGCTTGCTCACGTGCTGATCGCTGAAAAACTGTGGGACAAAAGCTATATCGATAAGCATACGGAAGGGCTGGAAGCGTGGCGGGAAGGCGTCCAGCGCTATTCGCCGGAAGCGGTGGAAGCCATCACAGGACTCAAGCCGGAGCTTATTCGCCAGGCTGCTCGCCTTTATGCCAGCGCCCGCAACGCCACTATTTTATGGGGAATGGGCGTGACCCAGTGGGGGCAGGGCGTGGATGTGGTGAAAGGATTGGCCAGCCTGGCGCTGGCTACCGGCAATTTCGGGCGGCCGGGCGTCGGCGTGGGGCCGGTCAGAGGGCAAAATAACGTTCAGGGTGCCTGCGATATGGGCGCTCTGCCAGATGTTTTCCCCGGCTATCAGCCCGTAACGGATAAGGCGGTACGCGAAAAATTTGCCGCCGCCTGGGGCGTTGACTCGCTCAGTGATAAACCCGGATACGCCATTACCGATGTTCCCCATTTAGCGCTGGAGGGCAAGCTGCGTGCCTACTGGATTATGGGCGAAGATCCGCTGCAAACCGAACCGGATCTCGCCCTGATGCGTCAGGCGATGGCAAAGCTGGATCTGATCGTGGTGCAGGATATTTTTATGACCAAAACGGCAGAGCTGGCGGATGTCCTGTTGCCCGCCACCAGCTGGGGCGAGCATGAGGGTGTTTATACCAGTGCCGATCGAGGGTTCCAGCGCTTTGAAAAAGCTGTAGAGCCGCAGGGCGACGTCCTGCCGGACTGGGAAATTATCTGCCGCGTGGCGCAGGCGATGGGGTATCCCATGCGCTACGAAAACAATAAAGCGATCTGGGATGAATTGCGCGCGCTTTGCCCGCTGTACACCGGCGCCACCTGGGAGAAAATGGCCGGGTTCGGCTACGTGCAGTGGCCCTGTCCTGATGAAGCACATCCCGGCACGCCTTACCTCTATGAAGGAAACCGCTTTTCGCGTCCTTCCGGTAAAGGGCTGCTGTTTGCCTGCGACTGGCAGCCGCCCGCCGAAGCAACCGATGAAGCCTGGCCGCTGGTGCTCTGTACGGTGCGTGAAGTGGGCCACTACAGCTGCCGCTCGATGACCGGCAACTGCCACGCCCTGGCGGCTCAGGCCGATGAACCCGGCAGGATCCAGATGAATACGGCAGACGCGCGTGCGCTGAATATTCATAACGGCGAACTGGTATGGGTAGCTTCGCGGCGCGGCAGGGTGCTTAGCAGAGCTGAAGTCAGCGACAGAACAAATCAGGGCGCGGTCTATATGACCTATCAGTGGTGGATAGGTGCCTGTAATGAGCTGACCCTCGATCATGTCGATCCGGTAGCGAAAACGCCGGAGTTTAAACACTGCGCTGTCAGGGTAGAGAAAATCGCCGATGCGCAGTGGGCGGAACAGCAGGTTACGGAGCGCTATCGACAAATGAAGGATCGCCTGGCGAAAGCGGCGGCGCCGCTGACGTAAGGCCTGGCGGTTTGCAACCCTCGGTTCTGGCGGTTTACAACCTCGGATCCGCGGCTTTTAACTCGCAAAACTGGCTATTTCTAACCTTCAGGTCTGGCGGTTTGCGACCTTCGGGTCTGGCTGTGTCTAACCTTCAGGCCTGGCGGTTTGCGACCTTCGGGTCTGGCTGTGTCTAACCTTCAGGCCTGGCGGTTTATGACCCTCGGGTCAGCGGCTTTAAACTCCCGGGCAGCCGCTGCCTGGTTTTACACTAACGCCATCAGGCGGCCGATCAGTCCTTGACGTTGTGCAGCGCCAGAGAAACGGCCAGCGTCTGCGCAAGGCACAGCGAAGCAACCTGTGAACGGAAGCCGTCAACCTGGGCTTCACGCACCACAAAGCAGACGTCGCTGAAGGCGGCCAGCGGGCTGACCTGGCTGTCGGTAATGGCAATCTGCTGCGCGCCGCGTTTAGCACCCAGCTCAACCAGCTCGACGGCTTCACGCGCATAGGGCGAATAGCTGATAGCGATCACCACGTCTTTAGGGTTCACCATGCTGAGCTGCTCGGTAAACATCCCGCCCAGGCCGTCGATTAAAAAAGCGCGACGTTCCAGATGGCGCAGCGCATAGGTCAGATAGGAAGCGACGCTGAACGAACGACGCAGGCCAATCACATAGATATTTTCCGCCTGCGCCAGCAGCTCTACGGCTTTATTCAGCTGTTCCGGGTTGGTCTGCATCGCCAGCTGCTGCAAAGCCTGGGAATTGACCATGGTAAAGACGTTGAGAATTTCAGCCGGGTTTTCCGGCGGCGTGGCCGTTTCATCCGTCGAGGTCTGGCGGAACAAACGCGCGCGCTCGGTATAGTTAACGGTTTCTTCCATCAGATGCTGACGAAACACCTGCTTCATTTCGTTAAAGCCGCTGAAGCCAAATGCGTTGGAGAAGCGAATTAGCGTAGAAGGCGGCACGTCGGCCTGCTGGGCGATCGAGGCTACGGTGTCAAAAGCGATACTGTTGCTGTTGTCGAGGATATAGCGAGCCACCTGTTTAAGGCGCTTACTCAGGGTATCGTAGCGACGACGAATATCGTCCTGTAACAGGGAAAGCTGTGTTGGGGTAATAGTCATTGACTCAGGCTCGCTAAATTTTAGTCATATTCTTCTGGCGGTTATTCTATCAGATGAACAAAAAATTTCACTTGCTAACGAAATTCAGCGGTTCTATTTCATCGCTATATGAATTCCATCACAGAAAAAAACACGATCGCTGCGGCTTTGCCGACGTTCGCCTTTTTTAAAAACGTAAACCGGGAGGAAGTCAAAAAACAGGTGAAATTAACCGCACCGCCAGCGGACGGAAAATGCAGCTGGCGGGCGGTACAGGCACGGAAGGTCAGGTTGCAGGACGGACTTCCCGCCAGTAGTCGATCAGGCGCAGATAATTCCCTTTTACCTCAGCGATCAGGGCTTCGTCATTAAGTTCACCTTGCAGCCACTGGCGTGAAGGCTGGCCAAAAATAGTGCGGCCTACCGCAAAACCTTTTACCCAGGGAGCCTGCGCCGCCGCGGCGAATCCCGCCTTCAGCTTCTCTTCCGGCGCATCCAGTCCCAGGATCAAAATGCCGCGACACCAGGGATCCTGCTGCTCAATCAGCCCGCTGATGGCCTGCCAGCTTTCCAGGCTCAGCGGCGGCAGTTTCCACCAGTCCGGCTGGATGCCCAGCGAATAGAAGTGGCTCAGCATCTCCAGATAGTAAGACTCTTGTTTATCCGGATTATTTTCCGGTAGGATCACTTCCAGCAGCAGTTCATGGCCGGTCTTATTACAGCCTTGCCAGACGTCAAGGATGAGCTCGTCCTGCTCTTTACGCAGCTCGGCGCTGTCGTGCGGATGATAGAAAACCAGGCACTTCACCACATGCTCCTGCGGCCAGTCCACCAGCTGCGAACCGATATTGCCATGCTCCAGACGCAGCGGCCTTGAGCCTGGCATCTCAATCGGACGACCGATCCACCAGCCTTTGCCGGTAATCGCATTCAGCGTGGATTGCCCGAAGGTGGTATCGGCCAGAATGCCGCTACGGCGATCCAGCCCGGCTTCCGTGGCGGCTTCCTGCGCCGCGCGCAGCAATAGCGTTTTCAGCTCCGGCAGGCGGGTCGTGTCCACGCCCGCCTCGTTCGCCATATCTACCAGCTGTTTACGATGGTCAAAAGCGAACACGCACAGCTCCGGCCACTGCTGTTTACGCGTGGTAACGCGATGCAGGTGATTCAGGCGGCTGTCCAGGTCGGGCCGCTTAACTTCTTTATCGCGGCTCAGGAAGTCATCCAGCTCGGCTTTGGTCGGCATCGCCGGCGCGCAGCCGTGACGCGAAACCACCAGCGCGCCGCAGGCGTTGGCGTAGCGGCACGCCTGTTCCCAGCTCTCATCGTTCAGCCAGCCGCGCAGCAGGCCGGACATAAAAGCATCGCCCGCGCCCAGCACGTTCAACACTTCCACGCGCACGCCGCTTTGCAGTTTCGTCTGCTCCCAGCTTGTCGGGATTTCGCCCTCCAGCACCACGCAGCCCAGCGCTCCTCGTTTGCAAACCAGCGTCGCTTTAGTTGCCTGACGGACGTTTTTCAACGCGGTCAGCGTATCGGTACTGCCGCCGGCGATATGAAACTCCTCTTCGGTGCCGACCACCAGATCGAAATAATGCAGCACTTCCTGCAGCTGCTGCGTCACGTGGCTGGATTCGATAAAGCGGGTTTCACCGTCACCGAGCGAGGTCAGCCCCCACAGAACCGGACGATAATCAATGTCCAGCGCGGTGCGCAGACCGTGGCGACGAGCGATGTCCAACGCCTTCAGCACGGCAGCGCGGGTATCAGGATGAGACAGATGCGTGCCGGTCACCGCCACGGCGCGGGAAGAGGCGATGTAATCTTCCTGAATATCTTCAGGCGTCAGGCCCATATCAGCGCAGTTATCCCGATAGAACACCAGCGGGAAAGTATCCTGATCTTTGATCCCGAGGATCACCAGGCCTGTCAGGCGGGTTTTATCCGTGATCAGGCATTCGGTATCCGCACCTACGCGCTGCAGCTCTTCCCGCAGAAAGCGGCCCATATGCTCATCGCCCACGCGGGCCAACATACCGGATTTCAGCCCCTGAATGGCCGTACCGTAAGCGACATTGCCGGACGACCCACCCAGATATTTGGAAAATGTGCTCATATCTTCCAGCCGGGCACCAATCTGCTGACCATAGAGGTCAACGGCAATGCGCCCGATACAGATCACATCAAGCCGCTTCTGTTGTGTACTCATTCTGTTTCCTTCTGTGATAGGCCAGCCGCGCTGTGTCAGCGCATCCTCCTGAACGCATAGCGGCGTCCGGATATGAAGTGAAAATCAGTATGGGGAATAAATATTTCAACTTCAACCAAGAATGAAATTTATACCCCAAAAATGTGAAGTGGCTAAAACTCTCGCATTTTGCGGCGATATGGCGCTGTCACGGCACTCTTTTCATGGTTTCAGCCAGGCAACAGACAGGTTAAAAAATGTGTATTTATATTAATTATTTATTTGATATATAAAGAAATAATCCGCATTTTTGTTGCTGGCATCAGGCCATGCTGCTGCTGCCGGGCCAGGCATTCCGGCGATGTGCGTTGCAGGGCATAATTTGATCTCACTCGCAAAATGAAATGTTTCTTCTGTAATGTGGTTTAGTGAAAAAAATATTTGTTTATAATCGCCTCACGTTTCATTTTCGGCCATTACCGCAGTGGCGATTACTCGGGCGAAACGCGGCAGACCGACGGTCTGTCGCCGTACCGTAAGGAAGAGCAAATGGGCAAGATCAGATTAACCACGGCACAGGCTTTAGTCAGATTTCTCGACAATCAGTATCTGTCGGTAGATGGCGTCGAAACCAAGTTTGTGAAGGGCATTTTTGCTATTTTCGGCCACGGCAACGTGCTGGGACTGGGGCAGGCGCTGGAGCAGGACAGCGGCGATCTGATCGTGCGTCAGGGGCGTAACGAACAGGGCATGGCGCACGCCGCTATCGGCTACGCCAAGCAGAAGCTGCGGCGGGAGATCATCGCCTGCACCTCTTCCGTGGGGCCTGGCGCGGCCAATATGATCACCGCTGCGGGCACCGCTTCCGCTAACCGTATTCCTTTACTGCTGCTGCCTGGCGATGTGTTTGCTACCCGCCAGCCCGATCCGGTGCTGCAACAGATTGAACAGAGTCACGATCTTAGCATCAGCACCAACGATGCGTTTCGCGCGGTCAGCAAATACTGGGATCGGATAAACCGCCCGGAACAGCTGATGACCGCCTGCATCAACGCCATGCGCGTGCTGACCGATCCGGCAGAAACCGGCGCCGTTACCCTTTCGCTGCCGCAGGACGTGCAGGGCGAAGCCTGGGATTATCCCGACTATTTCTTCCAGAAGCGCGTGCACCTGCTCGATCGCCGTCTGCCGACCGAAGCCCAGCTGGCGGCCGCGCTGAAGCTGATCGCCGGCAAACGCAAGCCGCTGATTGTCTGCGGCGGCGGCGTGAAATATTCCGAAGCGGGCGAGGCGCTCCGCCAGTTTGCCGAGCGTCATCAAATCCCGTTTGCGGAAACGCAGGCCGGTAAGGGCACGATCCTTTCCGATCATCCGCTGAACGTCGGCGGCGTGGGTGAAACCGGCTGCCTGGCGGCCAACCTGCTGGCGAAGGAGGCCGATCTGGTGATTGGCGTCGGCACGCGTTACACCGATTTCACCACCGCTTCAAAATGGATCTTCCAGAACCCGGACGTCAGCTATCTCAACGTTAACGTCAGCAGCTTTGATGCCTGGAAGCTGGACGGCGTACAGGTGGTGGCCGATGCGCGCGAGGCGCTTACCGCACTGGATAACCGGCTGGCCGCTCAGGGCTTCACCAGCGGCTGGGGAGAGAAAATTGCTCAGGCACAGAGCAAATTATTGAAGGAAACGCAGCGCGTTTATCAGGCGGTTTACAGCAACGAGGGTTTTGTGCCGGAGATTGACGATCGTCTGGATCGCGAGGCCGTTTTTGCCGAATTCAACCGGCTGACCGATTCGTTCCTGACGCAAAGCAGCGTGCTGGGTACGCTAAATGAAAATCTCCCAAAGGATGCGGTGATCGTCGCCGCGGCCGGTAGCCTGCCGGGCGATCTGCAACGCGTGTGGCGCAATAAGGATTACAACGGCTATCACGTTGAGTACGGCTATTCCTGTATGGGCTACGAGGTCAACGCTTCGCTCGGGGTCAAGCTGGCCGAGCCGCACCGCGAGGTCTACACGCTGGTCGGCGACGGCTCCTTTATGATGCTGCACTCCGAGCTGGTGACCTCTCTCCAGGAGAACGCCAAAATCAACGTGGTGCTGTTCGACAACATGACTAACGGCTGCATCAACAACCTGCAAATGGAACACGGCATGGACAGCTTTACCACCGAGTTCCGCTTCCGCAATGCCGAAGGCGGCAAGCTGGACGGCGGCCTGATCCCGGTAGATTTCGCCGCCATCGCCGCTGGCTACGGCTGTAAAACATGGCGCGTCACCACGCTGGCGCAGCTGAAGCAGGCGTTGGAAGAAGCGCGTCAGTCGCCGGTATCCACGCTGATTGACATTAAAGTGCTGCCAAAAACCATGGTGCACAAATATTTCAGCTGGTGGCACGTGGGCGGCGCGCAGGTATCGCAGTCCGAACGCATTAACGCCGTGGCCCACATGCTGAACGAGCATCTCGACCAGGCACGTAAATACTAATTCATTCTCTGTGGCCTGAACCGGACGGGTTTTCCCGTCCGGAAGACTCCCCTATACCCTACATTCGAACGGAGTAGTTATGACACTGAAACTTGGCGTAATCGGCACCGGCGCAATCGGTCAGGAACATATTCGTCGCTGCAGCAAAGTGTTGCAGGGCGCGAAAGTGGTGGCCGTCTCCGATATTAATATCGAAGGCGCTAAAGGCGTGGTTAGCCGTCTGGGTCTGGAGGCGGAAGTCTATGCCAACGGCCACGATGTTATTCGCTCCTCTGACGTTGACGCGCTAATCGTCACCTCCTGGGATCCCACGCATGAAGAATTTACGCTCGCGGCCATCGCGGCGGGCAAACCGGTATTTTGCGAAAAGCCGCTGGCGCTGACGGCTGAAGGCTGCCGCCGCGTGGTGGAGGCTGAAATTGCCCACGGCAAGCGTCTGGTGCAGGTGGGCTTTATGCGTCCTTACGATACTGGCTACCGCGCGTTAAAGCAGGTTATCACCAACGGCGATATCGGCGAGCCGCTGATGCTGCACTGCGCCCATCGCAACCCAAGCGTACCAGAAAGCTATACCACCGATATGGCGATTACCAGCACGCTGATCCACGAGCTGGACGTGCTGCGCTGGCTGACCGAGGACGACTATAAAACGGTTCAGGTGGTTTTCCCGCGCGATACCAAAAATACGCATGCGAAGCTGCGCGATCCGCAAATCGTGCTGTTTGAAACGCAAAAAGGCGTGCGCATCGACGTCGAAATCTTCGTTAACTGCGCCTATGGCTACGACATCCAGTGTGAGGTCGTGGGCGAAACCGGGATCGCCAGACTGCCGGAGCCAGCCTCTGTCCAGCTGCGTAAAGAGGCGAAGCTGTCCACTTCCATTCTGACCGACTGGAAGGATCGCTTTATCGATGCCTATGACGTTGAGCTACAGGCGTTTATCAATGACGTCACGGCTGGCCAACTGCACGGCCCTTCCGCATGGGATGGCTATGCGGCTTCCGTAGCGGCAGATGCCTGCCTGAAGGCGCAGGAAAGCGGGGCGATTGAAAGCGTTGAGCTGCCGCCGCGTCCGGCGTTTTACAACAAATAATGCCGACCGACTCCTCTGCGCAGGCAGAGGGGTTGTCAAATGATTAGCAGGGAGAAACCGATGAAAATCGCCTTTGATGTAGACGTCATTAAAGATTTGGGCATCACCAAAATGGTTCACCAGGTGGCGGAGTGGGGCTACAAATATATTGAGCAGTCGCCGCATCCGCAGATTAATCCGTTCTACAAACATCCCAGGGCCAGCCGGGAAATCATCACCGAATACAAAAACGCGCTGCGTGAAACCGGGCTGGAAATCTCTTCCTATATCGTGGTCTACCGTTGGTCAGGCCCGGATGAGGCACGTCGCCAGGCGGCCGTGCGCAACTGGAAGCGTATGATTGAAATCGCGGTGGAAACTGGCGTGCAGGTTATCAATACCGAGCTTTCCGGCACGCCGAACGAACCGGAGATCTGCGAAGAGATGTTTTACCGCTCTATGGAGGAGCTGCTGCCCATCGTCGAGCGGGAAGGTATTCGCATTGAAATTCAGTCACACCCCTGGGATTTCTGCGAAGAAAACAACGAAACTGCCGATCTGGTGAAGTCGTTCCGCAGCGAAAACGTCAAATATCTTTATAGCGTGCCGCATACCTTCTTCTACGACAAAGGCAAAGGCGACGTAAAAAGCATGCTGGAATATGCGGGCGGCGACCTTTCACACGTGCTCATCGCCGATACCATGAACCACACCAAACACTGCCGCTATATCGTCAATCCGCCAGGCGTGGATGCCACCATCCATCAGCACGTGGGCGTGGGTGAGGGCGAAGTGGATTTCGATACGCTGTTTAAAACCCTGCGCGAGATGGATTTTGCCAACCGCACTCATAAAGTCGGCGGCGAGTCGATAGTTGCCGCCTCGCTGTTTGGCTATCCGGAAAAAATGAAATATCAGGCCGTGGAAACCCGTGAGCTGATCGAGCGCGAACTGCTTCGCTAACCTTCAGGCGCAACAGGCCGATCCTACGCGCGGAAAGCCCAGGCAGGCGCGCCGCGCCATCTTAATGACAGACCGCTGAGGCACCACCATGAACAAAGAGAACGTAAAGCTGGCGATAGCCCCGATTGGCTGGACCAATGACGATATGCCTGAGCTGGGTGCAGAAAACACTTTCCAGCAAATCGTCAGCGAAATGGCGCTGGCTGGCTTCACCGGCAGTGAGGTCGGCAGTAAATATCCGCGCGATCCGGCGGTGCTGAAACCGATGCTGAACATTCGCGGTATTCAAATCTGCAACGCCTGGTTCAGCACCTTTTTCGCCAATGGCGACAGGGCAAAAACCATTGATGAATTTATCAACCATCGCGACTTTCTTCACGCGATGGGCGCTAAAGTGATCGGCTGCTCCGAGCAGAGCAAAAGCATTCAGGGCACCACGCTGGCGGTGCTGGAAGAGAAGCCGCATTTTACCGAAGAGGAGTGGCGGCTGACGGCGGAGGGCTATAACGAGCTGGCCGCGCTGGCGGCGGAAAAAGGCATGCAGGTTTGTTTGCACCATCATATGGGGACGGCCATTCAGACTGCGGCAGAGATCGACAAATTTATGTCGTTGACCCAGGACAACGTTTATCTGTTGTTCGATACCGGCCATGCCTACTACTCGGAAGGCAGCCAGGCGCAAATGCTGGCCATTCTGGAAAAATATCTGCCGCGAATCAATCACGTACATCTGAAGGACGTGCGTGATGAGGTGGTGGCACAGGTCAGAAGCCAGCGGCTCTCTTTCCTGGACGGCGTAAAAAAAGGTACCTTTACCGTTCCCGGCGATGGCGTGATTGATTTTGATCCGGTGTTTAAAATCCTGGACGAGTCGGGTTACAAAGGCTGGATGGTGGTGGAGGCGGAGCAGGATCCGGCGCTGGCGAATCCGTTCGAATATGCCGTTAAGGCCCGAAAATATATTCGCGAACACGCAGGTCTGTAAGCCGATCTGTCAGGCATTGCCCACAGGGAAATGTTAGCCAGTAAGGAGTAAGCCGGGAAAGTGATGGCCAGGAAAGCAGCCGGTCGGGAAAGTAACAGGCCAGGTAGCCGTTTCCCATCACAACGGTAACAGGACTTAGTAAACGGCGCGGTCGGGAAAAGGCTGTTGCAAAACCGCCGCGTAAATAAAAATAGCGCCCGATATTTCCGCCGGGCGCTATTTTTTTAAAGGGAAATTATTTCAGCACTACCGTGTTGATAATATTCTCTGCTTCGGTCTGCGACTGCTGCTGATTGTCCGCAGGCAGCGTAATCTGCAGGGTCAGCAGTTTGCCGTCAACTTTCGCCAGCAGCACTGACGACCAGGAAGACTGGCCCTTGGCCGAAATCACCGAATCCAGCTGCTGTGCTGGCTGGCCTTTCAGCTCGACAGATTTATTGGTCACTACCTGCAGCTGCGCATCGCGGTTACGCTGCTGATCTTCCAGGCGCTTCGCCAGCACGTCCAGGCTTTCATTCGTGGCGTCGCCCGCAATCACGATAATCGCTTTCTGGCCGCTGGCATCGGCGTACACGTGCATATTATTGGCCTGCGTGCCCATTTTTCCACTTTGATCGGACATGCCTGCCGGCAGCGAGAAGCTGAGCTTGCCGTCCATCAGGGTAACGGTCTGGCTGCTTTGGCTGCTGCTGACGCCGTTATCATCGGCGGCGGCTTTATCATCTTTGCCGTCGCAGGCGGCCAGTCCGACCACCAGTAAACCGATACCGGCATATTTCAGTAAGTTACGCATCGTGATCCCTTTTACGTTAGTCGTTCGCGCTGTTCAGCAACTTATACAATAGTAATCAGCGGCTAAAAGCAACCTGCCGTGGCGCGCTGCCCGCCAAAATGCATGGCCGGGCGCGACGCCACAGAGTGACAGACTAGCCGAAGTTGACCTGAGCGCCAGAGGATTTTTCCGTTATCCGCTTCAGCGTGGCGTTTAACAGCACGCCATAGGCCGGCAGGAAGAAAATCATGCAGATAAGCACCTTAAAGCTGTAGTCCACCAGCGCAATTTCCACCCAGTTCTGTGCCATAAACGGATCGGGGCTTTTGTAGAAAGCGATAAAAAAGAACGCCAGCGTGTCGCTGATATTGCCCAGGAACATAGCGGAGGCGGGGGCTACCCACCATTGCGGCAGCTTGCGCAAGCGGTTAAAAACGTGCACGTCGAGGATTTGTCCCAGCGCATAGGCCATAAAGCTGGCGCAGGCGATACGAGCGACAAACAGGTTAACGCTTGCCAACGCGCCCAGTCCCTGCCATTCGCCCTGATAGAACAGCGCAGAAATGCTATAGGAGATAAACAGCGCCGGGATCATCACCGCAAGAATAATTCGTCGGGCCAGCGGCGCGCCGAAAATTCGTACCGTTAAATCGGTAGCCAGAAAGATAAAGGGAAAGCTGAACGCGCCCCAGGTGGTATGGAAACCAAAAATCGAAATGGGCAGCTGCACCAGATAATTACTGGAGGTAATAACCAGCAGATGGAACAGCGATAGCCAGATCAGCGCATGTGTACGCTGACGAGAAGAGAAAGAGATCATCGATGTAGCCTTTTTTAACTATGGGGTGAGGGAACCCAAAAAATTGTCTCGCCTGAGCGATTGCGCGGCATCTTACCGAATCAGCCTGCTAATGCAATGGTTAATTTTAGCGCAAACGTTGTCGTTCAGAGCCTGGCTTGCACATACCGACGTCGGGGGTAAAATAGGGGCATTTCCTGTCTGATTGAGAATGTTATGAGCGAACCGTTCGCAAATCCCGACCAAACCCTGGATGCTTTGGGCCTGCGCTGTCCTGAGCCGGTGATGATGGTGCGTAAAGCCGTACGCCATATGCAGGAGGGCGAAACGCTGCTGGTTATCGCCGACGATCCGGCCACCACGCGCGATATCCCCGGTTTCTGCCGCTTTATGGAACATACGCTGCTGGCACAGGCAACCGAGGAATTACCCTATCGCTATCTGTTAAAAAAGGGGTTGTAGCGCCGCGTCCTGCCCGTATCACCACGGGCAGGTTGTAAAGTTAGCGCTTACTCAGCAATCGTAGCGCGTTCGCCGTGACCAACGCGGTGGCGCCGGAGTCCGCCAGCACGGCCAGCCACAGCCCGGTAATGCCCAGCAGCGTGGTGACCAGAAATACCCCCTTCAGCCCGAGCGCCAGCGCAATATTCTGCCGGATATTGGCATGGGTGGCGCGTGCCAGGCGGATCATCGTCGCCAGGCCCGCCAGCCGGTTATGCGTCAGCGCCGCGTCGGCGGTTTCCAGCGCGACGTCGCTGCCGCCGCCCATCGCAATGCCCACCGTTGCCGCTTTCATTGCAGGCGCATCGTTGATGCCGTCGCCGACCATCGCTACGGCGCGCCGTTGGTTTAGCTCATGAATGGCCGCTACTTTGTCCGCAGGCAGCAGGCCCGCGCGATAGCTGATGGCAAGCTCGTTGGCGATAGCGGCCGCCGCGCGCGGGTTGTCGCCGGTCAGCATGACCGTTTCTATGTTTAAAGCATGAAGTTCGCTCAGCGCGGCAACAGCGTCCGCACGTAGCGTATCGCGCAGTGCGATAAGTCCGATCGGCATAGCATCCTGTACGATAATGACCACCGTATTTCCCGCCGACTCCAGCTCCGCCACAATCTTCAGCTGTTCTGCTGTCAGCCTTAGTCCAGCGGGCGCGCAGATTAAAAGTTTGTGACCGCTCACTGTTGCTTCTATACCGCTTCCTGCCACCGCCCGCTGCGCCGTAGCGGCAGGTATAACAAGCTGGCGCTGCTCTGCCAGCCGCACAATCGCCCTGGCCAGCGGATGAGAAGAACCCTGCTCAACGGCAGCGGCTTTAGTCAGCAGTTCCGCTTCGCTGAGGGCAGCAAAGGCCTGAATGCTCTCAATACGGGGTTTGCCTTCGGTCAGCGTGCCGGTTTTGTCGAACGCCAGCGTGCGCACGCCGTTGAGGCTTTCCAGCGCCGCGCCGCCCTTAATCAGTACGCCATGGCGGGCCGCAGCGGCCAGGCCGGAGGTGATCGCCGCTGGCGTAGAGATCACCAGCGCGCAGGGGCAGCCGATCAGCAGCAAAGTCAGCCCTTTATAAATCCATGACGGCCAGTCGCCGGCAAAGAACAGCGGCGGCACGGTTGCCACCAGCAGCGCGACAGCCATCACCAGCGGCGTGTAAATGCGGCTGAACCGATCGAGAAAACGTTCGACCGGCGCGCGGTTAGCGTCTGCTTCTTCAATTAAATGCAGGATACGGTCGATAGCGCTCTGGCCAGGTTTTGACGTGACTTTCAGCCTCACCAGGCTATCGACGCTCAGGCTGCCTGCCGCCACGGCTTCGCCTGCCTGCCGCTCTACCGGCATGGATTCGCCAGTCAGCGCGCTTTCATCAAAGCTGGCGAAGGATGTGACCAGGCTGGCGTCGGCAGGCAGGCGCCCGCCTGCAGCAACCTCAATAAGATCGCCAGGCCGTAGCGCGCTCACGGCCACGGTTTCACGCACCTCGTTCCGGATGCGCAACGCCTGCTCGGGTTTTAACGCCATCAGCGCCGTTACGCCACGGCGCGCGCGCCCTGCGGCAAAAGCCTCCAGACGTTCCCCAAGCATAAACAGCAGCAGCACCATGGCCGCCTCTGCGGTCGCACCGATAAAAAGCGCGCCAAGCGCGGCTACGGTCATTAACGTTTCAATGGCAAAAGGCGTCCCGCTGCGCATCAGGCGCAGGGCGGTACGGGCAACGGGCCAGCAGCCCGCCAGCGTGGTGACGATAAACGCGACTTTCCCGGCCTGCGGATCGATCGTCTGTAGCAGCCAGCTGGCGAGCAGAAGCCCGCCGAGCAGCAGCAGCATGCCGTTTTCCCGCCAGAACCCGGCTGACTTTGCCGCTGGCTGCGTGGCAGAGCGCAGGGTAAACCCGGCTCTGGCAACCGCCTGCTCAACCCGCTGCTGCACATCTTTATCGGCGCTTACCACCAGCTTTTCCGTAGCGAACAGGACGCGAGCCTGAGTGACGCCTTGCAGCTGGCCTACGGCGTTTTCGATTTTCCTGGCGCAGCCCGGACAGTCCATGCCGCCGATTTGCCAGCTGTAGTCCGCGCCGATGCTTTCTTCTTTCTCAGGCAGCGGATCGCTGGCGGTGGCGCACTGGATGTGAAAAGAGGTGATTTTCCCCAGTTCGGGACGCGGCCTGCTGCAACCTTGTTGTCCGGCCGCGTGGCGCTGCCCGCAAAGGCAGGGAGAAGATGGGTGTTGTTGCATGACGCCTCCAGATAAGCCTGACGGGCTGCTTCCCCGCCAGGCTTATCTTACACTCTGGAGCTGACTCCAGAGTCAAGGCATAAATCAGAGATAGAGCGAGCGGACGATCATAAAGTGACCCGCGAAATAACAGGCGGCCGTGATGGCACTGTCGGCGGCAAAGCGGCGACGATAGTGGCTAACCAGCCAAACGATATTGGCGAGCAGCAGCAGCGACGTTCCGACCATTAATGAGAAACCGTAGTCCGTCGGCCGGAAAACGTATTGCTCGGTGGTCAGCCAGACCATCAGCAGCGTCATGCCGATAAAGGTGCAAACCGGCCAGCGCAGATCCTCCAGCTTTGTCCAGATAGCCGCAATCAGCAGCGCGCCGATAACCAATACGGTCAATGGGATCGGCCAGAAGAACGTCAGCGTCATATGGCTGGCGAAGCAGATGGTATAAAGCAGATGCGAGAGGAAAAATGCGCCGATAGCGTAGAGCATCCGCCGTTCGGGCAGCAGCATCAGCGCATCGCCGACCAGCGTCGCCAGCAGACCAAACAGAATGAGATAATCCGTGGCGCTTAACGCTGGCGCTTGCCAGGCCCAGGCGAGCAGCAGTAAAAGCGTGACCGGTTTAAAGACCCAGCGCTGCCATTGCGGGCCACGGTAAGTAGCGTCAACGTACAGCCAGCCGGAAAAAAGCACTGCCAGAAACGACCAGATCATAATGTGTCCCTTTGTTTTTAGATGCTAAATTCCACAGTTCTGGTTTTAGTTTAGGACAGGGGCCAACGATGTGACAATGAGAGGTCTCTGGTTGTATTCTTTCTGTTTACGCTGCAAAAAAGAGGAAAAGTCGTGAAGCCACCCCTGATTTTTTTTATTACGCTGGCCATTATCGCCGTGCTGGCAACCCGGCAATTTATCAAACAGCGACAGGAAGTGGCGGTCAACGATGCTTCGCCCGTACGCAGCCTGCCGGTCGAAATCAAAGACAAACGGGAAGTCTCCACCTCTGCCCTACGCTCGCGCCAGCGTGAAAATATTCCGGTCGAAACAATGCGATACGAAGCGTGGTTTCATCCGCTGAACGGCGCGGGAGATTTTAAGCTGGTACTGAAAGCCAGCGACTATCACCAGCTGGCACGGGGAGAAAAGGGCGAACTACAGGTACAGGGCACGCGATTTATCGCCTTCCGGCCGCGCTGACGGCATGGCCGGAAAGACGACCCGGCCGCCTATTGTTTGGGAAACTGCTTTTTCTGCCAGGCCAGCAGTTCAAACACGCCAAAAAAGAAGATCTTAGCCTGAAGCGCGCCGCTCAGTTTTGGCGCCTCTTTAGCCTGCGTGGCGCGCATCAGCACCAGCTGTAAGCCGTGCATAATCACCATAAAGAACAGCGCGACGTTAATAAAATATTTTAGCGGCGCGGGGTAAGGATGGATCAGGTTGAGCAGCAAAAAGGCCCATACGCATACCATCAGCGCTCTGCCCAGATTAATCAGCATGGCTTTCTCTCTTCTCAGGGGAACGACGAACATAAAGACGACAGGCAACCTGTCCGGCGACCTTCTCGCGGTACAGCTGCCAGTTTACCGGCACGGGCGGCACGCCGCTTTCCACTTCGCTTTCTACATAGATTAAGGCTTCTTCCGCCAGCCAGCCCTGGCTTTCCAGCAGCGTCAGCGTTTCTTCCAGCAGCCCTTTGCGGAACGGCGGATCGATAAAGGCCATCTGGTGAGGTTCGCCAGGCTTCGCCAGAAACTGTAGCGTATTGGTATTAATCACGCGGCCGTTTGCCGCGCCCAGCGTGGCCAGGTTTTTCTCCAGCTGCTGCGCGACCGGGCGCTCCAGCTCCAGCAGCGTAGCCGAGGCCGCATGGCGCGACAGCGCTTCCAGCCCCAGCGCGCCGCTGCCGGCAAAGCAGTCCAGACAACGCGCGCCCTGAATATCGGGCGCCAGCCAGTTAAACAGCGTCTCACGCACGCGATCGGTGGTAGGGCGCAGTCCGGCACTGTCGGGCACCGGCAGCTTTCTGCCGCGCCACTGGCCGCCAATGATGCGGATCTGTCCGGCGCTGCCGCCGCGAGGTTTTTTATTCATCTGACTTAACTCTTCATAATTTGTTGCACAGTTTAACGGGCTTACCGGGCAGAGGAAACGTAAAAAGGGTGCTGTGTTGCGTCAGCAGGAAAGTGTTAGACTAGGGGATTAAGATTATTTTCAGAGACCTGACGGTTTTTTTCCCCGCGAGGAGTGTGGTTGCACCATGGCAAAAAATAAAAAACGTGGCTTTTTTTCCTGGCTGGGATTAGGACGCGAAGAAAAAGCGCCTGAGGAAGAGGTCCAAACGTCAGAACAGCAGCAGAGCGAAACCGCAGACGCCGCCACGCCCCCTGACGTGGAGCAGCGCGCCGAAGCCGTTGTAGAAGTGACGGAAACCGTCGCTCGCGAGCAGTCTGCACGAGACCCGAACGAACAGGCCAGAACAGAGCCGGAAGCGCGCGTAGCCGCGAAACCTGCGCCGCTGGCGGAAGAACCTGCCGCCAGGACGGAGCCGAAAGAGGAGCTGTTGCCGGAAGAGCTTGCGGTCGCTAAGGCGGAGCCAGAAGAAGAGTGGCTGCCGGAAGCGAGCGTAGCCGCCAGGCCGGAACCGGAAGAAGAGCCGTTGCCGGAAGAGCTTGCGGTCGCTAAGGCGGAACCAGAAGAAGAATGGCTGCCGGAAGAGACGGCGGCCGTACAGGCGGAGCCGGAACCTCTGCCTGAAGAGATTGTTGCCAACGCGCCGGAACCGGAAGAAGCTGCGATCGCCGCCGAACAGGCCGATGACATCACGCCGGAAGAACTGGAAGCCGCCGCGCTCTCTGCCGGTGCCTCAGAAGCTGAGCTGAAGGTCATTGAGGAAGAAGAATCCGTCGCTGCCGCGCTGGTTAAAGTTGAGCAGGCTAACGCCGCTGAAGAGCAGGAGCAGGCTGCGGAAGAGCAGGCGCGTCCGACCAAAGAAGGCTTTTTCGCCCGCCTGAAGCGCAGCCTTGTCAAAACGCGACAGAATTTAGGTTCCGGCTTCGTCAGCCTGTTCCGCGGTAAAAAAATCGATGATGAGCTGTTTGAAGAGCTGGAAGAGCAGCTGCTGATTGCCGACGTAGGCGTCGAGACCACACGCCGCATCATTACCAACCTGACCGCTCAGGCAAGCCGCAAACAGCTGCGCGACGCCGAAGCGCTATACGGGCTGCTGAAGCAGGAAATGGCCGACATTCTGGCGAAAGTCGAGGCGCCGCTGGACGTCACCGGCAAAACGCCGTTCGTTATCCTGATGGTCGGCGTCAACGGCGTGGGTAAAACCACCACCATCGGCAAGCTGGCGCGCCAGTATCAGGCGGAAGGCAAATCGGTCATGCTGGCGGCGGGCGACACCTTCCGCGCGGCAGCGGTCGAACAGCTCCAGGTCTGGGGGCAGCGTAACAACATTCCTGTTGTCGCCCAGCATACCGGCGCGGATTCCGCCTCGGTCATTTTCGATGCGATTCAGGCGGCGAAAGCGCGCAACGTCGACGTCCTGATTGCCGATACGGCAGGCCGTTTGCAGAATAAATCGCACCTGATGGAAGAGCTGAAGAAAATCACGCGCGTGATGAAAAAACTGGACGAGCAGGCGCCGCACGAGGTCATGCTGACCATTGACGCCAGCACCGGCCAGAACGCCATCAGCCAGACTAAGCTGTTCCATGAGGCGGTGGGCCTGACGGGCATCACGCTGACCAAGCTGGACGGCACCGCCAAAGGCGGCGTGATCTTCTCGGTGGCCGATCAGTTCGGTATTCCTATTCGCTACATCGGCGTCGGCGAAGGCATTGAAGATTTACGCTCGTTCAAGGCAGACGATTTTATAGAGGCACTATTTGCCCGAGAGGACTAGTTAGGATGATTCGCTTTGAAGAAGTCAGTAAGGCTTATCTCGGCGGTCGGCAAGCGCTACAGGGAGTGGATTTTCATCTGCAACCGGGAGAAATGGCGTTTCTGACCGGGCATTCCGGGGCGGGGAAAAGCACCCTGCTGAAACTGATCTGCGGCATCGAGCGCCCCAGCGCCGGCCATATCTGGTTCAGCGGGCACGACATCAGCCGCCTGAAGAGCCGGGAAGTGCCTTTTTTACGCCGCCAGATCGGCATGATTTTCCAGGATCACCATCTGCTGATGGACAGGTCCGTCTATGACAACGTGGCTATTCCGCTGATTATCGCGGGCGCAAGCGGGGAAGATATTCGCCGTCGCGTGTCTGCCGCGCTGGATAAAGTCGGTCTGCTGGACAAAGCGAAAAGTTATCCTATTCAGCTGTCGGGCGGCGAACAGCAGCGTGTTGGCATCGCTCGCGCGGTGGTTAACAAGCCTGCGGTGCTGCTGGCGGATGAACCAACCGGCAATCTGGATGAAGCCCTGTCCGAAGATATTCTGCGCCTGTTTGAAGAGTTCAACCGCGTGGGCGTGACCGTGCTGATGGCTACTCACGACCGGGCGCTGATCGCCCGCCGCAACTATCGTCTGATGACGCTGAATCAGGGGCGTCTGCACGGAGGCAACTATGGCGAATAAGCGTAACCCGCGTCCGGCCGCGCCAAAAGCGGCGAAGCAGCCTTCCAAAAGCAAAGCGCTGAAGGGCGGCTGGCAGGAGCAGTGGCGCTATGCGCTGCGCGGCACCCTGTCCGACATGTGGCGTCAGCCGCTGGCGACGCTATTGACGGTGATGGTGATCGCCATCTCTCTGACCTTGCCAAGCGTGTGCTTTATGGTGTGGAAAAACGTCAGCAGCGCGGCGCAGCAGTGGTATCCCGCGCCGCAGCTGACGGTGTATCTGAGCAAAACGCTGGATGACGACGCGGCGGAGAACGTTGTGGCCCAGCTGAAAAAAGAAGAGGGTGTGGATAAGGTTAACTACCTGTCGCGCGAAGAAGCGATGGACGAGTTCCGCAACTGGTCCGGCTTTGGCGGCGCGATGGATATGCTGGAGCAGAATCCGCTGCCGGCCGTAGCCATCATCACGCCGCAAATCAATTTTCAAAACTCAGACACCATGAAGAACCTCAGCTCCCGCGTGGCGAAAGTGCAGGGCGTGGATGAAGTAAAAATGGACGACAGCTGGTTTGCCCGGCTGGCGGCGCTGGCAGGTTTGGTCGGCCAGGTAGCGACCATGATCGGCATCCTGATGATCGTGGCGGTCTTCCTGGTGATCGGCAACAGCGTGCGGCTCAGTATTTTTGCTCGTCGCGACACGATTAACGTGCAGAAGCTGATCGGCGCGACCGACGGCTTTATTCTGCGACCGTTTCTGTATGGCGGCGCGCTGCTGGGCTTCTGCGGCGCGCTGCTGTCGCTGGCGCTGTCCGAAATCCTGGTTTTCCGCCTGGAATCGGTGGTCACCCAGGTTGCCGCCGTGTTCGGCACCACCTTTAGCCTGCACGGGCTGGCCTGGGATGAAAGCCTGCTGCTGCTGCTGATTTCGGCCATGATCGGCTGGGTTGCCGCCTGGCTGGCGACGGTGCAACATTTACGTCGATTTACGCCGCAGTAACCTCTTCTCATTTTTTTTGGTATACTATTCCTCTGTTGCATGAGCATCGTGCCGCAGAGGAAGTCCTCCTCGTAAAAATCTTTCCGGCCTGCTCCCCTTCCCGAGAAATGTGTGTATATTACGCACAGCTGATAGTGAACTTGTGGATAACTTTGTAGTCGAAGTAGCACAGATTGCTCTCCTTTCTCGTTATCGTTCACGTAGTCTTGTGAACCGCTCAGGGAAAGTGCGGCAATATTGCTTAATACAGAGAGGGTTTGAATGACCAAAGAAATGCAAACTTTAGCTATTGCTCCTTTAGGCAACCTGGATTCCTATATCCGGGCGGCTAATGCCTGGCCTGTGCTGACGGCAGAAGAGGAAAAAGCGCTGGCTGAACGGCTGCATTACCAGGGCGATCTGGAAGCAGCCAAGAAGCTGATCCTGTCCCACCTGCGCTTTGTTGTTCATGTCGCTCGTAACTATTCCGGCTACGGTCTGCCGCAGGCGGATCTGATCCAGGAAGGTAACATCGGCCTGATGAAAGCGGTACGCCGCTTTAATCCGGAAGTGGGCGTGCGCCTGGTCTCCTTTGCCGTGCACTGGATCAAAGCCGAAATCCACGAATACGTTTTGCGTAACTGGCGCATCGTTAAGGTCGCTACCACCAAAGCGCAGCGCAAGCTGTTCTTCAACCTGCGTAAAGCCAAGCAGCGTCTGGGCTGGTTTAATCAGGATGAAGTTGAAATGGTGGCGCGCGAGCTGGGCGTAACCAGCAAAGACGTGCTCGAAATGGAGTCGCGCATGGCGGCCCAGGATATGACCTTTGATCCGACGCCGGAAGACGAAGGCGAAGGTCGCTCAATGGCACCAATGCTTTATCTGCAGGACAAATCTTCTGACTTTGCCGACGGCATTGAAGAAGACAACTGGGATAACCACGCCGCAGACAAGCTGAGCGACGCCATGCAGGGCCTGGACGAGCGCAGCCAGGACATTATCCGTGCCCGCTGGCTGGACGATGACAACAAAACCACGCTGCAGGAACTGGCCGACAAATACGGCGTTTCCGCCGAGCGCGTCCGTCAGCTTGAAAAGAACGCGATGAAAAAACTGCGCGTCGCGATTGAAGCGTAATTCGCAGCGGTAAAAAAGGCGGCCTTCGGGTCGCCTTTTTTGTTTTCAGACTCCGCACGCTGCTAAGCTTTCTTATGCTGAAACCCCAGGCCCGACGTGCCAGACCTCAGGTTCGAACCCCAAAGCCCAAAGCCCAAAGCCCAAAGCCAGAATCCTAATCCCGGGCCTGAATCCTGACCCGGACTTTACAGCCCGAGGCCTTATACCTGAAGCGGCTCTTGCTGCCTAAGCCCGCTGCCAAACCCAGCCGTCTGCGTCGGCGATAAATCCTTGCTTGCGCATAAAAGTCGAAAGCCCTTCGTCACCCGTCTTCGCCATCCTCCAGCGTGTTACGGCCGCGTTTTGCGCCAGCACTTCTTCCAGCAGATAGCTGCCGACGCCGCGCCTTCTGGTGACTTCCCGCACCATAAAATCCTTCAGCTCGCCCTGCGCTTCATTCAGCGTCACTTTCACCGCCGCCAGTAGCCGATCGTTGAACTTTGCCGCATAGAGCCGATGACGATCGTCCAGCCTGTTTTCCAGATCTGCCGGATCGTCTTGCGGCCAGATTTTGCTCAGATCCACAAGATCCTGAGCGCTTAAGCGTTGCAGCCTGAGAATAGTCAGTTTCATAAAAAGTTACCGTGCCGACGTGAGAGGCAGATTGTAGCGAAAACGGACGTGAAGAGGCGCGTAACTTTTTTTGTATAAAAACAAAGCAATCTGTCAGGGTGGCGTTTAAAGTTAAAGATAAACGCTGAGTTAATGCGATGAATGCAGAATAACCCGCTGGCTGAATGCCCAAACAGCCCGCATTTGTACCAGTCATTTATGCTAAAGCTGGCGGTAATATCACATGAAGTCAGTTGATTTACAGAAGAAAATTCCTGTTTAATAACCTGAAATTTATAGTCTTATTAATAAAAATGGCTGTATCCCGCGTTAACCTGTTCTTCTTATGGCGTTTATCGACGGGAGCAGTATAAAAAACAGCAAACACAAGATGGGGTAGTCAGGATGAAAATGAAAGGTAGCGCGTTTTTAGCAGGCTGCATGGCGTTGGCGCTCAGTCATGCCGCCGCCGCAGAAGACATTAAAGTAGCCATCGTTGGCGCTATGTCTGGCCCGGTCGCGCAATATGGCGATATGGAGTTCACCGGCGCGAAACAGGCTATTGCCGATATCAATGCCAAAGGCGGCGTCAACGGCAATAAACTGGTCGGCGTGCAGTATGACGACGCCTGCGATCCCAAACAGGCGGTTGCGGTCGCTAACAAAGTTATCAACGACGGCATTCGCTACGTTATCGGCCACCTTTGCTCTTCTTCCACCCAGCCCGCTTCCGATATCTATGAAGACGAAGGCGTACTGATGATTACTCCGGCGGCCACCAACGCCGACCTGACGACCCGTGGCTATAAAATGATTATGCGCACCACGGGCCTGGACTCCGATCAGGGCCCGACCGCGGCGAAATATATTCTTGAACAAATCAAACCGCAGCGTATCGCCGTGATCCACGATAAACAGCAGTACGGCGAAGGGCTGGCGCGCTCCGTGCAGGCGAGCCTGAAAAAATCGGGTGGCAACGTGGTGATGTTTGAAGGCGTGACCGCAGGCGATAAAGACTTCTCCACGCTGGTGGCGCGCCTGAAAAAAGAGAACGTCGATTTTGTCTATTTTGGCGGCTACTACCCGGAAATGGGGCAGATCCTGCGCCAGTCACGCGCGGCCGGGCTGCAAACCCGTTTTATGGGGCCAGAAGGCGTAGGCAACGCTTCGCTCTCTAATATCGCCGGCGCGGCTTCCGAAGGCATGCTGGTTACGCTGCCGAAACGTTACGATCAGGTGCCGACTAACCAACCCGTTGTCGATGCGCTGAAAGCGAAAAAGCTTGATCCAACCGGCCCGTTTGTCTGGACGACCTATGCCGCGCTACAGGCTTTAACCACCGGCATGGAGCGCAGCAAAAGCGCCGAGCCGGAAGAGATTGCTAAAAACCTGAAAGAGGGCGCGCCGGTGCCAACGGTAATGGGTGACTTAAGCTGGGACGCCAAAGGCGATCTGAAAGGCTTTGAGTTCGGCATCTTCACCTGGCATGCCGACGGCTCTTCTACCGCGGTAAAATAATAATAGCGGACGTCATACGCTGACGTCCGTAGCGCGATGCTTCACGGGCTGCCCGCATCATTGCTTACCAGGGTTTGAAGGGGTGGAAATATCGGGGTGCCGGATAGGCCCCGATAACGGACTGCTTTCCGCCCGTGTTGTTAAAGCATCTCTCTTTCCGCCTGGGCGGATAGCAGTAAGGTATTCTTTATGTCCGAGCAGTTTCTCTATTTCCTGCAGCAGATGTTCAACGGCGTCACGTTGGGCAGCACCTATGCGCTGATCGCCATCGGCTACACCATGGTGTACGGCATCATCGGCATGATCAACTTCGCTCACGGCGAAGTGTATATGATCGGCAGCTACGTCTCTTTTATCGTCATTGCCGCGCTGATGATGATGGGCATTGATGCCAGCTGGCTGTTGATCGGCGCCGGTTTTCTGGTGGCTATCGTTATCGCCAGCGCCTATGGCTGGAGCATCGAACGCGTGGCCTATAAGCCCGTGCGTTCCTCCAAGCGGCTGATCGCGTTGATATCCGCCATCGGTATGTCTATTTTTCTGCAAAACTACGTCAGCCTGACTCAGGGCTCGCGCGATCTGGCCCTGCCGGGCCTGGTCAGCGGGCAGTGGACGCTGGGCGTCAGTAACGGTTTTGCCGCCACCATCTCCACTATGCAGGTAGTGATTTGGGTGGTGACCTTTGTCGCGATGCTGGCCCTTACGCTGTTTATCCGCTACTCGCGCATGGGTCGCGCCTGCCGCGCCTGCGCCGAAGATCTGAAAATGGCCAGCCTGCTGGGTATTAACACGGATCGCGTGATCTCGCTGACCTTTGTGATCGGCGCGGCAATGGCGGCGGTAGCGGGCGTTCTGCTGGGCCAGTTCTACGGCGTCATCAATCCTTACATCGGCTTTATGGCCGGGATGAAAGCGTTCACCGCGGCCGTGCTGGGCGGCATAGGCAGCATTCCCGGCGCGATGCTGGGCGGCCTGATCCTGGGTATTGCCGAAGCGCTGACCTCCGCCTACCTCAGCACTGAATATAAAGACGTGGTTTCTTTTGCGCTGCTGATCGTTGTGCTGCTGGTAATGCCAACCGGCATTCTGGGCCGTCCGGAGGTAGAAAAGGTATGAAAAACCTGCTTAACGCCTCTGTTTCCGCGCTGATGCTGGTGGTGCTGGCCGCCTTCTTTATGGGGATGCGCCTTAGCCTGGACGGCACGCATCTGGTGGTTAACAACGCCGGCAGCGTGCGCTGGAACTGGATCGCCCTCGGCTGCGCCGTGGTCTTTTTCTTTCAGCTGCTGCGGCCGGTTTTTCAGCGCGGGCTAAAGAAAATTTCCGCGCCTTCGCTGGTGCTGCCGGGCATTGACGGCTCCACGCCAAAGCAGAAACTCTTTTTGCTGCTGCTGATCGTCGCCGCTGCGGCCTGGCCTTTTATGGTGTCTCGCGGCACGGTCGATATCGCCACGCTGACCCTGATTTATGTAATGCTGGGCCTGGGACTGAACGTGGTGGTCGGGCTTTCCGGCCTGCTGGTGCTGGGCTACGGCGGCTTTTACGCCATCGGCGCCTACACCTTTGCGCTGCTTAATCACTACTTCGGTCTGGGCTTCTGGGAATGTTTGCCGCTGGCGGGCATCGTGGCCGCGCTGTTCGGCCTGCTGCTGGGTTTTCCGGTACTGCGCCTGCGCGGTGATTACCTGGCGATAGTCACGCTGGGCTTTGGCGAAATCGTCCGTATTCTGCTGCTGAACAACACCGAGATCACCGGTGGGCCAAACGGCATCAGCCAGATCCCGAAACCGTCGTTTTTCGGTCTGGAGTTTAACCGCAGCGTGCGCGACGGCGGCTGGGACACCTTCCACCATTTCTTTAACCTGAAATACGATCCCAGCGACCGCATTATCTTTCTCTATATGGTGGCGCTGCTGCTGGTTGTGCTGACGCTGTTTGTGATCAACCGGCTGCTGAGAATGCCGCTGGGTCGCGCCTGGGAAGCGCTGCGCGAGGATGAAATCGCCTGTCGTTCGCTGGGCCTCAGTCCGACGCGCATCAAGCTCACCGCCTTTACCATCAGCGCCGCTTTTGCTGGTTTCGCGGGGAGTCTGTTCGCTGCGCGGCAGGGCTTTGTCAGCCCGGAGTCTTTTACCTTCGCCGAATCGGCCTTTGTGCTGGCTATCGTGGTGTTAGGCGGCATGGGGTCGCAGTTCGCCGTGATCCTCGCTGCCGTGCTGCTGGTGGTTTCACGCGAGCTGATGCGCGATCTGAATGAATACAGCATGCTGGTGCTGGGCGGCCTGATGGTGCTGATGATGATCTGGCGACCGCAGGGCCTGCTGCCGATGCAGCGTCCGCACCTGAAGTTAAAAAGCGTGAAAAAAGGAGAGCAGCCATGAAGCCTTTATTGGCCGTAAACGGCCTGATGATGCGCTTTGGCGGCCTGCTCGCGGTCAACAACGTCGAGCTGGAGCTGCGAGAGCAGGAGATCGTCTCGCTGATTGGCCCCAACGGCGCGGGTAAGACTACGGTATTTAACTGCCTGACCGGTTTTTACCGGCCGACGGGCGGCAGTATCAGGCTGGGCGAGCGCCAGCTGGCGGGCCTGGCGGGGCAGGAGATCGCGCGGATGGGTATCGTGCGCACTTTCCAGCACGTTCGCCTGTTCCGTGAAATGACGGTGATTGAAAACCTGCTGGTAGCGCAGCATCAACATCTGAAAAGTGGCGTGTTTGCCGGACTGCTGAAAACGCCGGGCTTCCGTAAAGCGGAAAGCGAAGCGCTGGACCGGGCGGCCAGCTGGCTGGATCGCGTAGGATTACTGACGCTCGCTAACCGTCAGGCGGGCAATCTGGCCTACGGTCAGCAGCGTCGCCTGGAAATCGCCCGCTGTATGGTTACGCGCCCGCAAATCCTGATGCTGGATGAACCGGCGGCGGGCCTGAACCCCAAAGAGACGCTGGAGCTGGACGAGCTGATCGCCGAGCTGCGCAACGAACACAAGGTGTCGGTACTGTTGATTGAACACGATATGAAACTGGTCATGGGCATTTCCGATCGCATCTATGTGGTCAATCAGGGCACGCCGCTGGCAAACGGCACGCCGGAAGAGATCCGCAACAACCCGGACGTGATCCGCGCTTATCTGGGAGAAGCATAAAATGGCTATGCTTTCTCTGGAAAACGTCAGCGCGCACTATGGAAAAATCCAGGCATTGCACAGCGTCAGTCTGCATATCAATCAGGGCGAAATCGTTACGTTGATTGGGGCTAACGGCGCGGGGAAAACCACCATTCTGGGTACGCTCTGCGGAGAACCGCGTGCGACTCAGGGACGGGTGGTTTTTGACGGCAAGGATATTACCGACTGGCAAACGGCGCGCATTATGCGCGAGGCGATAGCCATCGTGCCGGAAGGCCGCCGGGTCTTTTCCCGCATGACGGTAGATGAGAACCTGGCGATGGGTGGTTTTTTTGCCGATCGTCAGCAGTATCAGTCACGTATCAGGCGCGTCTACGAGCTTTTTCCGCGACTTTATGAACGCCGCGTGCAGCGTGCGGGCACCATGTCCGGTGGCGAACAGCAGATGCTGGCGATTGGCCGCGCGCTGATGAGCCAGCCGCGCCTGCTGCTGCTGGACGAGCCGTCGCTGGGGCTGGCGCCGATCATTATTCAGCAGATCTTCGACACCATCGAGCAGCTACGTCAGGAGGGAATGACCATCTTCCTGGTGGAACAAAACGCCAATCAGGCGCTGAAACTGGCCGATCGCGGTTACGTGCTGGAGAACGGCCACGTGGTGCTGAGCGACAGCGGCGAGGCGCTATTGGCTAACGAAGCGGTACGCAGCGCCTATCTGGGCGGCTGAGATTACGGGGCTGGTTTACCGGCCCCTTTATTATTTCCGGTACTTTTTAATTAATAGTCTGCTTATTTTCCACGTTATTAAAATGTTCTCCCGCTTATTCTCTTTCTGAAGTTTTCTGTATTTATTTTTCAAGCCAACGCTGCGTAACCTTATAAAATGCCGCCTTAAAACATTGCAGATAGCTACGTAGTAGGAGTATGATTTTTGTTCAGCAGTGAATGGAAAACAAGCACAAGGAGAGGCTATGTCGGAACCAAAGGAAGGGCTACTTACTTTTCGTGCGGAAGGCAATAATTTCAGAGGAAGTCGTTATTATTCCAGAGTAATTAACTGGCCTGGCAATGCCTCAGCTTGTCAGGGGGATGTGTCGGGCGTGACGATTGGACGCGGATTCGATATGGGTAGCAGAACCAAAGCGGAATCCTATAGTTATTTGATAAAGGCCGGGGTAGAGGCGAAAAAAGCAGAAAAAATTTCTACAGGTAGCCGGCTTAAATTTTGTCAGGCTGAAAAATTTGTCAGACAGCATAAAAATGAAATTGGTGAGATAACCGAATTACAGCAGCTGATGCTGTTTGAAGCTGTTTACCCTGAATATACTAATAAAGCTAAGCGTTTTTATAATAAATATAAGGGCGCTAATGCGGTAGCCTGGCGGGAGCTACATCCGGTTTTAAAAGAGGTATTTATTGATATGCGCTATCAGGGGGCAATGACAATTGGTTATGTATCCTCTTTTAAGCGTAACGATATTGGCAGTGCTTTAAAATTAATTTAATCGATTGGGGATTTATATGGCAAGGACAGATATATAAGAAGAAGGGAGGCGTTAAAAAATGCTTTATAAAAAAATAAAATTGATGATTGTTATTATGATGAGTATTGTGCCACTGCCCCTATTTTCTCAGGCGTCTACAGTAGAAGAGAGTACCATAGCATTCTGCCTTAATGAAGGCCCTGTTAGCGCTATAGCGGGCTGTTTTACGGCGCTGGAGTTAAAACGTAATGCGGATTACAATCGCACTTACCAAACGTTTATTAATGAAATAATAAAAAATAAAAGTAATTTTTTGAATTACAATGGGTTTCTTCAGAAAACCAAAAAAGCTAAAGGCTATTTTGATAAATATATGCAAAGTGAATGTCAGGCCTGGGCCGATCAGGTTATAATAGATTCGCCAGCATGGCATACGCTTTATAGTCAGTGCATGATAAGATTTTATGAACAACGCATAAATTTTTATAAAAAATATGACTTTCAATAAATCACAGGTTTCATTTCAGGGATGTTTGTGAACGGTCAAGTTCATCACGAAAAAATTGTCGAATACGATTGATCGATAATTATTATAGGGTGTAATTAGATTTGTGTAATACCCTGCTTTTCTATTCTCTTATTAACTACAAAGGCAGGCAAGTTATGGATAACAAACAACGCAAATTTCTTATATTAAATCTGGTAAAATCCTTAAAACCCAAGTGATATCAATCATTTTTCTGGAATGGTGACGAATATAACTAACGACTCTTAATACTGAACTGATCGAAAATTTATTGCGGATATGCACGAAGCAGGCGTATGATTTTTGTTCATATTTGAATGACGAATAAGCACAAGGAGAGGCTATGTCGGAACCAAAGGAAGGGCTACTTACTTTTCGTGCGGAAGGCAATAATTTCAGAGGAAGTCGTTATTATTCCAGAGTTATTCACTGGCCTGGCAATGCCTCAGCTTGTCAGGGGGATGCGTCGGGCGTGACGATTGGACGCGGATTCGATATGGGCAGCAGAACCAAAGCGGAATCCTATAGTTATTTGATAAAGGCTGGGGTAGAGGCGAAAAAAGCAGAAAAAATTTCTACAGGTAGCCAGCTTAAATTTTGTGAGGCTAAAAAATTCGTCAGACAGCATAAAAATGAAATTGGTGAGATAACAGAAGTGCAGCAACTGAAGCTGTTTGAAGCAGTTTATGATGAATATATCATTGATGCAAAAAGATTTTACAATAAGTACCGCAAGCCTGCCTCGATCTCATGGTTGGATTTAGACCAAAGAATTAAAGATGTTTTTATTGATATGAAGTACCAGGGCGTGCTTCGTACTGGCATGGTCAGATTTTTTTCAAATAATGACAAGAATGATGTTGTCAGGCTGATAAAAACGCACTCCCGACTGAAAAAAGATGATGAAAATCGGCAAAGGATAAAATATTTATTGGAAAATAGAAAATGAAAATAAAGTTGATTCTTATAATTCTGTTGGCACTGTTTTATACCGCTCCTTGCACTGTAAACGCGCAGGTTGAGTTTGAACAGGTGAACTTTATCGGAGGTGCTTATAATATATATATCAACGATAGTGACTGCCAGGTTTTGACTGATTGCAAAAAAGTTAAAGCTGAAATAGTTGATAAGGGAAAAAAGGAAAAGTATAGCGTCTTTGGGGAGACTATTACAACAGGATTCGGGCGTAATCTAAGAGGATATAATTTTTATCGAGGAAACTATAAGTATGAAATATTTCGCCCAGAGACAAGATTAAACAATCAGTCAGACCTGAGTAAATGGGTTTTAACCATTTACAAAAAAAATGGTCGTGAGGGTTTTAACAAAATTTTTAGCGAGGAAGGCGAGATGAATATTTGATACTTCCTCAATCAAACCGCGCAGAAGAATTTCATGCTGTGCTTAGCTGTATTTGTAACGATAACCTGTTATCGCCGTTATCGCCGTTATCGCCGTTATCGCCGTTATCGCCGTTATCGCCGTTATCGTCGCCACCTCCGTCTTCTCTCCGTCACCAGCCCGTCATCCGGCTGTCATGCCATTGTTATCTTTCCGTCATTTTTGCATGTCATTTTACCTGCCGAAGCGTTACAGGGCGCGGCTTTGCGCGTAACAACACCGGGTACAGGAAACCGACATGCCATTGTTCTTCCGACATACCATATGTATTGCACTGGGGCTGGCCTTTAGCGCACAGGCGCTGGCTGTCACCGAGATCCCTTTCTGGCACTCGATGGAGGGCGAGCTGGGCGTAGAGGTCAATTCGCTGGCGCAGCGCTTTAACCAATCGCACCCTGATTACAAAATCGTGCCTACCTATAAAGGTAACTACGAGCAAAGCCTGGCTGCGGGGATCGCCGCCGTGCGTTCTGACCGCGCACCTGCCATTCTTCAGGTTTATGAAGTCGGCACCGCCACGATGATGGCTTCACGGGCAATTGTGCCGGTGTACGAGGTTTTTAAAAACGCGGGTATTGCCTTCGATGAAAAACAGTTTGTGCCGACGGTAGCGGGCTATTACAGCGATGCCAAAACCGGCCATCTGATCTCCCAGCCTTTCAACAGTTCTACGCCGGTGCTTTATTACAACAAGGACGCTTTTAAAAAAGCGGGTCTGGATCCGGAGCAGCCGCCGAAAACCTGGCAGGCGCTGGCTAAAGATGCCGAAGCGCTGCGTAAAGCAGGCATGAGCTGCGGCTATGCCAGCGGCTGGCAGGGCTGGATCCAGATCGAGAACTTCAGCGCCTGGCACGGCCTGCCGGTCGCTACAAAAAACAATGGCTTTGACGGCACCGATGCAGAGCTGGAATTTAATAAGTCGACCCAGGTACGCCATATTCAGCAGCTCGCAGAGATGAATAAAAAAGGCGACTTTACCTATTTTGGCCGTAAAGACGAATCCACCGCCAAGTTCTATAACGGCGACTGCGGTATCACCACGGCATCCTCCGGCTCGCTGGCCGATATCCGTCACTATGCCAAATTTAACTATGGCGTCGGCATGATGCCGTACGACGAGACGGTGCCGAATGCCCCGCAAAACGCCATTATCGGCGGCGCCAGCCTGTGGGTAATGAAAGGGAAAGATGAAGCGACCTATAAAGGCGTGGCATCGTTTATGCAGTTCCTGACACAGCCGGAAATCGCCGCCGAATGGCACCAGAAAACAGGCTATCTGCCGATCACCACGGCGGCCTACGAGCTGACCCGTCAGCAGGGCTTCTACGAGAAAAATCCGGGCGCCGATATCGCTACGCGTCAGATGCTGAACAAGCCGCCGCTGCCGTTCACTAAAGGGATGCGGCTGGGCAATATGCCGCAGATCCGCACTATCGTGGATGAGGAGCTGGAAGGCGTCTGGACCGGCAAAAAAACGCCGCAGGCCGCGCTGGATAACGCAGTGAAGCGTGGCAATCTCCTGCTCAGGCGCTTTGAGCAAACCGTTAAGCCATAATCTGTAGCGCTGCCGTGCTATACAGCGTACGGCAGCGCCTCGCTAAAACCCTCGCGCCGCACCGTTATCGAGCTTTATATGTCCTCTTCACGCCCTGTTTTTCGTTCACGCTGGCTGCCTTATTTATTAATGTTGCCGCAGCTGTTGATTACGCTGATTTTTTTCCTGTGGCCCGCTGGTGAAGCCTTATGGTATTCGGTGCAGCGCGTCGATCCTTTTGGTCTTTCCAGCACGTTTGTCGGCATGGAAAATTTCACCAGGCTGCTGGACGATGAGTACTATCTCGATTCCTTTAAAACCACGCTGATTTTTAGCGGCCTGGTTACGGTCATCGGCCTGATCGTTTCGCTGTTTTTTGCCGCGCTGACCGATCATGTCCTGCGCCTGAAGCGCTTTTACCAGACGCTGTTTCTGCTGCCTTATGCAGTAGCGCCTGCGGTAGCGGCGGTGCTGTGGATGTTCCTGTTCAGTCCGGGGCAGGGCCTGATTACGCATTTTCTGGCGCAGCTGGGCTATAGCTGGAACCATGCGCAAAACAGCGGCCAGGCGATGACGCTGGTCGTGCTGGCTTCCGTCTGGCAGCAAATGAGCTATAACTTCCTGTTCTTTTTTGCGGCGCTTCAGTCCATTCCCAAATCGCTGATCGAAGCGGCGGCTATCGACGGCGCAGGCCCGGTACGCCGTTTTTTTTACCTCTCGCTGCCGCTGATTACGCCGGTGGGCTTCTTTCTGGTGGTGGTCAATCTGGTATACGCCTTCTTTGACACTTTCCCGGTGATCGATGCCGCCACGGGCGGCGGGCCGGTGCAGTCCACCACCACGCTTATCTACAAAATCTATCGCGAAGGCTTTGCCGGTCTGGATCTCTCTTCTTCTTCCGCACAGTCGGTGGTGCTGATGGTGTTGGTCATCGGGCTGACGGTGATCCAGTTCCGTTTTGTTGAGAAAAAGGTGCGCTACCAATGATTGAAAACCGACGCGGGCTGGCCCTTTTCAGTCAGATCATGCTGGGTCTGGGCGCGCTTACCGTGCTGTTTCCGCTCTATGTCGCTTTTGTGGCCGCTACGCTGAACGACAGCGAGGTGTTCCGGGTACCGATGTCGCTGATCCCCGGCCGTTCGCTGTGGCACAACGTGAGCTTTATCTGGCAGCACGGCGTGGGACAGAACAGCGCGCCTTTCGGCAGGATGCTGTTTAACAGCACGCTGATGGCGCTGGCGATAACCACAGGGAAGATTTCGGTTTCTATCCTCTCCGCTTTTGCGCTGGTCTGGTTTCGCTTTCCGCTGCGCGGCCTGTTTTTCTGGATGATTTTTATCACGCTGATGCTGCCGGTCGAGGTGCGCATTTTCCCGACGGTAGAAGTGATTGCAGACCTGAAGATGCTGGATAGCTATAGCGGGCTGACGCTGCCGCTGATGGCCTCCGCCACCGCCACCTTCCTGTTTCGCCAGTTTTTTATGACGCTGCCTGACGAGCTGGTCGAAGCGGCGCGCATCGACGGCGCCGGGCCAATGCGCTTCTTTTGGGACATTGTGCTGCCGCTGTCGAAAACCAATCTGGCCGCGCTGTTTGTTATCACCTTTATCTATGGCTGGAACCAGTATCTCTGGCCGCTGCTGATTATTAATGATGTTGATTTGGGCACCGCCGTGGCGGGCATTCGCAGCATGATCGGCACCGGCGACGGCACGCCCACGCAGTGGAATCTGGTGATGGCCGCAATGCTGCTGACCATGATCCCGCCGGTAGTGATTGTTTTAGTGATGCAGCGCGCTTTCGTTCGCGGGCTGGTAGAGAGCGAGAAATAGCATGGCAGGGGTAAAATTTCAGGCCGTTACCAAAACGTACGACGGTAAAAACCAGATTATTCAGCCGCTTGACGTCGATATTCGCGACGGTGAGTTTATGGTGATGGTTGGCCCTTCCGGCTGCGGTAAATCGACGCTGTTGCGCATGGTCGCCGGGCTGGAAAGGGTCAGCAGCGGCGATATCTATATCGACAGCGAACGCGTCACCGAGCGGGAGCCGAAAGATCGCGGCATCGCGATGGTTTTCCAGAACTATGCGCTTTATCCCCATATGAGCGTGGAAGAAAACATGGCATGGGGGCTGAAAATTCGCGGCATGGGCAAAGCGCATATCCGCCAGCGCGTGCTGGAAACGGCGAAAAGCCTGGAGCTGGAAGCGCTGCTGCACCGTCGTCCGCGCGAGCTTTCCGGCGGTCAGCGGCAGCGGGTGGCGATGGGGCGCGCTATCGTTCGCGAACCGGCGGTTTTCCTGTTTGATGAGCCGTTATCAAATCTGGACGCGCGGCTGCGGGTGCAGATGCGGCTGGAGCTACAGCAGCTGCATCGTCGCCTGCAGACTACCAGCCTGTACGTGACGCACGATCAGGTGGAGGCGATGACGCTGGCGCAGCGGGTGATGGTGATGAACAAAGGCGTGCTGGAGCAGCTGGGCACGCCGGTAGAGATTTATGAGCGTCCGGCCACGCGCTTCGTTGCCAGCTTTATTGGCGCGCCTGCGATGAACCTGCTGGAAGGCGAGATCGATCCGACCGGCACGCGGCTGCTGCTGGGCGACAGCGCCGTGCCGCTGCCTCAGGCCAGGCCGCAGTGGGCCGGACGCCGATTGACGTTGGGGATCCGCCCGGAGCATATTAAGCTGGCCGATCGGCAAAGCGGGCTGGCGCTGACGGTGGAAACGCTGGAAATGCTGGGCGCGGACAACCTGGCGCACGGGCGCTGGGGCGGCCACAATATGGTGGTGCGGCTGCCGCACATCGAGCGCCCGGCTATCGGCAGCCTGCTGTGGCTACAGCTGCCGGCTGATTCGCTACACTTCTTTGATACGGACAACGGACAACGGCTCGAATGACTGCTAAAGCCTGGCCTTACCCGACCATCGTCGCGCATCGCGGCGGCGGCAAGCTGGCCCCGGAAAACACCCTCGCCGGTATTGATACCGGCGCGCGGCTGGGGCACAAGATGATTGAGTTCGACGTCAAGCTCTCGCTGGACGGCGAAATTTTTTTGCTGCATGACGACACGCTCGACAGAACCAGCAACGGCTGGGGCATCGCCGGACAGCTGCCATGGGAAAAGCTGATCCAGCTGGATGCGGGCGGCTGGTTTGGCAAAGATTTCACCAGCGAGCGTCTGCCGCTGCTGTCTCAGGTGGCGCAGCGCTGCGCTTCTTACGGCATGATGGCAAATATTGAAATCAAGCCCACAACCGGTCTGGAAGCGGAAACCGGACGCGTGGTGGCGCTGGCCGCGCGCGAGCTGTGGCATTGGCAGACCGCACCGCTGCTCTCCTCGTTCTCTTTTGAAGCGCTGGAAGCCGCCATGCAGGCCGCGCCGGAGCTGCCGCGCGGGTTGCTGCTGCACGAATGGCATGACGACTGGCAGCAGCTGACGCAGCGGCTGGATTGCGTCTCGGTACATTTCAATCATAAGGTTCTGGATCGGGAGAGAGTGGCGGCGCTCAAAGCGGCGGAGCTGCGGATTCTGGTTTATACGGTTAATCAACCCGAAAGGGCAAAAGAGCTGCTGGACTGGGGCGTTGACGCCATCTGTACCGACCGCATTGACCTGATAGGCGCAGATTTCACTTGAAGACGCTGATACAGCTAGCGCCTTACTGAACGCGCGCCGGCTGCTGGCCTGACCTTAATGTGTATTCTGGCTGAGTGGTGCTGCCGGGCTGCGATTGATAGCACCGAATCGTCGAACCGACGCGATTCGGCTACAGTCCCATCTTAATCCCTATTCTGCTGCACCAACGGCTGAGTAATGCTACCGGGCGGTGATTGATATCGCCGGATCGTCCAACTGGGGCAATCCGGCTGTTGGCCTGACCTTAATTTGTATTCTGCTGCACCGACGGCTGAGTAGTGCTGCCGGGCTGCGTCTGCAACACGCGCTGGGAAGCGCTGTTACGCTGATCCTGCACCTTTCGCTGTAGCTGCTGGCTTTGCTGCTGCTGATCCTGCTGCAGTTTCCGCTGTTGCTGAACCTGCTGCGTCTGCATCTGCTGCTGCATCCGCTGCGAGCTGGGGTTATAGCCCGGCTGGTTAGGCTGATTATTATTTAGCATATTGGCCATGCCGCTTAACGGCAGCAGCGCGGCACACACGAGTAACCATTTCATCAAATACCTCCCTAAGCTGTCTATCCAGTGTATGTCAGCCGCGCTGTTCTGGCCTGAGGGCCAGTCTGAATTTGTAGGTTTTCTCGCCTTTTCGCTTGTTTTGTGCATAGTTAGAGACGGTAAACAAACGTAAATAATTCTAATAAGAGGTGAATATGGGGCAGGGCAGAGTGACGCTGGCAGCATCGTTGATAGCAGGACTGATTTTCTGGCAGGGCGCGACGGCAGCGCCCACCACGCCGCCAATCTCGTACGGCGTGGACGCCGATACTTTCCATCCGGTAAAAGAGCAGCACGGCATGGTGGCCTCGGTAGATGCGCTCGCCACCCAGGCAGGCGTGGATGTGCTGAAACGCGGCGGCAATGCGGTAGATGCCGCCATCGCCGTCGGCTATGCGCTGGCCGTCACGCATCCGCAGGCCGGTAACCTTGGCGGCGGCGGTTTTATGCTAATCCGTACCGCTTCCGGCCACGCTACCGCCATTGATTTTCGTGAAATGGCACCGATTAAAGCCAGTCGCGATATGTTTTTAGACGCCCAGGGCAACGCCGACGGTAAAAAGTCGCTGACCTCCCATCTGGCTTCCGGCGTGCCGGGCACCGTGGCCGGTTTCGCGCTGGCGAATAAAGAGTACGGCACGTTGCCGCTGGCGCAGCTGATCGCACCGGCCATCAGGCTGGCGGAAAAAGGCATCGTGGTTAACGAAGCGCTGGCTGATGATTTGAAAGTGTACGGCAAAGAAGTGCTGATTACGCACCCCAACAGTAAAGCCGTTTTTTATAAAGCAGACGGCCAGCCCTACGCGCGCGGCGAAAAGCTGGTGCAGCATAATCTTGCCCGTAGCCTGCGGCTGATTGCGACGCAAGGCCCGGACGCTTTCTATAAAGGGGAGATCGCCTCGGAAATCGCCGCGGAAATGGCGGCGAACGGCGGCCTGATCGGCAAAGCGGATCTGGCCAATTATAAAGCGGTCGAGCGTAAGCCCATCAGCGGCACCTATCGCGGTTATGAAGTCTTTTCTATGCCGCCGCCTTCTTCCGGCGGGATCCATATAGTGGAAATCCTCAATATCCTGGAAAACTTCGATCTGGCGAAAATGGGCTTTGGCAGCGCCGACGCTATGCAGGTGATGGCGGAAGCGGAAAAACATGCCTACGCCGATCGTTCTGAGTATCTGGGCGATCCTGATTTTGTGAAAGTGCCGTGGCAGGCGCTGACCAGTAAAGCCTATGCGAAATCGCTGGCCCAGCAGATTGACGTGAACAAAGCGCTGCCTTCGACAGAGATTAAACCCGGCAAGCTGGCGCCTTATGAGAGCAATCAGACCACGCATTTTTCCGTGGTCGATAAGCAGGGTAATGCGGTCGCGGTGACCTATACGCTGAACACCTATTTTGGCAGCGGGATCGTGGCGGGCAAGAGCGGCATTTTGCTCAACAACGAAATGGACGATTTTTCCGCCAAGCCGGGCACGCCGAATATTTATGGTCTGGTCGGCGGCGAGGCAAATGCGGTGCAGCCTTACAAAAGGCCGCTCTCTTCCATGTCGCCGACCATCGTCGCCAAAGACGGCAAAACCTGGCTGGTGACGGGCAGTCCGGGCGGCAGCCGTATTATTACAACCGTGCTGCAAATGGTCGTTAACAGCATCGATTTCGGTATGAACGTGGCGGAAGCGACCAACGCGCCGCGCTTTCATCATCAGTGGTTGCCGGATCAGCTGCGCGTGGAGAAAGGCTTCAGCCCGGATACGCTGAAGCTGCTGGAGGCAAAAGGGCAGCACGTTAAGGTACTGCCTGCGATGGGCAGCACGCAGAGCATTATGATCGGCCCGGACGGCACCCTGTATGGCGCTTCCGATCCTCGCTCTGTTGACGATCTGACGGCAGGTTATTAACGAGAAGGGGCGATATTTTATCGCCCCTGTGTTTTAAGCGGCGCGCAAACGCGCCATATAGAGCGCATCCACCTGTTTGCCGTTGCGTACGGCATAGCGTCGCGCCACGCCTTCCGTTTCAAAACCAAACCGCTGATACAATCTTACCGCCGTGTCGTTGTCGGCAAATACCGTCAGCTCAATGCGCTCGACGCTCAGCCAGCTATCGCACAGGCTGACCATCTCCTGCATCAATGCGGAGGCCACGCCGCGACCACGGTAGTGATAATCGACGCAGAGTCCAAAAGTCGCGGTATGCCGCCGACGCGCGCGGCCGTTAACCTCCAGATATAAGTCGCCGACCACCTGTTCATCAACGCAGGCGACCAGCCGCTGCATGCCGGGCTGAAGTTTCTGTAGACGTTCCTGAACAAGCTGAAGCGAGGGATGAGGAAGCTGTAGCGTGTCGGTGTAGGTTTCCGGCTGGCTGACAATACGATGCAGCGCGGCAGCGTCTTCAACGACGGCGTGTCTTATCACTATCTCACTCATTCTCTCGCTCCTTTTGGTTATTTCCTGCTTAAATTCAGGGGATTCTGGCGCAAAAGCAAGCGAAAAAAATGCCGCAGAGGCTTTACAAGTGCGAATGATAATGATTATTATTGTCATGCGTTTTCGACTTGGGCTTCACGGACCGGTCGGGAAGGCACGACATTGCTCACATTGCTTCCAATATTATTTAGCCAGCTCGGGTGCTGGCTTTTTTTTTGCCTGCCCGGCGGCAACCTCCGTTTTCTCCCTTCTTATCTGCTTGCGCAAACGGTCTGAAAGACGCCTGTTAATTTCATCGAATAATTTGAACAGAGGAGACAATTTTCTCCGCTATCTTCCCGGTCAGCACAGGTCCAGACTATGTGAAAACGTTGAGGAGGATTGAACATGATTTACTTACGCAAAGCACAAGAACGCGGTCACGCTAACCACGGCTGGCTGGACAGCTGGCACACGTTTTCTTTCGCTAACTACTACGACGCCAACTTTATGGGCTTCTCGGCGCTGCGAGTGATTAACGAAGATGTTATTGATGGCGGCCAGGGCTTCGGCACTCATCCCCATAAAGATATGGAAATCCTGACGTATGTGCTTTCCGGTACCGTTGAGCATGAAGACAGCATGGGCAATAAGGAGCAGATCCCGGCGGGCGAGTTCCAGATTATGAGCGCCGGCACCGGCGTGCGTCACTCTGAGTACAACGCCAGCAAAGACGTGCCGCTGCACCTGTATCAGATCTGGATTATTCCGGAAAGAACGGGCATCACGCCACGTTACGATCAGCGTCGTTTCGCGGATGTTCAGGGCCGCCAGCTGGTGCTGTCGCCGGATGCGCGTGAAGGCTCGCTGAAAGTTTATCAGGATATGACGCTTTCCCGCTGGGTGCTGAAGCAGGGCGAGCAGGATACCGTACAGGTTGAGCCGAACCGTCGTATCTGGATCCAGGTGGTGAAAGGCGACGTCACGGTCAACGGCGAAAAAGCGGGCACCAGCGATGCTTTCGCTATCTGGGATGAAGCTTCGCTGAGCCTGGAAGCCGCCAGCGACGCCGAAATCCTGCTGTTCGATCTGCCGCCGGTTTAAGATCACACTTTGGGCGCGGCCTGCCGCGCCCTTCACCGTTTTCCCGCCAATTTTGTTACACTCAAGCGATCCACCCTCTGACTCCCTGAAAATAATGAAGAAGAAAAGACCGGTGCTACAGGACGTTGCCGATCGTGTGGGCATCACCAAGATGACCGTCAGCCGCTATCTGCGCAATCCCGATCAGGTTTCCGTTGCCTTGCAAAGCCGTATTGCCGCCGCGCTCGATGAGCTGGGCTATATCCCTAACCGCGCGCCCGATATTTTATCTAACGCCACCAGCCGGGCGATCGGCGTGCTGCTGCCTTCTCTTACCAACCAGGTTTTCGCCGACGTGCTGCGCGGCATCGAAGCCGTAACCGATGCGGCAGGTTATCAGACCATGCTGGGCCATTTTGGCTACAGCGCGGAAAAAGAAGAGCTACAGATGCGCTCGCTGCTGGGCTGGAATATCGACGGGCTGATCCTGACCGAACGCACCCACACGCCAGCCAGCCTGCGGATGATCGAAACCGCAGGGATCCCGGTGCTGGAGATGATGGACTGCGTTTCGCCTTGCCTGGATCTGGCGGTAGGGTTTGATAACGTCGAGGCGGCGCGGCAGATGACCCACGCTATCCTGCGCAAGGGACATCGCCGCACGGTTTATCTGGGGGCGAGGCTGGACGAACGTACTTTGCTGAAGCATCAGGGTTATGAACAGGCGATGCGCGAAGCGAACCTGGAGCCGCGCAGCATCATGATGGAAGAAGCCTCTTCTTTTTCGATGGGCGGCACGCTGATGCTGGCGGCGCAGCAGCGCTATCCTGATACAGACAGTCTGTTTTGCACCAACGATGATTTAGCGATAGGCGCCATGTTTGAATGCCAGCGGCAGGGGCTGCGCGTGCCGCAGGATATTGCTATCGCGGGCTTCCACGGCCACGACATCACCCAGGTGGTCACGCCAGAGCTGGCCACCGTGCTGACGCCGCGTGAAAAAATGGGGCAGGTTTCCGCCTCGCTCCTGCTGGCGCGCATTCGCGGCGAGCAAACCGGATCGCAGCAGATCGACGTCGGCTTTACGATTTCTGAAGGCGGCAGTATTTGATTCCATAGAGCCGATCCCGTCGGCTCTGTTTGATCCCATAGAGCCGATCTGCCCGGTTCTTTGTCCCTTTGTGCCGCAGCCACTCCTAATCTGTCATTTTTTTGAACCATCTCACATTTACCAGCTTTTTCCGCTCTGGCTGTTGCCATACTTCACGGGCGTCCAGACAATGTTACCGATAACAACATAACGCTAACAATAATGGGCAGGTCCCTGACATCTTCGCCGGAGTAAAACAATGAACAACTCTTTTCCGTCCAATCATGTATTTGTGCTGATGGGCGTATCCGGCAGCGGCAAATCGGCCGTTGCCAATGCCGTCGCTTATCATCTGAAAGCGGCCTTCCTGGATGGCGATTTCCTGCATCCTCGCAGCAATATTCAAAAGATGGCGGACGGTCATCCCCTGAACGACGACGACCGCCGTCCCTGGCTGAAGGCGATTAACGACGCCGCGTTTGCTATGCAGCGTACCAATCAGGTTTCGCTGATCGTTTGTTCCTCGCTGAAAAAGAGCTACCGCGACATTCTGCGCGAGGGCAATGACAACCTGTCGTTCATCTATATGAAGGGCGATTTCGATACCATTGAGGGCCGTCTGCGCGCGCGTAAAGGGCACTTCTTCAAGCCGCAGATGCTGGTCACGCAGTTTGAAACGCTGGAGGAGCCGGGCAGCGACGAGCGCGACGTGCTGGTCGTGGATATCAACCAGACGCTGGATGAAGTTGTGGCTACCACTATCGCCACCATCGAAGGTGCGATAAATAAGTAGGGTGTCATGGCAACTGCAACACTGGTATTAACCGCGGCAGGCTCTGTCCTGCTGCTGCTGTTCCTCGTGATGAAAGCGCGGATGCACGCCTTTCTGGCGCTGATGCTGGTCTCTGTCGGCGCCGGGATCTTCTCCGGGATGCCGCTGGATGACATTGCCGCCACCATGCAAAAAGGCATGGGCGGCACGCTGGGCTTCCTGGCCGTGGTCGTCGCGCTGGGTGCGATGTTCGGTAAAATTCTGCACGAAACCGGCGCGGTCGATCAAATAGCGATCAAGATGCTGAAAACGTTTGGTGAAAGCCGCGCGCACTACGCGATGGGCATCGCCGGGCTGATCTGCGCGCTGCCGCTGTTCTTTGAGGTGGCGGTGGTGCTGCTGATCAGCATCGCCTTCGCCGTGGCGCGCCGCACCGGCGACAACCTGGTCAAGCTGGTTATCCCGCTGTTTGCTGGCGTGGCGGCGGCGGCGGCGTTTTTGCTGCCCGGCCCGGCGCCGATGCTGCTGGCTTCGCAGATGCACGTCGATTTCGGCTGGATGATCCTGCTCGGCGTCTGCGCGGCGATCCCCAGCATGCTGATCGCCGGCCCGCTGTTCGGCAACTTTATCAGCCGACACGTGGAATTTACGCTGCCGACAGAGGACAACCATCCTGAGTTTGATGAGAGCAAGCTGCCCTCGTTCGGCTTCAGCCTGTCACTGATCCTGTTTCCGCTGGTGCTGGTCGGGCTGAAAACCATCGGCGCGCGCTTTGCGACCGAAGGCACTTCGCTCTATGAGTGGCTGGAATTTATCGGCCATCCGTTTATCGCCATTCTGCTCGCCTGTTTGCTGGCTATTTATGGCCTGGCGTATCGTCAGGGGATGGATAAAGAGCGGGTGATGCAGATTTGCGGCAGCGCGTTGCAGCCGGCGGGTATCATTCTGCTGGTGATTGGCGCGGGCGGCGTCTTTAAGCAGGTGCTGGTGGATTCGGGCGTTGGCCCGGCGTTGGGGCATGCGCTGACCGGCGCGGGCCTACCGGTGGCGCTGGCCTGCTTTATCCTGGCGGGCGCGGTGCGCATCATTCAGGGCTCCGCAACGGTCGCCTGTCTGACGGCGGTAGGACTGATTATGCCGGTAATTGAACCGCTGCATTATTCCGGCGCGCAGATGGCGGCATTATCCATCTGTATCGCGGGCGGTTCGATCATATTCAGCCACGTTAACGACGCGGGCTTCTGGCTGTTCGGCCGTTTTACCGGCGCAACCGAAGGGCAGACGCTGAAGACCTGGACGATGATGGAAACCATCCTCGGCACTACCGGCGCTATCGTGGGTATGATCGCCTTTGCGCTGCTTTCTTAATGTATTGATCGGCGGGCGGCTTAGCGCCGCTCGCCTTTTTCTTTTGCTGAAGGAGGAAAAATCAGAAAGGGGAACAGCAGGTAGGGCGCAATAACTAATAAGGCAACCATCCCACGAGAATAGCCGGCGTCGTTGGCTCTGCGGACGCCACGACCAGACCGATCCCAAACAGTAAAATCTTGCCGTCAGCAGCCACTCTTTGACAGTCGCGATTGATTGTTATGCAGGCAACGGCTTCTGAATTACTTCTGAACCGAGCGGCGTAACATCGCATCCGGCAACGGTGCTCCCAGATTTCCGATCCCGCCAGCTTCACGAATGGCAGATGAAAGTTCGATTGCTCGCTGGGTTTTATGCTGTCGAGCCATACGCATTACCTCTTCACGAGTTAACCCGTGTGCTGAATGCCCGGTTTCACAATCAGGTTTCAATGACATAGATCCCCCATTCCCTGTATTTTGAGACGTAATGATAGCCTGAATTTTGTTCATTTTCACTCAGTACTTCGTCATATAGCTTGCCAAGCCCGGGCCGGACGGGAATAGCTACCACGGCCTGCGGCGCGTATTTAGCAACAAAATCCGTGATTGCTCCGCCCACTGCTTTTAACATAAATTCTTTCAGCTCGAGCCAGGAAAAATTCATTTCTTTACCCGGCGAAAATAGAGGGGAATCGGTCATGACTGCTTCTAACGTGTAAAAATTGAAGAGATAAAAATCGTTTTGAAGGGTGTGAGGAGAATAGTCACCTGCGAAAATTTCATGAAACTGACTGGGCAGGCGTTCTATATCAATAATGTATTCCTCTGTCTTATCCGCTCTTTTTTCAACCGTAGCGATATAGCAGACGTTTCGGGTACGCACCGGCAGCTTAAAAGGCTGTACCGTAATTTTCATCATTGCCAATCCTTTGGACTTATCTTATCCGCTGTCAGTTAATAAATTCGCCTGAAAATTATACAGACCTTCAGAGAGTACAGACAGCGTTTGTTACTGTACTACCGAATAACTGATGCCCTGTTCAGGGGGAAAAGGCGCAATGCCGCCCGACAGAAGCGGCAAAACATTTCATACAGTGGTTGTGTTCCGATCAGAGCTTCAGATAAGCGCGGATCCCGTCCAGGAACATCTGGGTGGCCAGCATAATCAGGATCAGGCCCATCAGACGCTCCAGCGCGTTAACGCCTTTTTCGCCCAGCAGCCGTAAAAACAGCCCCGAAAAGAGCAGTATCGCCACCGTAGCGCCCCAGGCGATCAGCAGCGAGCCCGCCAGGTAGCCGATGTTGTTGGGATACTGATGCGACAGCAGCATTAGCGTCGCCAGCAGCGAAGGCCCAGCCACCAGCGGAATGGCCAGCGGCACCAGAAAAGGTTCTTCGCCTGCGGGCAGGCCACTGCTGTTGCTTTCGTGCGAGGGGAAAATCATCTTGATAGCGATCAGAAACAGGATAATGCCGCCGGAAATCGAGACGGTCTCCGTTCGCAGGTTCAGAAACGCGAGAATTTTTTCACCGGCAAACAGGAACAGCAGCATAATCGCCAGCGCGATCAGCATTTCCCTAATCAGCACCGTCCGACGACGTTTCGGCTCCAGATGCTTTAAAACCGACATAAAAATCGGCAAATTGCCCAGCGGATCCATAATAAGCAGCAATAATATGGTCACCGAAATCATCTCTGTCATGGGTTTCTCCTTCTTTCCACCGGGGCTGGTCTTCCGTTATAAGCAGCTCTGCTAAAAAAGCCGCGCTAATCGAATTAATTCACTTGCCACTTTTGCTGCATTTTGTAAGGTGATAGCCATATTTCTTTCTTATCACTTACTCTAACAGGTCAGGCGTTTTTGTCGCAGACAGTTTGCCTTTCGCCAGCGGGCGGCTCAAGGCTACTCGCAGACGGGCAAACCAGCCTGAAACAGGTGCAATATGAAATCAGTAGGCTTAATTGGTTGGCGCGGCATGGTCGGTTCCGTGCTGATGCAGCGGATGACGGAAGAGCGCGACTTTGACGTCATTCGCCCGGTATTTTTCTCCACGTCTCAGCATGGTCAGGCCGCGCCGCAGTTTGGCGGTCAGTCTCCGGGCCTGCTGCAAAATGCGTATGACCTGGACGCGCTGAAGGCGCTGGATATCATTATCACCTGCCAGGGCGGCGACTACACCACCGAGATTTATCCAAAGCTGCGTGCGGCAGGCTGGCAGGGGTACTGGATTGATGCGGCCTCCACGCTGCGTATGCAGGACGACGCGCTGATTATCCTGGATCCGGTCAACCACCACGTTATTCGTCAGGGTCTGGACAAAGGCATTAAAACTTTTGCGGGCGGCAACTGCACCGTCAGTCTGATGCTGATGTCGCTGGGCGGCCTGTTTGCCCAGGATCTGGTGGAGTGGGCGTCCGTGGCGACCTATCAGGCGGCTTCCGGCGGCGGCGCGCGGCATATGCGTGAGCTGCTGGCACAGATGGGAATGCTGCACGACGGCGTGGCGAAAGAGCTGCAAAATCCGGCCTCCGCTATCCTGGATATCGAACGCAAAGTCACCGAGATGAGCCGCAGCGGCGTGCTGCCAACCGATAACTTCGGCGTACCGCTGGCGGGTAGCCTGATCCCGTGGATCGACAAACAGCTGGAAAACGGCCAGAGCCGCGAAGAGTGGAAAGGCCAGGCGGAAACCAACAAGATCCTGCAGCCGGCGCGCACTATTCCGGTCGACGGCCTGTGCGTGCGCGTTGGCGCGCTGCGCTGCCACAGCCAGGCGTTTACGCTGAAGCTGAAAAAGGATGTGCCGCTGGCGGAAATCGAACAGCTGCTGGCTGCCCATAACGAATGGGCTACCGTGGTGCCAAATGACCGTGAGCTGACCCTGCGCGAGCTGACGCCAGCGGCGGTGACCGGCACGCTGAAAACGCCTGTGGGCCGTCTGCGCAAGCTGAATATGGGGCCGGAGTATCTTTCTGCCTTTACCGTTGGCGACCAGCTGCTGTGGGGGGCCGCCGAGCCGCTGCGCCGGATGCTACGACTGCTGGTGGATTAAGACCGCCTCGCCCTGCCAGAACGGCAGGGCGCTTTCACCTGCACGCGGTCGTGCCTGTCGTGCCGCGAAGATTACTTTTCCATTTTTAATTTCCATATCTTTCCCAACATTAACGATAACAGTTGCGCTGTTTAAACATTCATCAACGGTCAACATGTCGCGATCGGTGAAAGCGGTTAACCGTGCGCCTTAACTGCATTTGTTCCCTGAGGGGAATTTTATCGCTCCGGCTTCCCTGCTTTTCCATGCCGCTTACTAATCTGTGAAAGTTTGATCTGAAAGCAATATTTTTTCTTCATTCGACCCTGGCTTTACTGGCGCCCTGGCTATGCTTAGCTGTATCGCCCGATTACGGGATGTTTGGCGCTGTCTGCCACGTCCGATCACGTTTTGAGTATTCAACAGAAGTTGTCGCACGCTGCGGCGGTTTTTTGCACAGGATGTCAGGCCGTACCCGCCAGCGTGCTTTTGGCTCAATGAAGAGCAGCGCATTCGTTTTTTTCTGAAAAAGGATCGCCTGCCATACATTACAGGTACAGTCATGTCAGAGCTTACGGATCGCCGGTTAATTAATGCGTTAATTTCCGGTCATTATGCTGACCCCTTTTCGCTACTCGGCATGCATCAAACCCCAAAGGGATTGACGGTGCGCGCCCTGTTGCCGGACGCCACCGAAGTTTGGGTAATCGAAACCAATACCGGCCGGAAATGTGCTCAGCTGGAATGTATTGATTCACGGGGATTTTTCGAAGGCGTGATCCCACGCCGCAAAAATATGTTCCGCTACCAGCTGGCCGTCACCTGGCACGGTCAGCAAAACCTGGTGGATGATGCCTATCGCTTTGGGCCGCTGCTGAAAGAGCTGGACAGCTGGCTACTGGCGGAAGGCACCCACTTACGTCCCTATGAGAGCATGGGCGCGCACTCGGACGTGATTGACGGCGTTATCGGCACCCGCTTTTCCGTCTGGGCACCTAATGCCCGTCGTGTCTCCGTGGTCGGCGATTTTAACTTCTGGGATGGCCGTCGCCATCCTATGCGGCTGCGTCAGGAGAGTGGCGTCTGGGAGCTGTTTGTGCCCGGCGCCGTGCAGGGGCAGCTTTATAAATATGAAATCATCGATAAAAACGGGCAGCTGCGGCTGAAATCCGACCCGTATGCTTTTGAAGCGCAGATGCGGCCGGATAGCGCCTCGATGATTTGCGGCATTCCGCCTAAAACCACCATGTCGGAAGCGCGCCAGCGGGCCAACGATTTTGATGCGCCTATCTCTATTTATGAGGTGCATCTCGGGTCGTGGCGTCGCCATACGGACAACAACTACTGGCTGAGCTACAAAGAGCTGGCCGAGCAGCTGGTGCCTTATGCCAAAGAGATGGGCTTTACCCATCTTGAACTGATGCCGATCAACGAGCATCCGTTTGACGGCAGCTGGGGCTATCAGCCTACCGGCATGTATGCGCCAACGCGCCGTTTCGGCACGCGCGACGAGTTCCGTAACTTTATTGCCGTTGCCCATCAGGCCGGCCTGAACGTGCTGCTGGACTGGGTGCCGGGACATTTTCCTTCCGATGATTTCGGCCTCGCTAAATTTGACGGCACCGAGCTGTATGAGCACGGCGACCCGCGCGAAGGCTTTCATCAGGACTGGAACACGCTGATTTATAACTTTGGCCGTCGTGAAGTCAGCAACTATCTGACCGGCAACGCGCTCTACTGGATCGAACGTTTTGGCATCGACGGCCTGCGGGTGGATGCCGTCGCCTCCATGATCTATCGCGACTACAGCCGGGCGGAAGGAGAATGGATCCCTAACCATTTTGGCGGCCGGGAAAACCTGGAAGCTATCGCTTTCCTGCGCTACACCAACCGCACGCTGGGCAACGCCGCGCCCGGCACCGTGACCGTGGCGGAAGAGTCCACCGATTTTCCGGGCGTCACGCGTCCGTCCGAAACGGGCGGCCTGGGCTTCTGGTACAAATGGAACCTGGGCTGGATGCACGACACCCTGGACTACATGCAGGTAGATCCGCTCTACCGCAAGCATCACCACAACAATCTGACCTTCGGAATGCTTTACAACTCCACCGAAAATTTCGTGCTACCGCTGTCGCACGATGAAGTGGTGCACGGCAAGCGTTCTATCCTGGATCGGATGCCCGGCGACGTCTGGCAGAAGTTCGCCAATCTGCGCGCCTACTACGGCTGGATGTACGGCTTCCCCGGCAAAAAGCTGCTGTTTATGGGCAATGAGTTCGCGCAGGGCAAAGAGTGGAATCACGATATCAGCCTGGACTGGCATCTGCTGGAGGGCGAGGACAACTGGCACAACGGCGTGCAGCGCCTGGTGCGCGACCTGAACCATACCTACCGCGAGCATCCGCCGCTGTATCAGCTTGATTTTGACCAGATGGGCTTTGAGTGGCTGGTCGTGGATGATTTTGATAACTCGGTGTTTGTTTTTGTGCGCCGCGATCGTGAAGGCAATGAACTGATTGTAGTCAGCAACTTTACGCCTGTTACGCGCTACGACTACCGTTTCGGCGTTACGCAATCAGGAAGCTGGCAGGAAGTGTTGAATACCGATTCCGCGCATTATCACGGCAGCAATGTCGGTAATCTGGGATCGATTAGCAGCGAGGCTATTCCGAGCCATAACCGCGAACACTCAATCAGTATGACCTTGCCGCCGCTTGCTACGGTGTGGCTGGTCAGGGAGGCCTCATGAGTCAATTGCAGCCCGGTAAATCCACGCCGACAGGCGCGACCTATGACGGCAAGGGCGTAAATTTTACGCTGTTTTCGCAACACGCCGAGCGGGTAGAGCTTTGCCTGTTTGACGAGCGAGGCATTGAAACGCGAATGGAGCTGCCCGCCCGCACCGGCGATATCTGGCACGGCTATCTGCCCGCCGCCAAACCAGGCCAGCTTTATGGCTACCGCGTTCACGGCCCCTGGCAGCCCGAAGCCGGGCATCGCTTCAACCCACACAAGCTGCTGATTGACCCCTGCGCGCGCGAAGTGATCGGTGAAGTTACTGACGATCCTCGTTTTCAGTGCGGCCCACAGGTTTTGGATACCAAAGACAGCGCGGCAGTTGCACCGCGCAGCGTGGTCGTGGCCGATGATTTCGACTGGGAAGACGACAAATCGCCACGCGTGCCGTGGGGCTCCACCGTTATTTACGAGGCTCACGTACGCGGTCTGACCAAACGCCATCCCGGTATTCCGAAAGAAATCCAGGGCACCTATGCCGCGCTGGGCCATCCGGTGATGATCGACTACTTCAAGCGGCTGGGCATTACCACGCTGGAGCTGCTGCCGGTCGCCTTCTTCGCGCACGAGCCGCGTCTGCTGCGGCTTGGGTTGACCAACTATTGGGGCTATAACCCGCTGGCGCCTTATGCGCTGGATTCCCGCTACGCTTCCGGCGTGAACGGCGTGCATCCGCGTGATGAATTCCAGCAGGCGGTGAAAGCGCTGCATGCGGCAGGCATTGAAGTGGTGCTGGACGTAGTGTTTAACCATACGGCCGAGCTGGATGAAACCGGGCCGATGCTGTCGAAGCGCGGCGTGGATAACAAAAGCTTCTACTGGCTGGACGAGCAGGGCAAGTATGAAAACTGGACCGGCTGCGGCAACACGCTCAACATCAGCCATCCTAACGTGCTGGACTGGACGCTGGAGTGCCTGCGGTACTGGGTTGAGGTTTGCCACGTCGACGGCTTCCGCTTTGACCTGGCGACGGTGCTGGGCCGCACGCCGGAATACCATCCGCACGCCTCTATTTTTGAAGCGATGCAGGAAGATTCGCTGCTCTCTCAATGCAAGCTGATTGCGGAACCCTGGGATATCGGCCCGGACGGCTATCAGGTCGGCAACTTTCCGCCGCCGTTTGCCGAATGGAACGACCAGTACCGCGACACGATGCGGCGCTTCTGGCTGAACGGCGACAGCAGCAATGCTGAGTTCGCCAAACGTTTCGCCGGCTCCAGCGATATCTTTAACCAGCAAGGGCGGCTGCCTTCGGCCAGCATCAACCTGATCACCGCGCACGACGGCTTTACCCTGACCGACCTGGTCTGCTTTAACGAAAAACACAACGAGGCCAACGGCGAAGATAACCGCGACGGCCACAACGGCAACTACAGCTATAACCACGGCGTTGAAGGGCTGAACGCGCCGCTGCTGGTAGCCGAGCACCGTTTGCGCAGCGTACACGGCTTATTGACCACGCTGCTGCTCTCGCAGGGCACGCCGATGCTGCTGGCCGGCGACGAACACGGCCACACTCAGCACGGCAACAACAACGCCTACTGTCAGGATAACGAGCTGACCTGGCTCGACTGGGAAAACAACAACAGCGGACTGTTTACTTTTACTGCTGCCCTGATCCACCTGCGCAAACGCATTCCTGCGCTTCAGGCCGATCGCTGGTGGCAGATTGACGACGGCAACGTGGAATGGCTTGGGCCGGACGGTCAGCCGCTGTCTGCCGACGCCTGGCACCACGGCGAACGCAGGATGCAGATCCGGCTGTCGCAGCATTGGCTGATCGTGATGAACGCCACTGAAGAAGTGTGCGACATCACGCTGCCACCAGGGCGCTGGCACGCCATTCCGCCCTTCGCCGGGGAAAACAACCCCATTCTGTTAACTGTCTGGCATGGAGCCGCGCACGGTGTGTGCGTGTTCCAGGAACAACCATAACAGGAGTCAGGCATGGCCACTTTAGATAAGAACGACCCTCTGATGTTGGCAAGACAATTGCCGTCGCAAACTGTAGCCCTGATCCTGGCGGGCGGACGCGGCACGCGCCTGAAAGACCTTACCGCCAACCGCGCCAAGCCTGCCGTCCATTTCGGCGGCAAGTTCCGCATTATCGATTTTGCCCTGTCAAACTGCCTGAACTCCGGGATCCGACGGATCGCGGTGATCACCCAGTACCAGTCGCACACGCTGGTGCAGCATATCCAGCGAGGCTGGTCGCTTTTTAACGAGGAGATGAACGAGTTCGTCGACCTGCTCCCTGCCCAGCAGCGCCAGACTACCGAGCACTGGTATCGGGGCACGGCGGATGCCGTGACGCAGAATCTGGATATTATTCGGCGCTATGAAGCGAAATATATCGTGATCCTGGCCGGCGACCATATCTACAAAATGGACTACTCGCGCATGCTGCTGGACCACGTGGAAAACGGCGCGAAATGCACCATTGCCTGCCTGCCGGTACCGATTGAAGAGGCCAGCGCCTTCGGCGTGATGGCGGTCAACGATCAGAACAAAGTCGTCGATTTCCTGGAGAAACCGGCCGATCCGCCGTCGATGCCGGGTAACGATACCCTGGCGCTGGCGAGCATGGGCATCTATACCTTTAACGCCGACTATCTTTATCAGCTGCTGGAAGACGATCTGAAAATTCCCGAATCGAACCATGACTTCGGCAAAGATATTCTGCCGAAGATCGTAGCGACCGGCGAAGCGCTGGCGCACTCCTTCAGCCTTTCCTGCGTGCAAAGCGATAAAGACGCGCCGCCTTACTGGCGCGATGTCGGCACGCTGGAAGCTTACTGGAAAGCCAATCTCGATCTGGCGTCGGTGACGCCGGAGCTGGATATGTACGACCGTGAATGGCCTATCCGTACCCATATGGAGCCGCTGCCGCCGGCGAAATTCGTGCAGGACAGGTCAGGCAGTCATGGAATGACGATGAATTCACTGGTATCGGGCGGCTGCATTATTTCCGGCTCGGTGGTAGTGAATTCCGTTTTGTTTTCACGCGTAAGAATCAATTCTTTCTGCAATATCGAATCCTCTGTGCTGTCGCCGGATGTGGTAGTGGGGCGCTCCTGTCGCCTGCGCCGCTGCGTTATAGATCGTGCGTGCGTGCTGCCCGAAGGAACGGTAATCGGTGAGAATCCGGATGATGACGCGCGCCGTTTTTACCGCTCGGAAGAAGGCATTGTGCTGGTGACGCGTTCCATGCTGGCGAAGCTGGGCTGGCGCAGTTAACCGCATAAAGTACAAAAATAAAGCACAGGTATTTGATGCGGAGGAACGCGTCAGAACAAGGTAAAGGAGCCGATAATGCAGGTTTTACATGTCTGTTCAGAAATTTTCCCGCTGCTGAAAACGGGCGGGCTTGCTGATGTTGTGGGAGCATTACCGGCGGCGCAAATTGCACAAGGGATTGATACTCGCGTATTGATCCCGGCGTTTCCGGACTTGAAAAAAGGGATACCGGATACCGAAGTGGTCGCCCGACTGCATACTTTTGCCGGCTATGTCGAGCTGCTTTATGGACAGTACGACGGCGTAGGCATCTATCTGATCGACGCGCCGGGACTGTACGATCGCCCCGGCAGCCCGTATCACGATGAATCGCAGTTTGCCTATACGGATAACTATCTCCGTTTTGCGCTGCTGGGCTGGATGGGCTGTGAAATTGCCTGCGGACTGGACACCTTCTGGCGACCGGAAGTGGTTCACGCGCACGACTGGCACGCCGGTCTGACCTGCGCCTATCTGGCCGCCAGAGGCCGTCCGGCAAAATCCGTGTTCACCGTACACAACCTGGCGTATCAGGGATTGTTTTACGCGCATCATCTGGACGAAATCCAGCTGCCGTGGTCTTTCTTCAATATGCACGGCCTGGAATTTTATGGACAGATCTCCTACCTCAAAGCTGGTCTGTTCTATGCCGATCATATTACGGCGGTCAGCCCGACCTATGCGCGCGAGATCACCCAGCCGGAATTTGGTTACGGTATGGAAGATCTGCTGAAGCAGCGGCAGATGGAAGGGCGGCTGACCGGCATCCTGAACGGCGTGGATCCGCTGATCTGGGATCCGGAGCAGGATCTGCTGCTGACTACGCGTTATAACCGCGACGTGTTAGACGCCAAGCAGGAGAACAAGCGCCAGCTGCAAATTGCGATGGGGCTGAAAATTGACGAAAAAGCCCCGGTGTTTGCCGTGGTCAGCCGCCTGACGAAGCAGAAAGGGCTGGATCTGGTGCTGGAGGCGCTGCCTGGGCTGCTGGAGCAGGGCGGCCAGCTGGTGCTGCTGGGCGCGGGCGACGCGGTGCTGCAACAGGGCTTCCTGGCGGCGGCCGCGGAATATCCGGGTCAGGTCGGCGTGCAGATTGGCTACCACGAAGCCTTTTCGCACCGCATCATGGGCGGCGCCGACGTGATTATGGTGCCGAGCCGCTTCGAGCCTTGCGGGCTGACGCAGCTTTACGGCCTGAAGTACGGCACACTGCCGCTGGTGCGGCGTACCGGCGGCTTGGCCGATACGGTCAACGACAGCTCGCTGGAGAACCTGGCCGACGGCATTGCCAGCGGTTTCGTCTTTGAAGACAGCAATGCCTGGTCGTTGCTCCGTGCCATTCGCCGCGCCTTTGTGCTCTGGTCGCGCCCTTCGCTGTGGCGTTACGTACAGCGTCAGGCAATGGCAATGGATTTTAGCTGGCAGGTGGCCGCCGTGGCCTACCGCGATCTCTATCAACGTCTGCTGTAAAGAACCCAGGAAAATTGATATGAACGCACCTTTCATCTATACCGCCCCAACGCTCAGCGTCGAGGCACTGAAGCACTCCATCGCCTATAAATTGATGTTCACTATCGGCAAGGATCCTTCCGTTGCCAACAAACATGAATGGCTGAACGCCACGCTGCTGGCGGTGCGGGATCGGATGGTGGAACGCTGGCTGCGTTTTAACCGGGCGCAGCTGTCGCAGGATGTGCGTCAGGTCTATTATCTGTCGATGGAATTCCTGGTAGGCCGCACGCTTTCCAATGCGCTGCTGGCAATGGGTATTTACGAAGACGCGCGCGCCGCGCTGGAAGAAATGGGTTTCGATCTGGAAGATCTGATCGGCGAAGAGAGCGATCCGGGGCTGGGCAATGGCGGTCTGGGCCGCCTGGCCGCCTGCTTCCTGGACTCGCTCGCCACGCTGGGCCTGCCCGGACGCGGCTACGGCATCCGCTACGATTACGGCATGTTTAAACAGAATATCGTTGACGGTCGCCAGGCGGAATCGCCGGATTACTGGCTGGAGTACGGCAACCCGTGGGAGTTCCAGCGCTTTAATACCCGCTACAAAGTCCGCTTCGGCGGACGTATTCAGGTAGAGGGCAGCCGTTCCCGCTGGCTGGAAACGGAAGAAGTGCTGGCGATGGCCTATGATCAGATCATTCCGGGCTTTGATACCGACGCCACCAACACGCTGCGCCTGTGGGGCGCGCAGGCGAGTAACGAAATCAACCTGGGGAAATTTAATCAGGGCGACTACTTTGCGGCGGTGGAAGATAAAAACCACTCGGAAAACGTCTCGCGCGTGCTTTACCCGGATGATTCGACCTACTCCGGGCGCGAGCTGCGTTTACGCCAGGAATATTTTCTGGTGTCGGCCACGGTGCAGGATATTCTTAACCGGCACTGGGTGATGCATCAGACGTTCGATAACCTGGCGGATAAGATAGCCATCCACCTGAACGATACCCATCCGGTGCTGGCTATCCCGGAGCTGATGCGCTTGCTGATCGACGAGCATAAGTTCAGCTGGGACGACGCGTTTGAAGTGACCTGTCAGGTCTTCTCCTACACCAACCATACGCTGATGCAGGAGGCGCTGGAAACCTGGCCGGTAGATATGATCGGCAGGATCCTGCCGCGCCATCTGCAAATTATTTTCGATATCAACGACTACTTCCTGAAAACGATTCAGGACTACTATCCCGATGACTGGGATCTGCAGTCGCGCATCTCGATCATTGATGAGAACAACGGTCGTCAGGTACGGATGGCCTGGCTGGCGGTCGTGGTCAGCCACAAGGTCAACGGCGTGTCCGAACTGCACTCTAACCTGATGGTACAGTCGCTGTTCGCCGACTTTGCCGCGCTGTTCCCTGGCCGCTTCTGCAATAAAACCAACGGCGTGACGCCGCGTCGCTGGGTGGCGCTGGCCAATCCTTCGCTTTCAGAAGTATTGGACGACACCATTGGCCGCAACTGGCGTACCGACTTAAGCCAGCTTGACGAGCTGAAGCAGCATATCGACTATCCTGGCTTTTTGAAAAGGATCAGCGATTCCAAGCTGACCAACAAAAAGCGGCTGGCGGCGCATATCGCCCAGAAAATGGATATCGTTATCGATCCTCACGCATTGTTCGACGTGCAGATCAAGCGTATCCATGAGTACAAACGTCAGCTACTGAACGTGCTGCATGTGATCACCCGCTATAACCGGATCAAGGCCGATCCGGATGCCGACTGGGTACCGCGCGTGAATATTTTTGCCGGTAAGGCCGCGTCGGCCTACTACATGGCAAAACATATTATTCATTTGATCAACGATGTCGCGCAGGTGATCAACAACGATCCGCAGGTGAAAAATAAGCTGAAGGTCGTGTTTATCCCCAACTACAGCGTCAGCCTGGCCCAGGTCATTATCCCGGCGGCCGACCTTTCCGAGCAGATTTCTCTGGCGGGCACGGAAGCGTCCGGCACCAGCAATATGAAATTTGCCCTGAACGGCGCGCTGACCATCGGGACGCTGGACGGCGCCAACGTCGAGATGCTGGAGCACGTCGGCGAAGAGAATATCTTTATCTTCGGCAACACCACGCCGCAGGTCGAGGAGCTGCGCGCCCAGGGCTATAACGCGCGTAAATACTACGAACAGGACGCCGAGCTGCATCAGGCGCTGACGCAGATCGCTACCGGCACCTTCAGCCCACAGGAGCCTGGCCGCTATCGTAATATTTATGATTCGCTGGTGAATCTGGGCGACCACTATCAGCTGCTGGCGGACTATCGCAGCTACGTGGATACCCAGGACAAGGTGGACGAGCTGTACCGCCATCCGGAGGAATGGACGCGCAAAACGCTGCTGAATATCGCCAATATGGGCTACTTCTCGTCGGATCGCACCATCCAGGAATATGCCGATGAGATTTGGGGCATTAAGCCGATCCGCCTCTAAGCTCTGCCGTGATTAAACGCTTTACCTGAAGACTCGCTGTGCTGTGTTTTTATACAGCGCAGCGAGAGTCAGCCTGAAGAAGTTTCTCCCCGTTCTGTCGGAATTCCCTCTGGATCTTCATTTTTCTGACTCCCGCTATGTCTGTAACACGCATCGTAGAGGGTTGAGCTAAATTAGCTTAAAGGCTATTATTTCTCAGGGAGTGAGAGCATGTTTACCGTTATCTGGCATGATAAAGCGGAAGCGGAACTGAAAGCGCTACCGATAACCGTCAGGGTAAAACTGGACAGGTTAATCAAAAAGCTGGAAGAGAACCCTCGTCTGTTACGTGAACCTGATACCAGGCCCCTTGGGAACGGTTTGTACGAGGTCAGAACAATGGGCAGCAACATTGCTCGTGGGCTATGGGTATATCAGGCGGGGAGCAAAATTTATCTGTTGCGCATTTTTATTAAGAAAACGCAGAAAACACCGCGTACGGAAACAGACTTAGCCTGGCAGCGTCTGGAGGAGATGAAACGTGAAATATAAAACGCATTCACAGATCCATGAAGAGATGATGGGCGATCCTGAGTACCGTGCGGCCTGGGAAGCGGCGGAAAGAAAAGAGCGCTTACAGGCATTGTTGCTTGAATGGCGTTCCAGGGCAGGGCTAACCAGCGCGCAGGTCGCTGAACGCATGGGAATAAAGCCGCCCACCGTTTCCAGGATGGAAAAAAATATCACTTCAGCCAGTCTGGAGACGCTTGCGCGCTATGCCAGAGCCTGCGGTATCGATAACGCCACGCTTTACTTCTGATAGCGGCCTGAGCCTGATGACAAAAAGGGCGGAAATCAATTCCGCCCTCTGTATTACCGCTTTAGCCGTCAGCCCTTATGAGGCCAGCGATAAAACCGGTTTTTTACCATGCTGGGCCAGCCATTCACCGACGCGTGCGCGCTCCTGCTCGTTCAGGAACATGCCCATTTTGGTACGGCGCCACAGCGCATCGTCCTGCTCGCGCACCCATTCCTTCTCGACCAGATAACGCAGCTCCGCTTCGTAGAAGTGGTGGCCAAAGCGTTCGCCCAGATCGTCCAGGCTTTTCGCCGGTTTCAGGAACAGCTCGGTGTTGCTGCCGTAGGTACGGGCATAGTGGCGAGCCATCGCTTCGGTAATAAACGGATAGCGGCGACGCAGGCTGGCGGCGTAATCCTCACGCGTGCCGGCGATATCGCCGCCGGGCAGCACGCAGCTGCGCGTCCAGGCCGGGCCGGCTTTCGGATAATACTTAGACAGCTTTTCCATCGCATGCTCAGCCAGCTTGCGGTAGGTGGTCAGCTTGCCGCCGAAGACCGACAGCAGCGGCGCCTTACCGTTATCGTCACGCACGTCCAGCGTGTAGTCGCGGGTGATGGCCTGCGGCGAATCGGATTCGTCATCGCACAGCGGGCGCACGCCGGAATAAGACCAGACGATATCTTCCTTGCTCAGCGTCTTCTTAAAGTGGTTGTTAAACACTTTCAGCAGATACTCGGTCTCTTTCTCGTCGATATGCACGTTTTTCGGATCGCCTTTGTACTCCACGTCGGTGGTACCGATAATGGAAAACTCATCCATCCACGGGATCACAAAAACGATACGGTTGTCTTCGTTTTGCAGGATATAAGCCTGCTTTTGCGTATGCACGCGCGGCACCACGATATGGCTGCCTTTGATCAGGCGAATACCGTAAGGTGATTTCAGCTGGAGGCCGTCGTCAAACAGCTGCTTCACCCAGGGGCCAGCCGCGTTGACCAGGCCTTTAGCCTGCCACGTATGGGTTTTGCCGGTATCGATATCTTCTGCTTCTACCGTCCACAGGTCGTTCTCACGCCAGGCGCGAGTGACGCGGGTGCGGGTACGGACTTCGCCGCCGCGCTTTTCCACTTCCTGTGCGTTGAGCACGACCAGGCGCGCATCGTCTACCCAGCAGTCGGAATATTCGAAACCGCGCGTAATTTCCGGCTTCAGCACCGAGTCTGATTCAAAACGCAACCCTTTGCTGCCCGGCAGGCTGGTGCGTTTGCCCAGATGATCGTACATAAACAGACCCACGCGGATCATCCATGCCGGACGCAGGTGCGGGCGGTGCGGCAGGCGGAAGCGCATCGGGAAAGCGATATGCGGCGCCATTTTCAGCAGCACTTCACGCTCGGCCAGCGCTTCGCTGACCAGGCGGAATTCGTAGTGTTCCAGGTAGCGCAGGCCGCCGTGGATCAGTTTAGAGCTGGCGGAAGAGGTAGCGCAGGCCAAATCTTGCGCTTCCAGCATCAGCACAGACAGGCCGCGTCCTGCAGCATCTGCTGCAATGCCAGCGCCGTTGATACCGCCGCCGATTACGATCAAGTCTTTGGTTTCCACGTCATCTCCTCCGATGTTCGGAATAGTTCTTAAATGTTCGTTTTCGAGCATTATAATAATCGCAAAGCGACACTGATGCCAGCCTTAACCGAATAAAAACATTTATGCGTGATGCAGGTAACAGAATTGTTCACGAAAAAGCCGTATAGCCCTGCATTTCGTTGGGTTATTGTCGGCTTTGTTCGCGATACAATAGCGGCCGCTTGTCATTATTCGAGAATCGATCATGGAACAATTTGAGTGCATCAACGTGCAGCAGGCGCAGGCTTTGCTGACCCAGGACAACGCCCTGCTGGTCGATATCCGCGATCCGCAAAGCTACGCTATCGGACACGCCAGCGGCGCTTTCCACCTGACTAACACCACGCTCAGCACCTTTATCCAGCAGAGCGATCTCTCTGTGCCGGTACTGGTGATGTGCTACCACGGCAACAGCAGCAAGGGCGCGGCGCAGTATCTGCTGACGCAGGGCTTCAAAGCGGCCTACAGTATTGATGGCGGTTTCGACGCCTGGCGCGCCGCTTTTCCACAGCAGGTTGATTCCGCCGCGGACTAACCGCAGACAGGAAACCATTTTTCAGCAACAGGGACTTTACCGGCGATGATGCGCATTACCGATTTTGCCAGCCAACGCATGGCGCAGGCTTTTGTGGATTATATGGCGACGCGCGGCGTCACGCTGCGGATTGAGCAGGACAGCCGCTACACGCTGTGGCTGGATAACGATGCCCAGCTGGAGCTGGTCGAAAACGAACTTAATCAGTTTATCCGCGACCCGAATCATCCGCGTTATCAGATGGCAAGCTGGCACTCTGGCACCACCAACAGCGGCATTACCTATAGTCATTCCTCGCTGATGGCTAACCTTCGTGAACGCGCCGGGCCGCTGACTTTGACCGTGATGGCAGCCTGTATCATCGTGTTTATCCTGATGCAGATTGTCGGCGACGGCACCGTGCTGAGCTGGCTTTCCTGGCCGGATGTCGATCAGCATTTTCAGCTGTGGCGCTGGTTCAGCCACGCGCTGCTGCATTTTTCACTGGTGCATATCCTCTTTAATTTGCTCTGGTGGTGGTATCTGGGCGGCGCCATAGAAAAACGGCTGGGCAGCGGTAAGCTGTTTGTGATTATGCTAATCTCCGCGCTGCTCAGCGGCTGGATGCAGGCGAAGTTCAGCGGCGTGCTGTTTGGCGGCCTTTCCGGCGTGGTTTACGCGCTGATGGGCTACGCCTGGCTGCGCGGAGAGCGGGATCCCGCCAGCGGTATCTTCCTTGAACGCGGCCTGATGGCGTTTTCCATCGTCTGGCTGGTGATTGGCTATATGGGCTGGTTCGGCCTGTCGATCGCCAACGCCGCTCACGTTACCGGGCTGCTGACAGGCCTGGCAATGGCCTTTGTAGACACCCGAAAAAAATAACGGGCAACAGGAGAGCTTTGTGAAGCAGACGCAACGACACGACGCCATTATCGATCTGGTTCGTCGTCAGGGCTATGTCAGTACCGAGGAGCTGGTGGATCACTTTACCGTCAGCCCGCAAACCATCCGTCGCGATCTGAACGAGCTGGCGGAGCAGAATAAGATCCAGCGTCATCACGGCGGCGCGGCGCTGCCCTCCAGTTCGGAAAATACCGCCTGGCAGGATCGTAAAATGATGTGGTCGGCGGAAAAAGCGCGCATCGCGCAGCGAGTGGCCAGCCAGATCCCGGACGGCGCTTCGTTATTTATTGATATCGGCACCACGCCGGAAGCCGTTGCGCACGCGCTGCTGAACCATAACAACCTGCGCATTGTCACCAACAATCTTAACGTGGCGATGCTGCTGATGAGCAAGCCCGACTTCAGCCTGATTGTGGCGGGCGGCGAAGTCCGCACGCGTGACGGTGGCATCATGGGCGAGGCGACGCTGGATTATATTTCTCAGTTTCGTCTGGACTACGGCATCCTGGGCATCAGCGGTATTGATATGGACGGCTCGCTGCTGGACTTCGACTATCACGAGGTGCGCACCAAGCGGGCGATTATCGAAAACTCGCGCTGCGTGATGCTGGTGGCCGACCATTCAAAATTTGGCCGCAACGCGATGGTCAACCTGGGCAATATGAGCCTGATTGACTATCTCTTTACGGATGAGGTGCCGCCGCCCGGCGTGTTGAAAACCATCGAGCAGCACGAGGTTCATCTGGAACTGTGCTAAACCCTGCCTGATAGCGAACCAGCCATCGACGCCCTGTCGATGGCTTTTTTAATTTTATCATCAGCCTGCATGAGCATTTTTTACTGTTCAGGTCTTAACTGTATGTGTTCCGCCAGTGTTCCTCTTACTCTTTTAAAAGGAAGCGGTATGTCGCAGCAGAAATTTAATCAGGCTCGTTTCGAGGCGGCGTTGGCCCGCCAGTGGCAGCGCACCGGCCTTTCTTCAGCAGATGAAATGACGTCTCACCAGTGGTGGCAGGCGCTCAGCGGCGCGCTGGCCGAGATGTTGGCCGCTGCCGCGCCCGCAAAGCCGGCAAAGCAGCAGCGCCACGTAAACTATATTTCCATGGAATTTCTGATTGGCAGGCTGACCGGCAACACGCTGCTGAACCTGGGATGGTATGACGAGGTAAAAGCGGCGCTGGCCGCTCACCAGTGCAGCCTGAGCGAGCTGCTGGAGGAAGAGGTCGATCCGGCTCTGGGCAACGGCGGGCTGGGACGGCTGGCCGCCTGTTATCTGGATTCAATGGCGACGGTCGGGCAGTCCGCCACCGGCTACGGGCTGAACTACCAGTACGGCCTGTTTCGCCAGTCCTTTGACGATGGCCGCCAGATCGAGGCGCCGGACGACTGGCATCGCGAGCGTTATCCGTGGTTTCGCCACAATAGCGCGCTGGATGTTAACGTCGGTTTCGGCGGGAAAGTCACCAAAAACAACGAGGGCAGCGTCGACTGGCAGCCCGCTTTTATGCTGCGCGGCGAGGCCTGGGATCTGCCGGTGGTCGGCTACCGCAACGGCGTAACGCAGCCGCTGCGGCTCTGGCAGGCCAGCCACGCGCATCCTTTCGATTTGACGCTGTTTAACGACGGCAAATTTCTTCAGGCGGAGCAGCAGGGCATCGAGGCGGCAAAGCTGACCAAGGTGCTTTATCCCAACGACAACCATCAGGAAGGCAAGCGCCTGCGTCTGATGCAGCAATATTTTCAGTGCGCCTGCTCGGTGGCGGATATTCTGCGCCGCCATCATCTTGCCGGACGCCATCTTGCCGAACTGCCTGACTACGAAGTGATCCAGCTTAACGATACCCATCCCACTATTGCCATTCCGGAGATGCTGCGCGTGCTGCTGGACGAGCACCAGCTGGCGTGGGACGACGCCTGGGCCATCGTCAGTAAAACTTTCGCCTATACCAACCACACGCTGATGCCGGAAGCGCTGGAATGTTGGGATCAGCGGCTGGTGCGGGCGCTGCTGCCGCGCCACTTTATGATTATCAAAGAGATCGACAGGCGCTTTAAAAAGCAGGTCGATAAAGTCTGGCCGGGCGACGAGGCGGTTTGGGCAAAGCTGGCGCTGCTGCATGACAACCAGCTGCGCATGGCGAACCTGTGCGTGGTCAGCTGTTTTGCGGTGAACGGCGTGGCGGCGCTGCATTCGGCGCTGGTGGTTAAGGATCTCTTCCCGGAATACCACCGGCTCTGGCCAACCAAATTCCATAACGTCACCAACGGCATTACGCCGCGCCGCTGGCTTAAGCAATGCAATCCACAGCTGGCGACGCTGCTCGACGACACGCTGAAAGTGGAGTGGGTCAACCATCTGGAGGCGTTACAAGGGCTGGAAGCGTTCGCCGACGATGCGGCTTTCCGCCAGCGCTATCGCCAGATCAAATATGATAATAAGGTGCGGCTGGCGGACTATATTCACCGCGTGACCGGGATCAAAGTCAGTCCCGAAGCGCTGTTCGATGTGCAAATCAAGCGACTGCACGAATACAAGCGTCAGCATCTTGGGCTGCTGCATATTCTCTCCTGCTACAAAAGGCTGCGTGAAGATCCCGATATGGCGTGGGTGCCGCGCGTCTTTCTGTTCGGTGCTAAAGCCGCGCCGGGCTATTACCTGGCAAAAAATATCATTTATGCCATCAACAAAGTGGCGGAGAAAATCAATAACGATCCGCTTATCGGCGACAAAATGAAGGTCGTGTTTATCCCGGACTATCGCATTACCGCTGCGGAACTGATGATCCCGGCCGCGGATATTTCGGAGCAGATTTCCACGGCGGGCTATGAGGCTTCCGGCACCGGCAATATGAAGCTGGCGCTGAACGGCGCACTGACCGTCGGCACGCTGGACGGCGCCAACGTGGAGATTGCAGAGCAGGTAGGCGAAGAGAACATCTTTATTTTCGGCCACACGGTAGACGAAGTGAAAGCGCTGCGGAAAAAAGGCTACGCGCCACTGAAGCTGCGTAAAAAAGATAAGCATCTCAACGCCATTCTGAAAGAGCTGGAGAACGGCTTCTTCAGCAATGGCGATAAACAAGCCTTTGCGCCGCTGCTTAACAGCCTGGGCGAGGGCGGTGATTACTGGCTGGCGCTGGCCGACTTCGCCAGCTATTGCGAAGCGCAAAAGCGCGCCGAACAGCACTATCTTGACCAGGAAGCCTGGACAAGGATGACCATCCTCAATACCGCGCGTTGCGGCATGTTCAGCTCCGACCGTTCTATTCATGACTATCAGCAGCGCATCTGGCAGGCCAAACGTACAGGGAGCAGCAATGGATAAAAAGAAATTTGAGCAGGCAGCAGCAGCGGCAGGTATCGCCGCCCAATACATCAACGCCAAAGGCGAGCAGGAAGAGATTTCCCCCGACATTCGGCAGCGCCTGCTGGCAGCGATGTCAACCAACCGCAGTAAACCCGGCCCAATCCCGCCGTGCAAGGTTTTCCTGCGCAAGCGGACAATGACGCTGGAAATCGGCGGCAAGGGCAGCTACCAGTGGCAGCTGACCAGCGAAAAAGGCCGTGACTATCAGGGCGAGATCAATGCCGGAGAAGCCCTCACGCTGCCTTCCTCGCTGGCCTATGGCTATCACACGCTGTCCCTGCGTCAGGGGAAAAAGAGCTGGCCGTGCCGGATTATCATTGCACCGAAACGCTGCTACGAGCCGGAGCCGCTGCGCCAGGGCGAAAAGTTGTGGGGCGCCTGCGTCCAGCTTTATACGCTACGCTCCGAACAGAACTGGGGAATTGGCGATTTTGGCGATCTGAAGCAAATGCTGACCGAAATTGCCGAGCGCGGCGGGTCGTTTATCGGCCTCAATCCTGTCCACTCGCTTTATCCTGCCAGCCCGGCAAACGCCAGCCCATATAGCCCCTCTTCACGGCGCTGGCTCAACGTTCTTTATATCGACGTTAATGCCGTCCCGGAATTTCAGGAAAGCAAAGAAGGCCAGCGCTGGCTGCGCGGTAAGGCCATCCAGAGTCGCCTGCAGCAGGCCAGAGAGGCCGAGTGGGTAGATTATGACACGGTAGGGGAGCTGAAAATGACGGCTCTGCGCTATGCCTGGCAGCGGTTCAGCCAGCGTCAGCAGGATGATGCCAGCCAGGCGCATTTTACCGCCTTTATCGAAAAGGGCGGTGAAAGCCTTTACTGGCAGGCCGCTTTCGACGCGTTGCATGGCGCCATGCGGCGCGAAAATAAAGATGCCTGGGGCTGGCCGGTGTGGCCGGAAAATCTGCGGGAAGCACATGGCGAAGCCGTACAGCAATTCTGCCGCGACAACGAGGACGAAGTGCGTTTCTGGCTGTGGTTGCAATGGCTGGCGAACCGACAGTTTGAAGAGTGTTGGCAGGTCAGCCGGCAGCACGCCATGCCGATTGGACTTTATCGCGATTTAGCGGTGGGCGTGGCGGAAGGCGGCGCGGAAACCTGGTGCGATCGCGAACTGTACTGTATGGATGCATCGGTAGGCGCGCCGCCGGATATCCTTGGCCCGCTGGGACAGAACTGGGGACTGCCGCCGATGGATCCGCATATCATGACCGCGCGCGGCTACCAGCCTTTTATCGACCTGCTCAGAGCGAACATGATGAGCTGCGGCGCGCTGCGTATCGACCACGTGATGTCGCTGCTGCGCCTGTGGTGGATCCCCTACGGTGAAACCGCCAATTACGGCGCTTATGTCTACTATCCCGTTGACGATCTGATGGCGATCCTGGCGCTGGAAAGCCAGCGTAACCAATGTATGGTGATTGGGGAAGATTTGGGAACGGTGCCCGTCGAGATCGTCTCAAAGCTGCGGCAAAGCGGCATCTACTCCTGGAAAGTGCTCTATTTCGAGCAGGAAAAGCCCGATCGCTATCGCGCGCCGGACAAGTGGGCGCGTCAGGCCATGGCGAGCGCCACCACGCACGACCTGCCGACGCTGCGCGGCTTCTGGAGCGCCGTCGATCTGGAGATGGGCGAGAAGCTGGGTCTGTATCCCGATAAGGTGGTGCTGCGCGGTCTTTATGAAGACAGAGCGCGGCAGAAACAGGCGCTGCTGGAGGCGCTGCATCGCTACGGCTGCGTGCCGAAAGACAGCGGCAAAAAGGCCGCCCTGGTGAAAATGACGCCGCAGCTGAGTCGGGGAATGCACCGTTTTCTTGCCGACACCGACAGCGCACTGCTGGGGCTTCAGCCGGAAGATCTGCTGGATATGGACAAGCCGGTTAACGTGCCGGGCACCACGGATCAGTATCCCAACTGGCGTCGTAAGCTCAGCAAAACGGTGACAGAAACCTTTGCCGACAAGCAGGTCAATCTGCTGCTGAAGGATGTGGACCGGCGGCGCAGAGTCGGGAAGAAAGCGTAAAAGCAGGGACGCGCTGAACCAGCGGCAGAGGGACGGGAAGCAAGCATAGAAGGAAGAAGGCGCTGCGCTGAACCGGCAACGGAGGGACGGGAAGCAAGTGCAGAGAGCGGAGAGCGCTTCGCGCGCTGGCACGGATGCCGTCCGATCGGCCTGTGCCAGCGCCAGCATCCTTAAACCCGCAGGGTACGGCTGCCCAATTCGCCGGGCATTACGATTAGCAGGCTGAGTTTTCCGCCCATAGCCTCGATATAACGCTTGATAGTAATCAGGCGCCGATCGGCTCCGCTTTGTTCAATCTGTGTGATACGCGGTTGTTTCACGCCCATAGCTTCAGCGACGATTTTTTGAGACAGCGCCAGTTCTTCCCGCAGTAGCTGCAGGCCGGTTTCCAGAATCAGCTCGTCAGCCATCCGTTCAATCTCTGTGCGCTCGGCCTCTGAAAATTCAGCTTTCAGGAAATCATTCAAATTAGTCATTTTTCTTTCCTCTCCATTTCGGCCAGGTGTCGGCTGAACGCCTCAATAATTTAGTTCATCAAAGAATGTTGCTGCTTTGGCATATTCCTCTGCCAGACACAGGTTTTCAGCGGCTATTTCTGCATCGCTGTTTCTGGATGCGGATGTCAGTAACCGACATTTCTTTTTGATTGTCTCTTCCCACGATTTTTTCAGCGCCGTTATACTGGCGCTCTGCTCTGGAAAGTGCGCTATTGTTTTTTCTGTCGTCGCGCCAAGAGCCGCTTTCGCTCGTTCTTTTTTTACCACCGAGCTTTTATTTATCTCTTCAAGCTGTTTTATTTCTGCTTCGGTAAAAGCAGCATTTACATTGAAAGAAAAAACAGAGAGAAACAGGATTGCGTTAGTTATTTTCATAGAAGCTGACCCTTCTGTTGAATCTGTCTTTAGGGACATTATGCCAAAGGGTTTCGTCTGCAATGACGCGCCCGAAGCCTTTCATATCGCCTGTATACGCCAGCCGTTGTAGATGCTTTCTGGTTTTCAGGTTATAGTCCCCACGGTAACGTAAATCTATAAGAATATCTTTTATCTTTTCCGGGATCCTGCTCCATGCCAACGTGGGTGATATACCAGGATCTGGATGATATTTAGTAATAGTAAACCTGTCCTTACAAATCCGCTCAACATCTCTTTTCAATTCTTCATAAGTATTTTTAAAAAGTTCTACCTGCTGTTTTTCTGTTATATCGCTAATTGCACTTCTGTTTTTTATCACGAAATTGTAAGCTGAACAGCCTTTTAAACCAGCGCCTTTTGAGATTGCTTCTGCCTTTTCCCTTTCGATACCTGCTTTTTGCAGGCTGATGGATACTTCAATTTTGGTTTTGTCACCCATATCGTAGCCACGGCCAATCGTTACGCCAGAGTTATTGTTGCTACAGGATGATGATAGACCAGGCCAGTGTATTTTTCGTGAGTAAAAATTGCTTGATTTTAAATTATCACCTTCGGCTCGGAAGGTTAATATACCTTTTTTCGGTTCTGACATGTTATTCAATCCTTTGAGTTGTGTTCTTTCTCTCTTTGCTTTCAGCATGGCCTTGTCAGGCTATCATTCCGGACAAATGATATCTCTTGCGTTCTCCTTTAATCAAGGGTGATTATTTTTCCGGCGCCTTTAAAGTAAGTAATAGTAAAGAAGGTTAATTGACCCTGTAACGTAATAAATAACTGGAAAATAAAAGATGAGGTGCCTGAAATATTATAAATACTGACGGAAGAAGCAGAAGCAGAAGCAGAAGCAGAAGCAGAAGCAGAAGCAGAAGCAGAAGCAGAAGCAGAAGCAGAAGCAGAAG
>NZ_JBGCUC010000017.1:0-129111 GCF_043420595.1 Erwinia plantamica
CAGCCAGCCGCTCAGGAGTCTGCACAACCGGCGGCGCCAGCGTGGCAGCCAGCGGCTCAGGAGCCTGCACAACCGGCTGCGCCAGCATGGCAGCCAGCCGCTCAGGAGTCTGCACAACCGGCGGCGCCAGCGTGGCAGCCAGCGGCTCAGGAGCCTGCACAACCGGCCGCACCAGCATGGCAGCCAGCGGCTCAGGAGCCGGTACGCCAGGCTGAACAAATCCAGCCGGAAGTCAAGCCACAGGATAGCCTGTTCCATCCATTCCTGGTGCGTCATGAGCAGCCGCTTGAGAAACCAACCACGCCGCTGCCTACCCTGGATCTACTGACGGCACCGCCAGCGGAAGCCGAACCCGTCGATATGTTTGCTCTTGAGCAGACTGCCCGCCTGGTGGAAGCCCGCCTGGCCGACTATCGGGTTAAAGCCGAGGTGGTTGGTATCTCTCCGGGGCCGGTTATTACCCGCTTTGAACTGGATCTTGCGCCTGGCGTGAAGGCCGCGCGTATTTCCAATCTGTCGCGCGACCTGGCCCGCTCGCTTTCTGCCGTAGCGGTTCGTGTGGTGGAGGTGATCCCCGGCAAGCCTTACGTTGGACTGGAGCTGCCAAACAAGCATCGCCAGACCGTTTATATGCGTGAAGTGCTTGAATGCGATAAGTTCCGCGACAATCCGTCGCCGCTATCGGTGGTGTTAGGAAAAGATATCGCAGGCCAGCCGGTGGTGGCCGATCTGGCGAAAATGCCGCACCTGCTGGTCGCCGGTACCACCGGTTCCGGTAAGTCCGTTGGCGTTAACGCCATGATTATCAGCATGCTTTATAAAGCCACGCCGGAAGAAGTGCGCTTTATTATGATCGACCCGAAAATGCTTGAGCTGTCGGTCTATGAAGGCATCCCGCATCTGTTGACCGAAGTGGTCACGGATATGAAAGATGCCGCCAACGCGCTGCGCTGGAGCGTCGGCGAAATGGAGCGTCGCTATAAGCTGATGTCGGCGCTGGGCGTGCGTAACCTGGCGGGTTATAACGAAAAAGTTAAGCTGGCGGAAGAGATGGGGCGGCCTATTCCCGATCCGTTCTGGAAGCCGGGCGACAGTATGGAAACATCGCCGCCGATGCTCGAAAAACTACCTTACATCGTAGTGCTGGTGGATGAGTTCGCCGATCTGATGATGGCCGTGGGTAAAAAGGTGGAGGAGCTGATTGCGCGTCTGGCGCAGAAAGCGCGTGCCGCCGGTATTCACCTGGTGCTGGCGACGCAGCGTCCGTCGGTGGATGTGATCACCGGCCTGATTAAGGCTAACATCCCAACCCGCATTGCGTTTACGGTTTCCAGCAAGATCGACTCGCGCACCATTCTTGATCAGGGTGGCGCGGAATCGCTGTTGGGCATGGGCGATATGCTTTATATGCCGCCGAACTCTTCAATGCCGGTGCGCGTACATGGCGCCTTTGTGCGGGATGAAGAAGTTCACGCCGTGGTACAAGACTGGAAGGCGCGTGGTCGTCCGCAATATATCGAAAGCATTACCGCTGGCGAAGAGAGCGAAAGCGCGTCGCTGGGGCTGGATGGCGATGAAGAGCTCGACCCGCTGTTCGACCAGGCGGTCGCCTTCGTGGTAGAAAAGCGTCGTGCGTCTATTTCCGGCGTGCAGCGGCAGTTCCGTATCGGTTATAACCGTGCAGCCCGTATCATTGAACAGATGGAGGCGCAAAGTATCGTGTCGCCGCCTGGTCATAACGGCAACCGCGAGGTGCTTTCGCCACCGCCGCACGAGATGTAATATTTTGTCAAAAGCAGCGGGTCGGTTATGCCGACCCGTTGAATTTCAGCGCTTTGTCCCCATCTCCGATCTATCGCAATCAGCTTATTCCCCTGTTGCTTTCTTTGCTGCCTGGCTACAGTTAAGCCTGCCCGCTAATCGGGATACAAAAGTTTCAATAAGGATGTCGTAAATGAAAAAACTCACTATCACATGCTGTCTGCTTGCTACTTTTGCCTCTGCCAGCGCTTTGGCGGACGCTTCTTCCGACCTGCAGCAGCGTCTGGATAAAGTCACCAGTTTTCACGCCAGCTTCCAGCAAAAAGTCACCGACGGCAGCGGCCAGTCCGTGCAGGATGGCGAAGGCGAGCTGTGGGTTAAACGTCCCAATCTTTTCAACTGGCATATGACCGCGCCGGACGAAAGCATCCTGATCTCGGATGGCAAAACGCTGTGGTTCTATAATCCCTTTGTCGAGCAGGTCAGCGCGACATGGCTGAAAGACGCCACCAGCAATACGCCGTTTATGCTGATTGCCCGCAACCAGCGCAGCGACTGGAAGCAGTACAACATCAAACAGCTTGGCGATAACTTCGAGCTGACGCCAAAATCAGCCGATGGCAACCTGAAGCAGTTTACGATTAACGTCTCCGCCAGCGGCACCATCAATCAGTTCAGCGCCGTTGAACAGGACGGGCAGCGCAGCAGCTATACGCTGAAAAGCCAGCAGAACACTGCGGTCAGCCCCGACAAATTCCGTTTTACGCCGCCCAAGGGCGTGACGGTGGACGATCAACGTCAGTGAGGTCAGCGTGAGCACACTCTCTCTGGATTTCTCTCATAACGAGTTTCAGCCTCTGGCCGCGCGTATGCGGCCACGCACGCTGGCGGAATATATCGGTCAGCAGCATCTGCTGGCGACGGGGAAGCCGCTGCCGCGGGCCATTGAGGCAGGGCACCTGCACTCAATGATCCTTTGGGGGCCGCCAGGTACCGGCAAAACCACGCTGGCAGAAATCATTGGTCGCTACGGTCAGGCGGATGTCGAACGCATTTCTGCCGTCACTTCAGGCGTAAAAGAGATCCGTGAGGCTATTGAGCGTGCGCGGCAGAACCGCAATGCCGGACGTCGCACTATCCTGTTTGTCGATGAAGTGCATCGCTTTAATAAAAGCCAGCAGGACGCCTTTCTCCCGCATATTGAAGACGGCACTATTACCTTTATTGGCGCTACGACGGAAAACCCTTCTTTCGAGCTCAATTCCGCTCTGCTTTCCAGGGCGCGCGTCTACCTGTTGAAGTCTCTGACCGTTGAAGATATAGAAAGCGTGCTGGATCAGGCGATGCAAGACAGCGAGCGGGGCTACGGCAAGCAAAACATCGTGCTGCCTGATGCTACGCGCAGAATGATTGCGGAGCTGGTCAACGGCGACGCTCGCCGCTCGTTAAATACCCTGGAAATGATGGCCGATATGGCCGAGGTCAGCGACAAAGGCGAGCGTCTGCTAACGCCGCAGCTGCTTAACGAAGTTTCCGGTGAACGTAGCGCCAGGTTCGATAATAAAGGCGATCGCTTTTACGATCTGATCTCCGCCCTGCACAAATCGGTGCGCGGCTCTGCGCCCGATGCTGCGCTTTACTGGTATGCCCGTATTATTACGGCAGGCGGCGATCCGCTTTATGTGGCCCGTCGCCTGCTGGCTATCGCCTCCGAAGACGTGGGCAACGCCGATCCGCGTGGCATGCAGGTGGCTATTTCCGCCTGGGACTGCTTTACGCGTGTAGGGCCGGCCGAAGGCGAAAGGGCTATTGCTCAGGCGATTGTTTATCTTGCCTGTGCGCCGAAAAGCAATGCCGTTTATACCGCCTTTAAGGCAGCGATGCGCGACGCGCGCGATCGGCCGGATTACGATGTGCCTGACCATCTGCGTAACGCGCCTACAAAGCTGATGAAAGAGATGGGGTTGGGCGCCGAATACCGCTATGCGCATGACGAACCCGGCGCCTACGCCGCGGGGGAGAACTATTTCCCGGGGGAAATGGCGCAGACGCGCTATTATCAGCCGACCTCGCGCGGGCTGGAAGGAAAGATTGGCGAAAAGCTGGCCTGGCTTGCTGAACAGGATCAAAATAGCCCGACAAAACGCTATCGTTGATCCGGGCGTTGCGGTAAGGTTAGCAAGGAATTCAATGCATTCGCCTGGCGAATGCGCCCACTTTTTTTACTGATCACAGGACAAGCATGCTCGATCCCAATCTGCTGCGTAATGAGCCAGACGCAGTCGCTGAAAAACTGGCACGCCGGGGCTATAAGCTGGACGTTGAAACGCTGCGCTCGCAGGAAGAGCGCCGCAAAGTTCTGCAGGTCGAAACCGAAACGCTGCAGGCTGAACGTAACTCCCGATCCAAATCTATCGGGCAGGCCAAAGCGCGTGGGGAAGATATCGAGCCGTTACGTCAGGAAGTGAACGCGCTGGGCGAACGCCTGGATGCGGCCAAAGCGGAACTGGATGCGTTACAGAACGAAATTCGTGATGTCGCTTTAGCGATCCCTAATATTCCCGTTGACGAAGTGCCGCTGGGCAAAGACGACAGCGAGAATCAGGAAGTCAGCCGCTGGGGCGAGCCGCGCAAATATGATTTTGCCGTGCGTGACCACGTCGAGCTGGGCGAAATGGCCGCCGGTCTGGATTTTGCTGCCGCTGCCAAACTGACCGGTTCGCGCTTTGTGGTGATGAAAGGGCAAATTGCGCTGATGCATCGTGCGCTCAGCCAGTTCATGCTCGATCTGCATACCGAACAGCATGGCTATCTGGAAACTTACGTCCCTTATCTGGTTAACCACGCCACGCTTTACGGAACGGGCCAGCTGCCGAAGTTCGGCGAAGATCTTTTCCATACTCGTCCGCTGGATGAGGAAGCCTCGGCCAGCGATTATGCGCTGATCCCTACCGCAGAAGTGCCGCTGACCAACCTGGTTCGTGATGAAATTCTGGAAGAAGAGTCGCTGCCGTTGAAACTGACCGCGCATACGCCTTGCTTCCGCTCTGAAGCTGGCGCCTACGGTCGTGATACGCGCGGGCTGATCCGCATGCACCAGTTCGACAAGGTTGAAATGGTGCAGATCACGCGGCCGGAAGACTCCATGCAGGCGCTTGAAGAGCTGGTAGGCCATGCGGAGAAGGTGCTGCAGCTGCTGGAGCTGCCTTACCGCAAGGTGCTGCTGTGCACCGGCGATATGGGCTTCGGTTCATGCAAAACTTACGATCTGGAGGTTTGGCTGCCCGCGCAGGATACCTACCGTGAAATCTCTTCCTGTTCCAATATGGGCGATTTCCAGGCTCGTCGTATGCAGGCGCGCTGTCGTAGCAAAACAGAGAAAAAACCGCGTCTGGTGCACACGCTCAATGGCTCTGGCCTGGCGGTAGGCCGCACCCTGGTTGCCGTTCTGGAAAACTATCAGCAGGCAGACGGCCGAATTCAGGTGCCGGAAGCGCTGCGTCCTTATATGAAAGGCCTTGAGTTTATCGGCTAATCTTCGGGACAGCTAAAAAACCTGTGGTTCATACCCACAGGTTTTTTTTTGCCTGCGGTTTTAGCAGCCCTTAACCATGCAGGCTATCCAGCAATAAATATCATCGATAAAGAAACCCGTTTTCGTTATTAGCTATTCATTATCAAAGGGTTAAACAGGTATGGGTTGCCTTTTAATCAGTGCTTACAGAGCTGCGGATAAAAAAATTAAATCACCGCACGGCAAATTGTGCGGTGCCCCAAAACGCCCCGTTGACAATAATTCGGCCAGTGGCATTATGCGCGCAAAATCTTCCTTTATTTTGGTCATTTCTGACTATGTCTACCTGGTCCCGTCCCGTTATTGTGCTGCTTTGCGGCCTGCTGCTGCTGACTATCGCCATCGCCGTGCTCAACACGCTGGTGCCGCTCTGGCTTACTCATGAGGCTCTGCCTACCTGGCAGGTCGGCACGGTCAGCTCCGCTTATTTTACGGGAAACCTGATCGGCACCCTGATAGCTGGCTGGCTAATCAAGCGGCTGGGCTTTAATCGCGCTTACTACATTGCTACCGCGCTGTTTGCCCTGGCTACGGCCGCGCTGGGCTTCGAACACGGTTTCTGGGCATGGTCCGTCTGGCGTTTCGTCGCGGGTATCGGCTGCGCTCTGATATGGGTAGTGGTTGAAAGCGCCTTATTGTGCAGCGGCACCCTGCGTAATCGCGGTCAGCTGCTGGCAGCCTATATGATTGTCTATTATGTGGCGACGGTGATTGGTCAGCTGCTGGTCAGCAAGGTGTCAACGGAACTGCTGCATACTCTGCCCTGGGTAACCGGTTTTATCGTAGCGGCTATTCTGCCGCTGGTTTTTACCCGGATTACCGCCAGCGGCGAGGGAGAAGAAGCTCCTGCCGGGCGCATGTGGTCTATGCTGCGTCGACGCAGCGCACGCCTGGGGATCAACGGCTGCATTATTTCCGGGATCCTGCTGGGATCGCTGTACGGCCTGATGCCGCTGTATCTTTCCCATCAGGGAATGAACGACTCCGCCGTCGGCTACTGGATGGCGCTGTTGGTCAGCGCCGGCATTATCGGACAGTGGCCGGTAGGGCGCCTGGCCGATCGCTATGGGCGGCTGCTGGTGCTGCGCGTGCTGGTGTTTGGCGTCATCCTGGGCGCGGTAGCGATGCTCAGCAATGCGGCTATGGCACCCGCGCTCTTTGTGCTGGGTTGTTCAGGCTTTACGCTTTACCCTGTCGCGATGTCCTGGGCCTGCGAAAAAGTGGCGCATCATGAGCTGGTGGCGATGAATCAGGCGCTGCTGCTGAGCTATACCACCGGTAGCCTTGCAGGACCGGCGCTGACCTCAATGTTGATGCAGAGCTATTCTGACCGTGTACTGTTTGTGATGATTGCGGGCGTGGCGTTGGTTTATCTGATGATGCTGCTGCGCAAGGCCGATCGTCATGCCACGCCGATCGCACATGCCTGATGGCTGAAAAGTAAAATAACGAGCGGGTCACCGCTCGTTAATACATCACTTTATGCCCGTATCCTTCGAGGATATGTTTGACCCGCTCCATCGTCTCTTTTTTGGGAGGATGGACGCCGTCCAGCTTATACTCCTCACCCATTGCCAGCCACTTGTGTTTACCCAGCTCGTGATAGGGTAACAGCTCTATTTTCTCGACGTTGCCCATGTCGCGGGTAAATTCGCCCAGCCTGTGTGCGGAGTCATCATCATCGGAATAACCGGGGACAACCACATAGCGTATCCAGGTACGGATATTCTTTTTGGCCAGATATCGGGCAAAATCCAGCGTGCGATGGTTAGAGACGCCGACGAGGATTTGGTGAACATCATCATTGATTTGCTTGAGATCCAGCATCACCAGATCGGTTACTTCCAGCAGTTCATCAATAACCGGATCGTAGCGGCGAACAAAGCCGTTGGTATCCAGACAGGTATGAATGCCTTCTGCATGACAGGCGCGAAACCAGTCGCGGACAAACTCAGCCTGCAGGATAGCTTCACCGCCCGAAGCGGTAACGCCGCCGCCTGATGCGTTCATAAAATGACGATAGGTGACAACTTCTTTCATCAGCTCTTCCACCGTAACCTCTTTACCGCCGTGCGTATCCCAGGTATCCCGGTTATGGCAGTAGAGGCAGCGCATCAGGCAGCCCTGAAAAAAGGTGATAAAGCGGATGCCGGGGCCATCAACGGTCCCGCAGGATTCGAACGAGTGGATACGACCTTTAACTGACATTGCGGTGAATTCTCCATAGTCATGCCGCTTGTAGCGGCTGCGCAGTCTGAAGCTGCGTTAAGTCTGTTTTGCCAGCCGCCTGCGAAGAAGAGGGCTGGCAAAGCAGGCTGGGCTCCGGCGAACCGGAGCCCTGAGGCTTACATCGTTTGCGTAAAGGTACGGGTAATCACATCCTGCTGCTGCTCTTTGGTCAGCGAGTTAAAACGCACCGCATAACCCGAAACGCGAATGGTCAGCTGAGGATATTTCTCAGGATTATCCATCGCTTCCAACAGCATTTCGCGATTCATCACGTTAACGTTCAGGTGCTGACCGCCCTCAATGCTGGATTCATGATGGAAATAGCCATCCATCAGACCGGCAAGGTTGGCTTTACGTACGTCGTCATCTTTACCTAACGCGTTTGGCACAATAGAGAAAGTGTAGGAGATGCCGTCTTTAGCGTAGGCAAATGGCAGCTTCGCAACGGAGGTAAGCGAAGCCACAGCGCCTTTCTGATCGCGGCCGTGCATTGGGTTAGCGCCTGGGCCAAAAGGTGCACCGGCACGGCGACCGTCTGGCGTGTTGCCGGTTTTCTTACCGTATACCACGTTAGAGGTGATAGTCAGCACCGACTGAGTCGGGACAGCATCACGATAAGTTTGCAGCTGCTGAATTTTCTTCATAAAGCGTTCAACAAGGTCACAGGCAATATCATCTACGCGTGAGTCATTGTTGCCGAACTGCGGATATTCACCTTCAATTTTGAAATCAACGGCCAGTCCATCTTCGTCGCGAATAGGGGAAACTTTGGCATATTTGATCGCGGAAAGTGAATCGGCAGCGACGGACAGACCGGCAATACCGCAGGCCATGGTGCGATAGACATCGCGATCGTGCAGCGCCATCAAAGAAGCTTCGTAGCTATATTTGTCATGCATATAGTGAATGATGTTCAGCGCGGTAACGTACTGTTTCGCCAGCCAGTCCATAAAGTGATCCATGCGATCCAGCACTTTTTCATATTCCAGCACGTCGTCCATCATCGGCGGATCTTTTGGGCCTACCTGCATTTTAAGTTTTTCATCCACGCCGCCGTTGATAGCGTAAAGCATGGTTTTAGCGAGGTTGGCGCGGGCACCGAAGAACTGCATCTGCTTGCCGACGATCATCGGGCTGACGCAACAGGCGATAGCATAATCGTCGTTGTTGAAGTCAGGACGCATCAGATCGTCGTTTTCGTACTGAACGGATGAAGTATCGATTGAAACCTTGGCCGCAAATTTCTTGAAGTTCAGCGGCAGTTTTTCAGACCACAGGATGGTCATGTTTGGCTCTGGCGAAGGACCCATAGTGTACAGGGTATTCAGGAAGCGGAAGCTGTTTTTGGTTACCAGCGTACGGCCGTCAACGCCCATACCGGCCAGCGATTCCGTTGCCCAGATTGGGTCGCCGGAGAACAGCTCATCGTATTCAGGCGTACGCAGGAAGCGCACCATACGCAGCTTCATCACCAGGTGGTCAATCAGTTCCTGTGCATCCTGCTCGGTGATTTTGCCCGCCTGCAGATCGCGTTCAATGTAGATATCCAGGAAGGTGGATACGCGACCAAAAGACATTGCCGCGCCATTTTGCGATTTAACGGCGGCCAGGTAGCCAAAGTAGGTCCACTGCACGGCTTCCTGCGCCGTTGTGGCCGGGCCGGAAATATCACAGCCGTATTTGGCAGCCATTTCTTTAATCTGCTGCAGCGCGCGATGCTGGTCGGCGATCTCTTCACGCAGACGGATTGTCGCTTCAAGATTGACGCCATTTTCAAGATCGCTTTGCAGCGAGGCAAACTGGGCGAATTTATCTTTCATCAGCGCATCAATGCCGTAAAGCGCAACGCGACGGTAGTCGCCAATGATGCGGCCGCGGCCGTAGGCATCTGGCAAACCGGTAAGCACGCCGGACTTACGGCAGCGCAGAATATCCGGCGTATAAACATCGAATACGCCCTGGTTATGCGTTTTGCGGTACTCGGTAAAGACTTTTTTCAGGCCGGCGTCCAGCTCGCGTCCGTAAACTTTACAGGAGCCTTCCACCATCTTAATGCCGCCAAAAGGGATCAGCGCGCGTTTCAGCGGCGCTTCAGTCTGTAAGCCGACAATGGTTTCCAGTTTGCGGTCAATATAGCCAGCGTCATGGGAGGTAATAGTAGAGGCTAAATCGGTATCGAAATCGACCGGCGCGTGGGTGCGGTTTTCGAGCTTGATGCCCTCCATTACCTTATCCCACAGCTTAGTGGTCGCTTCAGTTGCGCCGCTCAGGAAGGATTCATCACCTTCATAAGGCGTATAGTTTTTCTGAATGAAGTCACGGACGTTGATGCTGTTCTGCCATTCGCCCTCTGCAAAGCCTGCCCAGGCAGCAGCCTGGTTTACATTTTGCTCGCTCATGTGATCACCTTTTCAATGAAGTTCTTTCGTTCCTGCTGCAGCACAGCAGGGCTTAATCCTGTTGTCGGCAATCAGTGATGATCGCCGTCCCGCAAATAGATAACCCAGTAGGTCAGGCCGACCAGCAATCCACCGCCAATAATGTTGCCAAGCGTCACGGGGATAAGATTGTCAACAATGAAGTTGCCTACTGTCAGACTGGAAAAGTGTGCTGCCGTGGTTCCCGTGGCCTGCCAGAACTCCGGTGCGGCGAAATCTTTAATAACGATCGCCATGGGGATAAGGAACATGTTGGCGATACTGTGCTCAAAACCACTGGCGACAAACATCGCTACGGGCAGCACCATCGACAGCATTTTGTCCGTCAGGCTGCGGCCGGAATAGCTCATCCAGACCGCCATGCAAACCATCAGGTTAGCGAGGGTGCCGAGGCAGACAGCTTCAATAAAAGTATGGTGCATCTTATGGTCAGCCGTTTGCAGAACATTTAACCCCCATGCACCATTTGCCACCATATACTGGCCGGCAAACCAGATCAGCCCGACAAAAAACATCGCGCCGAAGAAATTCCCTATATAGACATTGAGCCAGTTGCGCGCCAGCTGACCCCAGGTAATCCGTCCGCTGGCTTTAGCCACCATGGTTAACACGGTCGAGGTGAAAAGGTCGGCACCGCAGACCACGACCAGCATCAGCCCCAGCGAAAAGCAGATGCCGCCAATAAGCTTCGCTACGCCATAAGGGATAGTTTCAGTCCCTGTTGTGGCCGTGATATAAAAAACAAACGCTATGGAAATAAAAACGCCTGCGGTAATCGCCAAAAAAAACGTGGTGAAGGGGTGCTTTTGAGCTTTATAGACACCGGCTTCCTCAGCGACTTTAGCCATTTCAGACGGTAAAAGTAAATCGAACGGATTGCCAGCTTTCACACTAACGTCTCCTGAAGTTTATCAACAACGAAATACTAACAAAGCAGTATAGGTGAGAAATTGATGTGGATCATATTGACGCCGGACATTGTCGGAACGAGTTAAAAAAAAGGCGTGTAAGGTGGGTTAATTTATTGATTTTATTAGTTAAAATTTATTTTAATTTATCTATTATTTTTTTAAATAGCATCTGCTTTTCTGGTTAACAACTGCAATAAAATAGATCCCGAATAAATAAATTTTTTAATACCTGGAAATAAATAAACTACTTTTTATTAACCTTAAGAAAAATTAATGGATTAATTAGCGTTAAAACTGGCCCTGATAAAAGGCCCGCTTTTGTCGAGCGGGCCAAAAATATTATTTCCAGTAACGGCGTTTCGCCTGCTGCAGCTTTTCATAGGCAGCCAGCAGCGACTGATGAGCCGGGAAGGCCAGCAGCTCTTCATCCACGCTCTGCAACCCGTAGAAAGGCGCTTCACCGCTAATGGCGGCAGATGCCGCGTCTACGGCTTCCTGTCCATACATACGTACGAAAGCAGTATGATACTGCACAGGATCGCGTTCATCCTCAAGGCTCAACAGCAGCAGCGTTTGCAGACAGCGATAGTAGTTGGCGCGGGCGGGTGAAAACAGGGAGGCATTAAACTCCATAGTCCATTCCGTCCAGATCAGCGCCTGATCGATATCGCCGCCTGCCAGGGCCAGCATCGCTTTCAGCTCGCCGATACGCAGCGTGTACCAGCCGTTGTCTTTGCCTGTTGCCAGGCCCAGCAGCTCGCGTACGCGGGTAAAGTCGTCATGGCCGTCTTCGTCCAGGCGTTCAATCAGCGCCAGGTAATCCTCTTTTTCCCACTGGCTGTCGGGCAGTGATAACAGCGTATCGCGCAGGTAAGCGCCCATGCTGTTATTAGCCAGCAGCAAATCTTCCGCAGGATAGATATCTGACATGCCTGGCACGATGATACGGCAGGCATACACGTCCAGATGCTGATAGTCAGCAATATAGACTTCTTTATCTTCCGCTTTAAAGATGGCCATCAGCGTGGCGAATTCTTCCTGCGTGGTGCCGGCAAAGCTCCAGTCGACAAAAGGATAGTCCGCCTCGTCCTTGAACATATCCCAGGAGATCAGACCGCTGGAATCGATAAAGTGCGTTTCCAGATTAGCGTGCTCGGCGACTTCTTCATCATCAAAGGTTGGCGGCGTAAAGACATCCAAATCTTTCAGCCCGCGTCCCTGCAGCAGTTCTGTCACGGTACGCTCCAGCGCCACGCCAAAATCAGGATGCGCGCCGAATGAAGCAAAACAGGTACCGTTTTGCGGGTTGAAGAGCACCACGCAAATAACCGGATAGTTGCCGCCCAGTGAAGCGTCGTAAGCAAAGATTGGGAAGCCTTCAGCTTCCAGTTTAGCAATGGACTCCACTACGCCCGGATAGCGGTTAAGTACCTCCTGCGGGATGGCCGGCAGACTGATAGATTCGGCGATAATGCGGTTTTTAATATAGCGCTCGAAGACTTCAGAAAGGCCCTGAACGCGCGCTTCGTTGGCCGTGTTGCCTGCCGACATGCCGTTAGAGACGTAGAGGTTACCGATGATGTTCATCGGAATATAAACCGTTTGCCCATCGGACTGACGCGTGAACGGCAGGCCGCAGATGCCGCGTGCGGCATTGCCGGACTGCAGATCGATCAAATCGCTGGCGCTAAGTGCCTGCTCAGGATCGTAAAACGCCTTCAGTCGCGCATCAAGAATGCCTTCCGGCAGGCTGTCGTCATCCGGCAGCGGAAACCATTTTTCGTCAGGATAATGCACGAAATCGCCGTTGGCGATCGCGTTACCTAACCAAAAATCAGCAAAGAAATAGTTGGTCGACAGACGCTCAAAATATTCACCCAATGCCGAAGCCAGCGCCGCTTTTTTGCTGGCGCCTTTACCGTTGGTGAAGCAGAGCGGGCAGTCGCGGTCGCGAATATGGACCGACCATACATGAGGAACCGGATTCAGCCAGGAGGCCTCTTCAATATGGAAGCCAAAATCCTGTAATTTTTGCTGAAAGCGTGCGATGGAATCTTCCAGTGCGGCGTCTTTGCCTGGAATATAAGTTTGCGTCATAGTGCCCACTCGTTTTTGGGTTGTGCCGAAAACGCGCCATGATACGGGGTTTCCCGACCATTCGCTATCCGACGAACTGTTTTACCCGGCTATTGTGGCATTTTTGCCTGTGCAGATCGGCCATAAAAAAAGCTAACCGGAAGACGCCTCACAAAATATCGTGGTCACTATATTTCACGCTACAAGCTGTTGCGGCGCAGGCCGCATAACTGGTCGGCTGATCCGATTAAACATTGCAGCGCCAGGGTGGCAATGATAAAACCGGTAGCAGACTCGAAATCGATTGATCTGAAAGTGGTGAGGGGAAATGAGCCAGGTTTTCAATTTTAGCTCCGGTCCAGCAATGCTGCCGGTAGAAGTGCTACGTCGTGCCGAACAGGAACTCTGCAACTGGCAGGGTTCAGGAACTTCCGTGATGGAGATCAGCCACCGCAGCAAGGAATTTACGCAGGTGGCCGTGGAAGCGGAAAAAGATTTTCGCGATCTGCTGAAAATCCCCTCAAATTACAAAGTATTATTCTGTCACGGCGGCGCGCGCGCGCAGTTTGCCGCCGTTCCGATGAACCTGTTGGGCAGCCAGAGTACGGCAGACTATGCCGACGGCGGCTACTGGGCGCACAGCGCGATTAAAGAGGCGGAAAAATACTGTACGCCTAACGTCATTGACGTGAAAACAACCGTTGATGGGCTACGCGCTATTACGCCTATGAGCCAGTGGGCGCTTTCAGATGAAGCAGCCTATGTTCACTATTGTCCAAACGAAACCATTGACGGTGTTGCTATTAATGAAGAGCCGGACTTCGGCGATAAGATTGCCGTGGCCGATCTCTCTTCCACTATTCTTTCCCGTCCGTTGGATATTAACCGCTATGGCGTCCTTTATGCCGGTGCGCAGAAGAACATTGGACCGGCTGGTCTGACGCTGGTAGTCGTACGTGAAGATCTGCTGGGCAAAGCCCAGAAAGCGCTGCCGTCAATCCTTGATTACACGGTATTAAACGAAAACGACTCCATGTTTAACACGCCGCCGACTTTTGCATGGTATCTTTCCGGCCTGGTCTTTAAATGGCTGAAAGAACAGGGCGGCGTAGCGGAAATGGACAAGCGGAATCAGGCTAAAGCCGATCTGCTTTACGGTATCATTGATAACAGTGATTTTTACCGTAACGATGTGGCTCACGCTAACCGCTCGCGCATGAATGTGCCTTTCCAGCTGGCTGATGCAGCGTTGGATAAGGTTTTCCTCGAAGAATCATTCGCGGCTGGCCTGCATGCGTTAAAAGGTCATCGTGCCGTAGGCGGAATGCGCGCTTCAATTTACAATGCTATGCCGCTGGCAGGCGTTAAAGCGCTAACCGAATTTATGACTGATTTTGAACGTCGTCACGGTTAATTAGCCGGTACGGTTTTGATAGTAAAACCTCGCCCGGTGCGGGGTTTTGTTGCATTTTATCTGGAGAAGAAGTCTCACATGCAGGAATCCCTGACTTTACAACCCGTCGCGCGTGTAGAAGGTACCGTTAACCTACCTGGTTCCAAAAGCGTCTCAAATCGCGCTTTGCTGCTCGCTGCGCTGGCAAAAGGCACTACTCGTCTGACCAACCTTCTGGACAGTGATGACGTGCGTCATATGCTGAACGCGCTAAAAGCGCTGGGCGTAAGCTTTACGCTTTCTGAAGACCGCACAGAGTGTGAAGTGACTGGTCAGGGCGGCCCTCTGCGGTCGACGCAGCCGCTGGAGCTTTTTTTAGGCAATGCCGGGACGGCGATGCGCCCGCTGGCCGCCGCGCTTTGCCTGGGTGCTAACGATATTGTGCTGACCGGAGAGCCGCGGATGAAAGAACGTCCGATTGGTCATCTGGTCGATGCGTTGCGCCAGGGCGGCGCGCAGATCGACTATCTTGAACAGACGGATTATCCGCCGCTGCATATCAAAGGCGGCTTCAGCGGGGGCGAAGTGGCCGTCGACGGTAGCGTCTCCAGCCAGTTCCTGACCGCGCTGCTGATGACCGCGCCGCTGGCTCCACAAAACACGACCATTGCCATTAAGGGCGAGCTGGTTTCAAAACCTTATATCGATATTACCCTGAACCTGATGCAGACCTTTGGCGTCACGGTAGAAAACGATAATTACGCTGTATTTCGTATCAGGGGCAATCAGAACTATACCTCGCCAGGCGATTATCTGGTGGAAGGCGATGCCTCTTCCGCCTCCTATTTCCTCGCAGCGGCCGCAGTCAAAGGCGGTACGGTTAAAGTCACCGGTATCGGTCGAAAAAGTATGCAGGGCGACATTCATTTTGCCGACGTGCTGGAAAAAATGGGCGCGGTTATTGAATGGGGCGACGACTATATCGCCTGCACGCGCGGCGAACTGAACGCTATCGATCTGGATATGAACCATATTCCGGACGCGGCGATGACTATCGCCACGGCGGCGCTGTTTGCCAAAGGCACTACGGTAATGCGTAATATCTACAACTGGCGCGTGAAAGAAACCGATCGTCTTGCGGCAATGGCGACCGAGCTGCGTAAAGTTGGTGCTGAAGTCGAAGAAGGGCATGACTATATTCGCATCACGCCGCCTGAAACTATTCAGTATGCTGAAATCGGCACTTACAACGATCACCGTATGGCGATGTGCTTCTCGCTGGTGGCCTTGTCTGCTACGCCAGTGACCATTCTCGATCCGAAATGCACGGCCAAGACCTTCCCGGATTATTTCGAGCAGTTTGCACGTCTCAGCCAGCCGGCATAACGAACGCCCCCGCTGCATACCTGTGCAGCGGGTTGCGATCTGCTTCACGCTCCTGGCATTGGTTGCCTGGGAAATCCTTTTGCGGTTCTCGATTAATTTCAGCCCGTCTACGCTTAAGGGGTAACGATCGTCAGTAGAGCAGCGTATAATATGCGTCGTTATTTGCCTGAGCAGGTTAAGCAGGCATTCCACCAACAGGAGAACGACATGACGCCTATAGCCCAGGTGATCACCATTGATGGTCCAGGCGGAGCCGGTAAAGGGACCTTGTGCAAGGCAATGGCTGAGGCATTAAACTGGCATCTGTTGGATTCAGGCGCTATTTATCGCGTGCTGGCGCTGGCCGCGTTACACCATCAGGTAGACATGACTTCTGAAGAGGCGCTGGTCCCTATCGCGGCGCATCTGGATGTTCGCTTTGTGCCCAGCGATGGCGAGATGGAAGTCATCCTTGAGGGCGAAAACGTCTCAAGCGAAATTCGCACTCAGGATGTCAGCAATACGGCCTCGAAAGTCGCCGCTTTCCCGCGCGTACGTGAAGCGCTGCTGCGCCGTCAGCGGGGATTCCGGGAAGCGCCAGGCCTTATTGCGGATGGACGAGATATGGGTACGGTGGTTTTTCCGGACGCCCAGGTAAAGATTTTTCTGGATGCCAGCCCTGAAGAGCGTGCGCATCGCCGTATGCTACAGTTGCAGGAGAAGGGCTTTAGTGTTAACTTTGAACGCCTTTTATCTGAGATAAAAGAGCGTGACGATCGCGATCGCAACCGTGCTATCGCACCGTTAAGACCGGCAGAAGACGCGTTAGTGCTGGATTCAACCAGCATGTCAATCGAGCAGGTGATTGAAACTGCTCTGAATTATGCGCGCGAAAAACTTTCTCTGCCGCAGTAGCATCGCAGAACCGATTTTTTTAACCCTTTGATATGGATATCACAGGGCATGTGAAACAACCCCACCCGGCAGGATGTCAGGTGGACGTTAAATTGAAGAATCCTGAAGATTATCAATATGACTGAATCTTTTGCTCAACTATTTGAAGAATCCTTAAAAACAATCGAAACCCGCCCGGGTTCCATCGTTCGTGGCGTTGTTGTCTCTATCGACAAAGACGTAGTTCTGGTTGATGCGGGTCTGAAATCTGAATCTGCAATTCCTGCAGAGCAGTTCAAGAACGCAGCCGGCGAACTGGAAATCCAGGTAGGCGACGAAGTTGACGTTGCTCTGGACGCAGTGGAAGACGGCTTCGGTGAAACCCTGCTGTCCCGTGAGAAAGCTAAGCGTCATGAAGCCTGGATCACGCTGGAAAAAGCTTACGAAGATGCTGAAACTGTTACCGGTGTTATCAACGGCAAAGTGAAAGGTGGCTTCACAGTTGAGCTGAACGGTATTCGTGCGTTCCTGCCAGGTTCCCTGGTTGATGTTCGTCCAGTACGCGACACGCTGCACCTGGAAGGCAAAGAGCTTGAATTCAAAGTAATCAAGCTGGATCAGAAACGTAACAACGTGGTGGTTTCACGTCGTGCGGTTATCGAATCCGAAAACAGCGCAGAGCGCGATCAGCTGCTGGAAAACCTGCAGGAAGGCATGGAAGTTAAAGGTATCGTTAAGAACCTCACTGACTACGGTGCATTCGTTGATCTGGGCGGCGTTGACGGCCTGCTGCACATCACTGACATGGCCTGGAAACGCGTTAAGCACCCAAGCGAAATTGTCAACGTTGGCGACGAAATCACTGTTAAAGTGCTGAAGTTCGACCGCGAACGTACCCGTGTTTCTCTGGGTCTGAAACAGCTGGGCGAAGATCCATGGGTCGCAATCGCTAAGCGTTACCCGGAAGGCACCCGCCTGACTGGTCGTGTAACCAACCTGACCGACTACGGCTGCTTCGTTGAAATCGAAGAGGGCGTTGAAGGCCTGGTGCACGTTTCAGAAATGGACTGGACCAACAAAAACATTCATCCGTCTAAAGTTGTTAACGTGGGCGATGTTGTTGAAGTTATGGTTCTGGACATCGACGAAGAACGTCGTCGTATCTCCCTGGGTCTGAAGCAGTGCAAATCTAACCCATGGCAGCAGTTCGCAGAAACCCACAACAAGGGCGACCGTGTTGAAGGTAAAATCAAGTCAATCACTGACTTCGGTATCTTCATCGGCCTGGACGGCGGCATCGACGGCCTGGTTCACCTGTCTGACATCTCCTGGAACGCTACCGGAGAAGAAGCAGTTCGTGAATACAAGAAAGGCGACGAAATCGCTGCTGTGGTTCTGCAGGTTGACGCAGAGCGCGAGCGTATCTCCCTGGGCGTTAAGCAGCTGGCAGAAGATCCGTTCAACAACTACATCTCTCTGAACAAGAAAGGTGCCATTGTTAACGGTAAAGTAACTGCAGTTGACGCTAAAGGTGCTACAGTTGAACTGGCAGACGGCGTTGAGGGTTACCTGCGCGCTTCTGAAGCTTCAATCGACCGTGTAGAAGACGCTACGCTGGTTCTGAACGTTGGCGACGACGTTGAAGCTAAGTTCACTGGCGTGGATCGCAAAAACCGCGTAGTGAGCCTGTCTGTTCGTGCTAAAGACCAGGCTGACGAGAAAGAAGCTATTAATACTGTTAACACCAAACAGGAAGAAGGCAACTTCTCTAACGCTATGGCTGAAGCATTTAAAGCAGCTAAAGGCGAGTAATTGCGCTTGCATCAGGGCGGCTTAAGCTGCCCTGAACCAGCCGTGATTGCCAAAGCTTTTTCCAACAGGGATTAACCGGAGGATTTATGACCAAGTCAGAACTGATTGAAAGACTTGCTGGCCAGCACTCTCATATTCCGGCGAAAGTCGTTGAGGATGCGGTAAAAGAGATGCTTGAGCACATGGCCACTACGCTGGCCCAGGGCGAACGCATCGAAATCCGGGGCTTCGGCAGTTTTTCTTTGCACTATCGCGCTCCCCGTACCGGTCGTAACCCTAAAACGGGTGACAAGGTTGAGTTGGAAGGTAAATACGTTCCGCACTTCAAACCGGGCAAGGAATTACGCGATCGCGCGAATATCTACGGCTAAGGTTTCGCATTACCACGCAATAAAACGACACTTCGGTGTCGTTTTTTTTTGCCTGCAGCATAGCTGGATCCAGTCCGATAGTGGATTAACCAGAGCCTCCTCGCAAACCCTGTATTGCTTTCTGCAACCTGATAAAAATGTTGCGCTACGTTTCTGAAGACTGAGAAATGCTGGCTGCGCCCGTAATGAAACCCCGTCAGACTTCCGTCATGCGTAACGGAGGTAGCATTATGTCCTGTAGCCTTAGCCGACTCTCGCTGTGGATGATTATCGCAGCGCTGCCGCTTTGTTGGTTGTGGGCGCTGCCTGATACAGCCGCCATCCAGCTTTTGCTGGGGCTGATTGCGCTCCTGTTGATAACCCGACAGCGCTGGTTAAGAGAAAGTGCCCTGGTTCTGCTGCTTTTTATCTGGGCCGTTATCCCGGCAAAAACGCTTCTACAACAAACCGCCTTTCTCTCAGCGGCTCCTGTTGAAGCCGTAGTGGGCATTGAACAGCTACAGCCGCAGTCGCAACGCGTCAAAATACGCATTGAAAGCGTGGCGGAGAAACGTCTTTTTCCACCTGTTTACGCCCTGATCGCTATACCGGGTACCCAAACGTTTTGTCCGGGCCAGCATTGGCGTATGAAGCTCAGGCTGCGGCCCGTGCATGCGCGCCTTAACGAGGGCGGCTTCGATGCGCAACGTTTCGCGCTGGCTGTCAGCACGCCGCTGACGGGCAGGGCGCTGACATGGCAGATTGTCGACAGCCGCTGTGGCTGGCGTGAAAAAGTCATGCAGAAAAGTCGTGACTATTTCGCCGCCTTGCCCTGGCATAGCGTTATCCTGGCGTTGACGTTTGGTGAACGTAGCGAACTAAGCAGCGAGACAAAAGCGTTGCTGAGGGAGACCGGGACGGCGCATTTGATGGCGATTTCAGGCATGCATATAGGCCTGGCTGCGAGCGTAGGCTGGCTGATAGCGCGAATTTTCCAGCCTTGCTTCCGCGCCAGCTGGATAGAGTATCGTTTTCCCCTGTTTAGCGGCATCGCGCTGGCGCTGATCTACTGCTGGCTTTCCGGCGGAAGCCCTCCGGCGCTGCGGGCGATAGTGGCGCTGCTTAGCTGGAGCCTGCTGCGCCTGAAGGGGCGTAACTGTAGCGGCTGGCAGGTTTGGCGGCTGTGTATCGGTGCTATTTTGTTTTTCGATCCCTTAAGCATTTTGTCGGACAGCTTATGGTTGTCAGCTGTTGCCGTCGCCGGGTTACTTCTCTGGTATCAATGGTTTCCGCTTTCCGGACGCTTTATCGGGAAAAAACGCTGGCTGCCGTTACAGCTGCTGCACTTACAGACCGGGCTGTTTTTATTATTGATGCCGCTACAGATCTTTATTTTTCACGGCGTGAGCGTCAGCGCGCTGCTGGCTAACCTGTGGGCAGTGCCGCTGGTCACGTTGCTTACGGTACCGCTGATCCTTGGCGCCGTTTTATCGCTGCCTGTCGCATCGCTAAGCCAGCTGCTCTGGTGGGCGGCGGATCGCTCATTGGCGCTGGTTTTTTATCCCTTACGGCAGCTGCCCGACGGCTGGCTTACCGTCAGCCAGCAGGCATTATGGCTCAGTCCCGTGTGCCTGCTGCTGCTCTTTGCCTGGCGCTTTCACTGGTGGCGAAGTTCCCCTTTGACGCTGGCCAGCTTATGTCTGGCGCTGCTGTGCTGGCGGCTGCACGTCAGGCAGCCAGAGTGGCGTATGGATATGCTGGATATCGGTCATGGACTGGCCGTAGTAATTTCGCAGCGGGGAAATGCGGTTGTGTATGATACCGGCAACAGATGGGCAGGGGGCGACGCGGCCTCAAGCCAGATTATTCCCTGGCTTCGCTGGCAGGGCATAAGCCTACAACACATTATCTTAAGCCACGGCCATCTCGACCATATCGGCGGCCTGGAAAGCCTGCACAAGGCGTTTCCCGCAGCGAAAATCCACAGCGATTTGGGCGTATCGGGACATTTACCCTGCTATCAGGGCCAAAACTGGCGCTGGCAGACGTTAAATTTTCAGGTTCTCTGGCCGGAGCGACCGCAGAAAGAGCACGGTAATAATCAGTCCTGCGTCGTAATGGTGACGGATGGTAAATGGCGGGTTTTGCTGACCGGGGATATTGAGACGCCCGCAGAGCTACAGCTTGTCAGGCGCTATGGTGAAGCGTTACGGGCGGATCTATTACAGGTGCCGCATCACGGTAGTGGAACGTCGTCTTCGCCGCCCCTGCTGCGAAGGGTGGCTGGCCAGGCCGCGCTGGCTTCCGCTGCCCGCTATAGCGCCTGGAAGCTACCGGCGGAAAGGATAATTACCCGCTATCTGAAGAACAATTACAGCTGGTACGACACGGCTGTGGCAGGGCAAATCAGCGTAGAATTTTCTAAGGATAACTGGCGTGTTTTAAGCTTAAGAGCGCAAATAATGCCCCGTTGGTACCATCAGTGGTTTGGCGTAACACGTTATTCCAGTTAGAATGAGCGGCTATTTCAATTGGAAGCTGGTTAACACATGCATCAGGACAAAGATCTCTCCACCTGGCAGACCTTTCGACGCCTCTGGCCGATGATCAAACCCTTTAAACCGGGGCTGGCCGTCTCCTCCGTTGCTCTTATTATTAACGCAGCGGGCGACGTGCTGATGATGTCCTTACTTAAGCCGCTGCTGGACGATGGTTTTGGTAAAGCGGACTCCTCCGTACTGGTCTGGATGCCCCTCGCCGTTATCGGCCTGATGCTGGTACGCGGCATATCAAGCTATATCTCAAGCTACTGCATCTCCTGGGTATCGGGGAATGTGGTGATGTCGATGCGTCGGCGTCTTTTCAGCCATATGATGGGGATGCCGGTCGCTTTCTTCGATCAGCAATCTACCGGCACGTTGCTGTCGCGCATTACTTATGATTCCGAACAGGTCGCCTCATCGTCTTCCAGCGCGCTGGTAACGGTAGTGCGCGAAGGCGCATCCATTATCGGCCTGTTTATTATGATGTTTTACTACAGCTGGCAGCTGTCGCTAATCCTGATCCTGCTGGCGCCGGTCGTCTCCTTTGCAATCCGTATGGTGTCAAAACGCTTTCGTAATATCAGCAAAAGCATGCAAAACACCATGGGCCAGGTGACCACCAGCGCAGAACAGATGCTGAAAGGGCATAAAGAAGTGCTGATCTTTGGCGGACAGCAAATCGAAACCCAGCGTTTTGACCGCGTCAGCAATCGGATGCGTCAGCAGGGGATGAAACTGGTTTCCGCTTCTTCCGTGTCCGATCCTATTATTCAGCTTATCGCTTCGCTGGCGCTGGCTTTTGTTCTGTATGCTGCCAGCTTCCCAAGCGTAATGGCAACGCTGACACCGGGCACGATTACCGTCGTCTTTACCTCTATGTTTGGTTTGATGCGCCCGCTAAAATCGCTGACGAACGTTAACGCCCAGTTCCAGCGCGGCATGGCCGCCTGCCAGACGCTTTTCTCCATTCTCGACAGCGAGCAGGAAGTTGATACGGGCACGCGCGTGATTGAGCGCGCTCGCGGCGATGTGGAGTTCCGCAATGTGACCTTTACCTATCCGGGACGCGAAACGCCTGCGCTGCATAATATCAACCTGGCGATCCCGGAGGGCAAAACCGTTGCGCTGGTGGGACGGTCTGGATCGGGTAAATCCACGATTGCCAGCCTGATGACGCGTTTTTACGATATCCAGCAGGGCGAAATTCTGATGGATGGTCACGATCTGCGTGAATATACGCTCAGCTCGCTGCGAAATCAGGTCGCTTTAGTCTCGCAAAACGTGCATCTGTTTAACGACACGGTAGCCAATAATATCGCCTACGCCCGCAACGAGCAGTACAGCCGGGAAGATATCGAAAAAGCGGCAACGATGGCGCACGCTATGGACTTTATCAGTAAAATGGATAACGGCCTGGATACGGTCATCGGTGAAAATGGCGTGCTGCTTTCCGGCGGCCAGCGCCAGCGTATTGCCATTGCCCGCGCGCTGCTGCGTGACTGTCCGATCCTGATCCTGGATGAGGCTACTTCCGCGCTGGATACCGAGTCGGAGCGCGCTATTCAGTCAGCGCTGGATGAGCTGCAAAAAAACCGTACCTCGCTGGTTATTGCGCATCGCCTCTCCACTATTGAAAAGGCAGATGAAATCGTTGTGGTTGAGGATGGCCATATCGTGGAGCGCGGCAGCCATACCGAGCTGTTAGCGCGCCAGGGTGCCTATGCTCAGCTTCATAAAATGCAGTTTGGTCAATGATTGAGCGCCTCTGGAGCGGTCGGTCCGGCCTCTGGCGGCTGCTGCTGCCGTTCAGCTGGCTGTACGGGCTGATCACCAGCCTGATCCGCTTTAGCTATCGTCAGGGCTGGCGAAAGGCCTGGCGCGCGCCGGTGCCCGTGGTCGTGGTCGGGAATCTGACGGCTGGCGGCAACGGCAAAACGCCGGTGGTGATCTGGCTGGTGCAGGCACTGCAGCAGCGTGGTCTGCGCCCCGGCGTGGTATCCAGAGGCTACGGCGGTAAAGCGGAAGCTTATCCGCTGGTGCTTGATGGCAATACGACCACTAGCGAGGCGGGTGATGAACCGATACTGATCTATCGCCGCACCGGCGCGGCGGTGGCCGTTTCACCCCGCCGTAAAGACGCCGTGCAGGCGCTGCTGGCGCAGGGCGAGGTGGATATTATTATCACCGACGACGGCCTGCAGCATTACGCGCTGGCCAGAGATTTTGAAATAGTCGTTATTGATGGTCAGCGTCGATTTGGCAACGGCTGGTGGCTGCCGGCCGGTCCAATGCGCGAGCGGGCATCACGCCTGCAAACGGTGGACGCGGTCATTACTAACGGCGGCGCGGCGCTGGCTGATGAAACAGCGATGCGCCTGACGCCCGGCCTTGCTGTCAATCTGCAAACCGGCGAAACCCGCCCTGCGGCATCGCTTGGCGACGTAGTCGCTATGGCAGGTATCGGTCATCCGCCGCGTTTTTTTGCCACGCTGCGTCAGCTGGGCGTTATCCCGATTAAGGAAGTCTCTTTCGCCGATCACCAGGCCTACAGCGAGGCGCAGCTGGCCCCGCTGGCGACTGCACACCAGGCGCTGCTGATGACGGAGAAGGATGCGGTTAAAGCCAGCCGCTTTGCCGCGGCTAACTGGTGGTATCTGCCGGTGGACGCGGCGCTACCGACGGATCGGGCTGACGCGCTGCTGAACCGCATTATTGCCCTTACGCAAAAATAACTCGCTAAACTGAATGCACTATGTGAATACAGGTGCATTATGTCGATTTCTCTCTCACTAATTCAGGCCCGCCATATTCATCTTGCCGCTCAGGGGCTGCTTCGTCCGCCCCAGCGAAAGGCGCAATTTACCGATCTGATCAACTGCGTGCGGCAAATGTCCCTGCTGCAAATCGACACTATCCATGTAGTAGCCCGCAGCCCTTATCTGGTGCTGTTCAGCCGACTTGGCGACTATCCGTCCGCGTGGCTGGAAGAGGCGTTGGCTACCGGCAGGCTGTTTGAATACTGGGCGCATGAGGCCTGTTTTATTCCTGCTGAGGATTATCCGCTGCTGCGCCACCGTATGCTTTCGCCGCAGGCTATGGGCTGGAAATATAACGGCGCATGGGCAGAGACGCGGCAGCAGGAGGTCGCGCAGCTGCTGGCGCATATCAAAGATCACGGGCCGGTAAGATCGGCCGACTTCGCCGCGCCGCCGGGCCAGCAGTCCGGCTGGTGGGCGTGGAAACCGCACAAGCGCCATCTGGAAAACTTATTTACCGCCGGGGAATTGATGGTGGTCGAACGGCGTAATTTCCAGCGGGTTTATGACCTTCGTCAGCGGGTGCTGCCGGAATGGGATGATGCGCTGCACGCGCTGGAAGAGAAAGAGGCGGTCAGGCAAATGTTGTACAACAGCGCGCAAAGTCTGGGGCTTTTCCGGGCCGAGTGGCTGGCAGATTACTATCGGCTGAAGCGTGCGCCGGTAAAAGAGCAGCTGGCAGAGTGGATTGAGGCGGGCACGGTAGTGCCGGTGGAGGTCGAAACGTTAGGGCAGTGCTATCTCCATCACTCACAGCTGCCGATGCTGGAGCAAAAAAGCCAGGCCACGCATACTGCGCTGCTGTCGCCTTTCGATCCGGTGGTGTGGGATCGCAAGCGGGCGCTGGAACTGTTTAACTTCGCCTATCGTCTGGAGTGCTATACGCCGGAAGCGAAGCGGCAGTATGGCTACTTTGTTTTGCCGATACTGCATCGCGGCGCGCTAAAAGGGCGGCTGGATGCCAAAATGCAGCGCAAAGAAAAAGTTTTGCTGATCAGGCAACTGTGGCTGGAGCCGGGCGTGAGGATCACCGCCGGGCTGCTGACCGATCTTCAGCAGGCCATCAGCCGTTTTGCCCGCTGGCAGGGCGCGCAAAAAGTACATCTGCTAAACCTGCCTGCGGAACTGGCCGCGATCTGGCCAAAAGAATGGGCGCTTTAAGCCGACGGGGAGGTTAACCGCTCAACCGCGAGCTATGATATTCTAACGTTCTGTCTGATCGGATCCACCAGGGAGACACCATGGATCATCGTTTGCTTGAAATCGTTGCTTGCCCGGTTTGTCACGGTAAGCTGTATTACAATAAAGATCGTCAGGAACTTATCTGCAAGCCTGACGGGCTGGCTTATCCGGTGCGTGACGGCATCCCCGTTCTGCTTGAAACGGAAGCGCGCTCGCTGACGCTGGAAGAGACGCATCCATGAGTTTCGTCGCAATTATTCCGGCGCGCTACGCTTCCACCAGGCTGCCCGGAAAACCGCTGGTCGATATCCACGGCAAGCCGATGATCGTGCATGTTATGGAACGCGCGCGTGAATCAGGAGCCGAGCGCGTGATTGTCGCTACGGATAATAATGACGTCGCGCGTGCTGTAGAAGCAGCGGGCGGCGAAGTTTGCATGACGCGAGCCGATCATCAGTCCGGCACGGAAAGGCTGGCCGAGGTGATTGAGAAATACCGTTTCCCTGACGAGACGGTGATCGTCAACGTGCAGGGCGATGAGCCGATGATCCCGCCGGTCATCATCCGGCAGGTAGCGGATAATCTGGCGAAAAGCAGCGTAGGTATGGCGACGCTGGCGGTACCAATCGAGTCAGCGGAAGAAGCGTTTAACCCTAACGCCGTGAAGGTGGTCAGGGATGCGCAGGGCAACGCGCTCTATTTTTCGCGCGCGACCATCCCGTGGGACCGCGAGCGGTTTGCCGTTTCGCAGCAGGCGATTGGCGATCATTTTCTGCGCCATATCGGCATTTACGGCTATCGTGCCGGCTTTATCCGCCGCTATGTCAGCTGGCAGACCAGCCCGCTGGAGCAGATTGAGCTGCTCGAACAGCTGCGGGTACTGTGGTACGGCGAAAAAATCCATGTTGACGTGGCGCAGGCCGTTCCGGGCGCGGGTGTTGATACACCGGAAGATCTGGAACGTGTGCGGGCAGCCATGCAGTAACTATTTTCAGGGCCGGCAGCGGCCCTGGTTCTCTGCTTCTTGCTATTACCAGGAAAAAAACGGCAATCCGACTTCGCTTGCGATCAGGAGCAGCAGATGGAACATCTTCGTTCAGAACTTTCGATAGTGCTGGGTGAGACGCTAAGCCGTCTCGAATGTATCAGCGAACAGCCTTATGCCAGCCTCTACTCGCTTTACGATGGGAAAGGCCACTCTCTGCCGCTGATGGCAAAATACTTCAATACCAAAGGAATCGCCTCGCAGGAAGGCTATAAGCTGTCGATGCTGGCGCGCGAAAGCACCGTGCGTATGCCGACGGTATACGGGCTGATCGTCAGCCAGCTGCCGCCGCAGCATGAGATCCTGCTGATTGAGCGCATGGGCGGCGTTTCGGTCGAAGCACCCACCCGTACGCCGGCTCGCTGGCAGCAGCTGCAGGATCAGATCGTCGCCGCGCTGCTGGCCTGGCATCGCATCGACAGCCACGGTCTGGTCGGTACGGTAGACAGCACGCAGGAGAATAACTGGCCCGCCTGGTATAAACAGCGGGTTGAGGTGTGGTGGTCAACGCTGAGCTATATGCGCCCGGAGCGGCTGACGATGAAAGATCACCGTTTTCTCTTTCGCTGTCGCCAGAACCTCTGCGCGCTTTTTGACGACTTCGACGATCCCTGCGTGCTGGTGCACGGCAACCTGTCGCTCAGCAATATGCTGAAGGAGGCTTGGAGCGACCAGCTGCTGTCGATGATCAATCCCGGCAGAACGCTCTGGGCGCCGCGTGAATACGAGCTGTTTCGCCTGAGTGAGGAAGGCCCGGCGGAAGCGCTGCTGTTCCGCTATCTGCAACAGGCGCCCGTCGCGGAAGGATTTATCGCCAGACGCTGGCTCTATATGCTGTGGGAAGAAGCGGATCGGCTGATCCATACCGGCCGTTTCAACCGCGCCCGCTTCGATTTAGCCGCTCGCTCCCTGCTGCCCTGGCTTGAGTGAAGGCGACGTTATCTTTTGCCAGAGTCGTCCCAGCGTCTCATAGATGGCGCGCTCGCTGTGACCAAGCCACAGCGAGGAGGGAATGGCTTTCTCCCACGCGTTCAGCGGCGAAGCGATAGCCAGCTGATTAGCCGGCGCGGGCAGCGGATCCAGCCCCTGCTGCTGAAAAAACAGCATGGCGCGCGGCAGATGCGAGGCGGAGGTCACCAGCAGGAAAGGGCGGCGGCCAACCACTTTAGCCACCTCCCGCGCTTCCTGGCTCGTATCGCGCGGCTTATCCAGCGTAATGATGGCGCTGCGCGGTACGCCCAATGACTGCGCCACTCTGGCCGTGACTTCCGCTGAGCTGACGGGATTGTTCTGCGCGGCCGCGCCGGTAAAGATCAGCGTCGATCCTGGATTTTCACGCCACAAACGGATCCCTTCCACCAGCCTTGGCAAACTGTTGCCGATCATATTCGATCCCGGCGCCCACTGCGGATTCCACGTATAGCCGCCGCCCAGCACCACAACGTAGTCCACCTTCCGGCTCTCCTGCCACGTAGCGAAACGGTTCTCAACAGGGGACAGCAGGCTATCAGCAACAGGCTGAAGGCTGATCAATAACAAGATTAGCCAGGCAGAAGAGAGTATAATTTTCCCGGTTTTTTGCCAGCGGCTGCGCCAGAGCAGAAAAAGCCCGACCGCCATCACTAACAGCAGCAGCGGCAAGGGCATCAGCAGGCCGCCAATCGCTTTTTTAAGCGTAAAAAGCATAAAAACAGCTTCCTTTTGTCCGAAAAAACGCCACCCGAAAGCGAAGCAGTGACGGAAAGGTTCATTCTCCCTCAGTGTATGCCAAAATAGCCGCCGGATTCACCCTTTTGCCCAGCCCGGAGCCCGCTTATGCAGGATCGCAACTTTGATGATATCGCGGAAAAATTTTCGCAGAATATCTACGGCACCACCAAAGGCCGCATTCGCCAGGCCATCGCCTGGCAGGAGCTGGAGGCGATTCTGGCGACGCTGCCGCAAAGGCCGCTGAGCGTGCTGGATGCGGGCGGCGGCGAAGGCCAAATCAGCTGTGGGCTGGCGAGCCTTGGCCATCAGGTTCTGCTATGCGATTTATCCGAAGAAATGCTGCAGCGCGCGCGCCTTAACGCCAGCCAGCAAGGTGTGAGCGACCACATGGAATTCAGACAAATCAGCGCGCAGGAAGTCGGTCAGCATTTGGTTCAGCCTGTCGATCTGGTATTGTTTCACGCTGTGCTTGAATGGGTTGCCGAGCCGGAAGCGGTGCTGGCCGCGCTTTACGATACGCTGGCGCCCGGCGGCGTGCTCTCGCTGATGTTTTACAACCTCAACGGGCTGATGATGCAGACGCTGGTGCTGGGCAACTTTGGCTATATGCAGGCCGATTTGCGCAAGCGCAAACGTAAAACCCTGTCGCCGGACTATCCGCGCGACCCGGAGCAGGTCTATCGCTGGCTGGCGGAGATCGGCTTCACCGTCGAAAGCAAAGCCGGCGTGCGCGTTTTTCACGACTATATGCGCGATAAGCACAAGCAAACAGAACGATTTGACGAGATCCTGGCGCTGGAAAAGCGCTTTTGCCGCCAGGAGCCATTTTTAAGTTTGGGTCGCTATATCCACGTAACAGCGCGGAAGCCCATAAAGGACGAAGCATGAGTGAATTTTCCCAGACAGTACCGGAGCTGGTTGCCTGGGCGCGAAAAAATGATTTTTCCGTCTCGTTGCCTACCGAACGTCTGGCTTTTTTGCTGGCGGTCGCCACGCTTAACGGCGAGCGCATGGATGGCGAGATGAGCGAAGGCGAACTTACGGACGCCTTCCGTCACGTCAGCGAAGGATTTGAACAGACCAGCGAAACCGTCAGCGTCCGCGCCAACAACGCTATCAACGACATGGTGCGGCAGCGTTTGCTTAATCGCTTTACCAGCGAACAGGCTGAAGGGCAGGCCATTTACCGCCTGACGCCGCTCGCGATCGGCATCACCGATTACTACATTCGCCAGCGTGAGTTTTCTACGCTGCGGCTCTCCATGCAGCTTTCTATCGTGGCAAGCGAACTGAAGCGCGCGGCGGATGCGGCGGATGAAGACGGCGATGACTTTCACTGGCACCGCAACGTCTTCGCGCCGCTAAAATATTCCGTTGCCGAGATTTTTGACAGCATTGATATCACCCAGCGCATTATGGATGAGCAGCAGCAGGCGGTGAAAGACGATATCGCGCAGCTGCTCAACAAAGACTGGCGCGCGGCGATTGAAAGCTGCGAGATGCTGCTGAATGAAACCTCCGGCACGCTGCGCGAACTGCAGGATACGCTGGAAGCCGCAGGCGACAAGCTGCAGGCCAACCTGCTGCGGATCCAGGACGCCACTCTGGGCAGTCCCGACCTCGGCTTTATCGACAAGCTGGTGTTCGATCTGCAAAACAAGCTTGACCGCATTATCAGCTGGGGCCAGCAGGCCATCGATCTCTGGATTGGCTACGACCGCCACGTGCATAAATTTATCCGTACCGCGATTGATATGGATAAAAACCGCGTCTTCGCTCAGCGCCTGCGTCAGTCGCTGCAAAACTATTTCGACGCGCCGTGGGCGCTGACCTATGCCAATGCCGAACGCCTGTTTGACGTGCGTGACGAAGAGCTGACGCTGCGTAACGAAGAGGTGATGGGCGAACTGCCTGCCGAACTGGAATACGAAGAGCTGAGCGAAATTCGCGAGCAGCTGGCCGCCATGATCGAAGAGGCATTGGCCATCTATAAAGCCCAGCAAAAACCGCTGAATCTGGGCGTGGTGATGCGCGACTATCTGGCGCAATATCCCCGCGCCCGCCATTTTGACGTGGCAAGGATCGTGGTCGACCAGGCCGTGCGTTTAGGCGTCGCCGAAGCTGATTTTTCCGGTCTGCCCGCCGAGTGGCAGGCCATTAATGATTACGGAGCCAAGGTACAGGCGCATGTCATCGATAAATATTGAACAAGTGATGCCGGTTAAGCTGGCGATGGCGCTGGCTAACCCGCTGTTTCCCGCGCTCGACAGTCAGCTGCGCGCGGGCCGCCATATCGGTATTGAGGAGCTGGACAACCACGCTTTTCTGATGGATTACCAGGAATATCTGGAAGAGTTTTATCTGCGCTATAACGTGGAGCTTATCCGCGCGCCGGAAGGCTTTTTCTATCTGCGTCCCCGCTCTACCACGCTGATTGCGCGCTCGGTGCTTTCCGAACTGGATATGATGGTGGGCAAAGTCCTGTGCTGGCTTTACCTCAGCCCCGAGCGGCTGGCCAATGAAGGCATCTTCACCCAGCAGGAGCTGTACGACGAACTGCTGACGCTGGCGGATGAAAGCAAGCTGCTTAAGCTGGTAAACCAGCGCTCAACCGGTTCGGATCTGGACCGTCAGAAGCTGCATGAAAAAATGCGCGCCTCCTTAAGCCGCCTGCGTCGTCTGGGCATGGTGTGGTTTATGGGCCATGACAGCAGCAAGTTCCGCATCACCGAATCCGTGTTCCGCTTTGGCGCCGACGTGCGCAGCGGGGACGATCCTCGCGAAGCGCAGCTGAGAATGATCAGAGACGGCGAGGCCATGTTTACGGAAAGCGGCCAGGCCCGCCAGAACGAAGAAGAGCAGGGTAACGACGCCGGCCAGGCGGAGGAAGAAGAATGATTGAACGCGGAAAATTTCGCTCGCTAACGCTGGTTAACTGGAACGGCTTTTTTGCCCGAACCTTCGATCTTGACGAACTGGTTACCACGCTGTCCGGCGGTAACGGCGCGGGGAAATCGACCACGATGGCCGCTTTCGTTACCGCGCTGATCCCCGATCTGACGCTGCTGCACTTTCGTAACACTACGGAAGCGGGCGCGACCTCCGGCTCGCGCGACAAAGGCCTGCACGGCAAGCTCAAGCCGGGCGTCTGCTATGCGGCGCTGGACGTGGTTAACTCGGTGCACCAGCGCGTTATCGTCGGCGTGCGCCTGCAGCAAATCGCCGGCCGCGACCGCAAAGTGGATATCAGACCGTTCAGTATTCACGGCCTGCCGACGTCCATTAACCCGACGGAGATCCTGACCGAAACGGTTAACGCTCGTCAGGCTCGCGTGCTGCCGCTCAGCGAGCTGAAAGAGAAGTTCGAAGCGATGGAGAGCGTGCAGTTTAAGCAGTACAACTCCATTACTGAATACCACTCGATGATGTTCGATCTGGGCATTGTGGCGCGTCGTCTGCGCTCTGCGGCGGATCGCAGCAAATACTACCGCCTGATCGAGGCGTCGCTGTACGGCGGCATCTCCAGCGCCATTACGCGCTCGCTGCGTGACTACCTGCTGCCGGAAAACGGCGGCGTGCGTAAGGCTTTCCAGGATATGGAAGCGGCGCTGCGTGAAAACCGGATGACGCTGGAAGCGATCCGCGTAACGCAGTCCGATCGCGATCTCTTTAAGCATCTTATCTCAGAAGCGACCAGCTACGTGGCCGCCGACTATATGCGCCACGCCAACGAGCGCCGCGTTCATCTGGACGGCGCCATGCTGCAGCGCAGCGAGCTTTTCGGCAGCCGTAAACAGCTGGCCGCCGAGCAGTATCGCCATGTAGAAATGGCGCGCGAGCTGGCGGAGCATAGCGGGGCGGAAAGCGATCTGGAAACGGATTACCAGAGCGCCAGCGATCACCTTAACCTGGTGCAGACCGCCATGCGCCAGCAGGAAAAAATCGAGCGTTACGAAGGCGATATCGATGAGCTGACCTATCGTCTGGAAGAGCAGAACGAGGTCGTTGCTGAAGCGCGCGAAGTCCATGAAGAAAACGAAGCGCGGGCGGAAGCCGCCGAGCTGGAAGTGGACGAGCTGAAAAGCCAGCTGGCCGACTATCAGCAGGCGCTGGATGTACAGCAAACGCGCGCTATTCAATACCAGCAGGCGCTGGCGGCCTTACAGCGCGCTCAGGAAATTTGCCAGATCCGCGAGCTGACTATTGAGAACGCTCAGGAATGGCAGGAAACCTTCCGGGCGAAAGAGCAGGAAGCCACGGACAGGCTGCTGATGCTGGAGCAGAAAATGAGCGTGGCGCAGGCCGCGCACAGCCAGTTCGAGCAGGCGTTTGAGCTGGTGACGCGTATTGCCGGGCCGGTGAGCCGCAGCGAAGCCTGGCAGACCGGCCGCGAGCTGCTGCGCGACGCCGGCAATCAGCGCTATCACGCCGATCAGCTCCAGTCGCTGCGCTCGCGTCTTTCAGAGATGGAGCAGCGGCTGCGCGAGCAGCAGGAAGCCGAGCGGTTGCTGAACGAGTTCTGCAAAAAGCACGGTCAGCAGTACGCGCCAGAAGAGCTGGAAGCATTGCAGTATGAGCTGGAAGCGCGCATTGAGCAGCTTGGCGAGAGCGTTGCCGACGCGGGCGAACGACGTCTGGCGATGCGCCAGGAGCTGGAGCAGGTGCGTGAACGTATCGCCCGCCTGACGCGACAGGCGCCGCAGTGGCTGAACGCGCAGGAAATTTTAACACAGCTGCGCGAGCAAACCGGCGAGGCGCTGGAAAACGGCCAGCAGGTAACCGAGCATATGCAGCGCCTGCTGGAGCGCGAGCGTGAAACCACCGTTGAGCGTGATGAAGTCGCCAGCCGCAAACGCGAGGTGGAAAGCCAGATCGATCGGCTGAGCCAGCCGGGCGGATCGGAAGATGCGCGCCTGAACCAGCTGGCCGAGCGTTTCGGCGGCGTGCTGCTTTCTGAAATTTATGATGACGTCACCATTGAGGACGCGCCTTACTTCTCCGCGCTGTACGGCCCTGCGCGCCACGCTATCGTGGTGCCGGATCTGTCGCTGGTGCGTGAACAGCTGGACGGGCTGGAAGAGTGCCCGGAAGATCTCTATCTGATCGAAGGGGATCCGCAGTCGTTCGACGACAGCGTCTTCAATGTTGAAGAGTTACAAAAAGCGGTCGTGGTCAAAGCGGGCGATCGTCAGTGGCGCTATTCCCGCTTTCCGAAAGTCCCGCTGTTTGGCCGCGCCGCTCGTGAAAACCAGCTGGAGCTGCTGCGTGCCGAGCGCGAAACGCTGGCGGAACGCTACGCCACGCTCTCCTTCGACGTGCAGAAAACGCAGCGCCTGCATCAGGCGTTCAGCCGCTTTATCGGCGGCCATCTGGGCGTGGCCTTCGAGCCGGATCCGGAAGCGGAAATTCGTCAGCTGAACGGCCGCCGCGGCGAGCTTGAGCGCGCCATCAGCTCACATGAAAGCGAAAACCAGCAGCAGCGCCAGCAGTTTGACCAGGCGAAAGAGGGTGTCGCTCAGCTTAACCGACTGATGCCGCGCGTTAGCCTGCTGCTGGACGAAACGCTCCAGGATCGTCACGAAGAGCTGCTGGAGCGCCTGGACGAAGCGCAGGAAGCCGCACGCTTCCTGCAGCAGCACGGTGCCGCCCTCGCTAAGCTGGAGCCGCTGGTGGCGGTGCTGCAAAGCGACCCGGAACAGCATGAGCAGCTCAAGCTGGATTATCAGCAGGCGCAGCAGGCGCAGCGCGATGCGCGTCAGCAGGCTTTCGCCATCACCGAAGTAGTGCAGCGACGCGCGCATTTCAACTATGCGGACTCGGCCGGAATGCTTGACGGCAACAGCGACCTCAACGAGAAGCTGCGTCGTCGTCTTGAGCAGGCAGAGGCCGAACGTGCACGTGCGCGCGAGCAGCTGAGAAACCATCAGGCGCAGCTGACGCAATACAGCCAGGTGCTCGCCTCGCTGAAAAGCTCGTATGATGCCAAGCGAGATATGCTGAAGGAGCTCCAGCAGGAAATGCAGGCTATCGGCGTGCAGGCGGATGCCAGCGCGGAAGAGCGCGCGCGGCTGCGTCGCGACGAGCTTTATACGGCGCTGAGCAATAACCGCAGCCGCCGCAACCAGCTGGAAAAACAGCTGACCTTCTGTGAAGCGGAAATGGACGCGCTGCAGAAAAAACTGAAGCGCGTCGAGCGTGATTATCACCAGAGCCGCGAACAGGTGGTCAGCGCCAAAGCCGGTTGGGTCGCCGTTCTGCGCATGGTGAAAGATAACGGAGTCGAACGTCGTCTGCATCGCCGCGAGCTGGCCTATCTGGGCGGCGACGAGCTGCGCTCCATGTCGGATAAGGCGCTGGGCGCGCTGCGTCTGGCGGTCGCCGATAACGAGCACCTGCGTGATATCCTGCGCCAGTCGGAAGATCCTAAGCGGCCTGAGCGTAAAATTGAGTTCTTTATCGCCGTTTATCAGCATCTGCGCGAGCGTATCCGTCAGGATATTATCCGCACGGACGATCCGGTAGAAGCGATCGAGCAGATGGAAATTGAGCTGAGCCGTCTGAGCGAAGAGCTGACCGCTCGTGAGCAGATGCTGGCTATCAGCTCGCGCAGCGTGGCGAACATCATTCGCAAAACCATCCAGCGCGAGCAGAACCGTATCCGCCAGCTGAACCAGGGCTTGCAGAGCGTCAGCTTTGGTCAGGTACACAGCGTGCGGCTGAACGTCAACGTGCGGGAAACGCACGCCACGCTGCTGGACGTGCTTTCAGAGCAGCACGAACAGCATCAGGATCTGTTCAAGAGCCAGCGTCTGACCTTCTCCGAAGCGCTGGCGAAGCTCTATCAGCGCCTGAATCCGCAGATCGATATGGGACAGCGCACGCCGCAAACTATCGGCGAAGAGCTGCTGGACTACCGCAACTACCTTTCTATGGAAGTGGAGGTTAACCGCGGTTCCGATGGCTGGCTGCGCGCGGAAAGCGGGGCGCTGTCGACGGGCGAGGCGATCGGCACCGGGATGTCGATTCTGGTGATGGTAGTGCAAAGCTGGGAAGAAGAGTCTCGCCGCCTGCGCGGTAAAGATATATCGCCTTGTCGCCTGCTGTTCCTGGATGAGGCGGCGCGTCTGGATGCCAAATCTATCGCCACGCTTTTTGAACTGTGCGATCGCCTTGAAATGCAGCTGATTATTGCCGCGCCGGAGAATATCAGCCCGGAGAAAGGCACGACCTATAAGCTGGTGCGTAAGGTTATCAACAACAGCGAGCACGTTCACGTGGTTGGCCTGCGCGGCTTCGCGGCCGAGCCTGCCAATATTTCGGCAGAGCCTGCCGAACTCTCCTCCTGAGTCGAACAGCACAAAATAATCGGCGGCACGTATAGCAAAATCCGTGCCGCCGAATTACTCTCTCAGGCGCGCCGCTGCATACGCGCGCCGTTTTCTTTTCTATACTAATAACATTATTCAGGCGTCGATCGTTCAGACCCGCTACAGGAGGCAAGGGATGTTGCTGACAGGAACTCATTTTGCAAAGCTTAGCCTGGCCTGCTGCCTGGCGTTAGCGCTGGGGCAAGCCGTACCCGCCGCTGCGGCCATGCCGCATTCGGCCGCCGTTTCCGCTTCGCAGGCGCAGGTAAAGCTACAGTCGCTGTTTACTAACGGCTACCGGCCTTTTTATCTTAAAACGCTGGCATCGTTATATGCTACGCAGCATATGCAGCCTCTGTGGCAGGATCGCCAGGCCGTGCAGCAGTTTCAGCAGCAGCTGGCGGAAGTCGCGATTTCCGGCGTACAGCCGCAGTTCACGCAGTGGGTTAAATTATTAACCGATCCTGCGGTAACAGGTTTGGAACGAGACGTCGTGCTTTCCGACGCTATGCTTGGCTATCTGCAATTCGCTTCGACGGTGCCGGCTAAAGGCGAAACCTGGCTTTACAGCAATGTCCCCTACAAGCTGGAAGTTCCTGCCTTATCGGTGATTAACCAGTGGCAGCGGGCAATTGAGCATGGCGCCACGCATGCTTTTGTCGCCTCTTTGGCGCCGCAGCATCCACAGTATCCTTTAATGCACCAGGCGTTAAAAGATTTGCTGGCGGACAACCGCGCCTGGCCGCAGCTGACCGACAGACAAAGCCTGCGCCCTGGGCAGCTGAGCGACGATGTGCCTGCGCTGAGAGAAATTTTGCAGCGCACCAATATGCTGACGCCCGGCAGCGATACGCCAAAACCTGATGACGATGCGGTGCCGACCACGCCGGTCCCGGCTTCCTTCGTAGATGAAGAAATCGCGGTTAGCCCTTCGGCCTCTCCCGCTGAGCAAACTCCGCAGGCGAATACGCCGGAGCAGGCCGGCCACGTAGAAAGTGGTACGCTCAGTAATCCTGCCCATATCTATTCTGAAGATTTGGTGGCGGGCGTGAAACGCTTTCAGCGCTGGCAGGGCCTGGAGGCCGATGGCGTTATCGGGCCAAGAACGCGTGAATGGCTAAACGTTTCTCCGCAGCTGCGGGCCTCGCTGCTGGCGCTGAACATTCAGCGGCTAAGGCTGCTGCCGGATGATATGCATAACGGCATCATGGTGAATATTGCCAATTACTCGCTGAAATATTATCTGAATGGCAATCAGATCCTGGATTCCCGCGTTATCGTGGGCCGTCCGGATCGTAAAACGCCGCTCATGCGCAGTGCCTTAAACAACGTGGTGCTTAATCCGCCATGGAATGTACCCACCACGCTGGTGCGCAAAGATATTATCCCGAAGGTAAAACAGGATCCGAGCTACCTGTATAAGCACAACTACACGCTGCTTTCCGGATGGAGCAGCGATGCTGAAGTGATCGATCCTTCCATGATTGACTGGCGGATGGTTTCGGCAGCTTCGTTCCCGTATCGTATCCGTCAGGCGCCAGGGGCAACGAACTCGCTGGGTCGTTATAAATTTAATATGCCAAGCTCGGACGCTATCTATCTGCACGATACGCCTAACCACAATCTTTTCCAGAAGGATATCAGGGCGCTGAGTTCCGGCTGCGTCAGGGTAAACAAGGCGTCTGATTTGGCTAATCTGCTGTTACAGGATGCGGGCTGGAATGATTCGCGTATCTCCAGCACGCTGAAGCAGGGTGATACCCGTTATGTGCCGGTGCGTCATCACATTCCGGTCAATCTGTATTACCTGACCGCCTGGGTCGCTGACGACGGACGTACGCAATATCGTACAGATATTTACAATTATGACCTGACGGCGCGCTCCGGGGCGCAGGTATTGGCGAAAGCTGGTCAATTATTACTCTAGTGGTTGATTCTTCAGGTTTTCTGATGTTGGCCTGCGGCCAGCCTGCCTGACGGGTACGGCAGCCTCTCCAGGAATTGCCGTATCCGTCACGTTTCGTCGGTTGACGCCACATTTCTACCCGGTTATGGTTCCGGGCGGTGAACGTTTCCACCGTTTCAGAACTTTTTTAGCCGGGTAACACAGATTAATGGATAAATTCGACTCTCATCGCCGACAATTACTGGCCTTGGGCGGCGCGGCACTAGGCCTGTCGCTGCTTCCTGGCCAGGCTTTCGCTTCGCTTTCCACCTCACGTCCTCGCATTCTGACGCTGAATAATTTACATACCGGAGAAAGCCTTAAAACCGAGTTTTTCAACGGGAAAAGCTATGACAAGGATGAGTTAACGCGCCTTAACCATTTTTTTCGTGATTATCGCGCCAACAGGATCAAAAGCATCGATCCACATCTTTTCGATCAGCTGTATCGGCTCCAGGCGCTGTTAGATACGCGCAAGCCCGTACAGCTGATTTCCGGTTACCGTACGCTGGCGACCAACAACTCGCTGCGCGAACGCGGCAGCAGCACCGGCGTAGCCAAGCACAGCTATCATACGCTGGGCCAGGCAATGGATTTTCATATTGAGGGGATCGCCCTCAGCAATATACGCAAAGCGGCTCTTTCCATGCGGGCCGGGGGTGTAGGATACTATCCCAAAAGCAACTTTGTGCATATTGATACCGGGCCGGCAAGGCACTGGTAAGAAAATCCGGGCTGACCGGAATTAATGGAGCCTTATGAATTATCAAACTATTCCGGTAACGGCCTTTTCGCAGAACTGCTCTTTGATCTGGTGTCCGGTGACGCTGCAGGCCGCCATTGTCGATCCTGGCGGCGACGCGGAAAAAATTAAAACGCAGACGACGGCAAAGGGCGTAACAGTTACGCAAATTTTGCTGACGCATGGCCATCTGGACCACGTAGGCGCAGCGGCTGAACTGGCTGCTTTTTATGCCGTACCGGTTGTTGGGCCGCATAAAGCAGATGCGTTCTGGCTGGAAGGGCTGCCGATGCAGAGCCAGATGTTTGGTTTTCCTGAATGCGCGCCGTTAACGCCCGATCGCTGGCTGGAAGAGGGTGAGGTTGTGCACGTGGGCGATATCTCGCTTGAGGTTCTGCTCTGTCCGGGCCATACGCCGGGTCATATCGTATTTTTTGATCGGGCTTCTCGCCTGCTGATCTCCGGCGATGTGATCTTCAGCGGCGGCGTGGGACGTACCGATTTCCCTCAGGGCAGCCATAGCGACCTGATTGCCGCGATCAAAAACAAGCTGCTGCCGCTTGGCGATGACGTCACCTTTTTACCCGGCCACGGCCCCAGCTCGACGCTGGGCAGAGAGCGGATTTCCAATCCTTTTCTGCAATAAAGCTGCCGTATAAAAAAGCCTGCGTAATGCAGGCTTTTTTATTGCGTGACGGATTAAAATATTTCGCATCCGCTTTATGTGCACTTACAGCACGGCGGCAATCGCTTCGCACAGCGGCGCCATATTGTCCGGCGTCATTCCCGCTACGTTAACCCGGCCTGAATTGACCGCATAAACGCCAAACTCTTCCCGTAGCCTAATCACCTGATCTTTGGTCAGGCCGCTAAAAGAGAACATACCGTTCTGGTTGATAATAAAGCTGAAGTCGCCTTTTGCCCCTTTTTCCTGCAGGGTATTAACGAACAGCTGACGCATACGGTGGATGCGCTGGCGCATATCGGTCAACTCCTGCTCCCACAGGGTACGCAGCGCATCGTTGCCCAGGATAGTGGCGACGACCGCCGCGCCATGCGCAGGCGGATTAGAGTAGTTCGCGCGGATGGTAGCTTTAACCTGGCTAAAGGCCGTGTCAGCAATATCGGCCGTGCTGGCGACCAGCGTGAACGCGCCTACGCGCTCATTATAAAGCCCGAAGTTCTTCGAATAAGAACTGGCGACAATCAGCTCCTGGTGTCCGGCAGCAAAAATGCGCAGGCCCTCTGCATCTTCTTCCAGCCCACGCGCAAAGCCCTGATAGGCAAAGTCGAACAGCGGCAGCCAGCCTTTCGCCAGCGACATCTCGGCCAGCTCCTGCCACTGTGCGGCCGTAGGATCGATGCCGGTAGGGTTATGGCAGCAGCCGTGGAACAGCACAATATCGCCCGCCTGCGCTTCACGCAGCGCGTTCAGCATTCCGTCGAAATCCAGCGAATGGCTGGCCGCATCGTAATACTGATATTCACAGACTTCCAGTCCGGCGGACTGAAACACATTTTTATGGTTAGGCCAGCTGGGATTGCTGACCCAAACGCGCCTGGCACCGGTTTGTGCGGCGATAAAATCCGCCGCTACGCGCAGCGCGCCCGTACCGCCAGGCGTTTGCGCTGTACGCGCACGTTTGTCACGCAGGATGGCGTTATCTTTGCCAAACAGCAGCACCTGTGTACATTTGCCAAAATCGGCCAGGCCATCAATGCTCAAATAATTTTTGGTCGTTTCATTTTCCAGCAGATACTGCTCGGCTTTTTTCACGCTGGTCAGCACCGGCGTTTTGCCGGTTTCGTCCTTGTAAACGCCAATGCCAAGGTTAATTTTGTCAGGACGGTCGTCCGCACGATAAAGGTCGGCTAAGCCAAGGATAGGATCTGCGGGTGCAGCTGCAATGCGTTCAAACATAATGAAAGTCCGTTATAACCTGAAACGAAATGAGAATTCAGGGTACCGCCACTATGATAAAAATGCCAACCGTTTGCGCTAAAAACAGTGAAAGAATGCCCTGGATAAAGGTAGCGGCAGCCAGCTGCTATAAACACCTGTAAAGGTAAAATAAGCGCGGCCGCTTTCCTGGCGCACGGGGCCTATAGCCAATGAAAACCTCTGGCCATAATGTAGGCCAGGCCCAGCGCAACGCCGATCAGCGCGCTAAACATCAGGCGAAAATCAGTCTGCATATCTTTGCGGATATCTTTCATCTCACCGCGCACGTCCTGTATCTCACCGCGCACGTCCTGTATCTCACCGCGCACGTCCTTTATCTCGCCGCGTACATCCTTTATTTCCCCACGAATATCATGGAGCTCGTTTCTGATATCGTTAACGTCATGTCTGAGCCAGGCGATATGCATTTCGATACGGGTAAAGCGCGCTTCCGTCTCGGTTTCTTTTTTTTCCTGCTGGTTGCTGTGGTTTGACAGCGTTAGCAGAAGAGGGCTGTCCCTATCCATATTGGCTCTCCTTAAGCTAAATCCAGACTGATTTTTTCATGTTCACGCGTGGCTAACAAACACTTTTGGAAATTTTTCAGGAACGCTGCGGCATGGCTCGAAATTTTATGAAACGGAAAAAGAAATTACCCAGGGAAGCGGCAGGTTTTATTTAGCAGCACGGGCAAGTCAGGAAGGGAATAAGGGCAGGCAGAGAAAAGCGAAGGTGCAGACAATAAAAAAGCGGGGCCGAGGCCCCGCCAGACGATTTATTGCTTGATTAGAACTGGTAAACCAGACCTACAGCCACGGTGTCGTCGGTGTTCAGACCCAGTGGATTGTTGTCATCCAGCAGGTTGATCTGATAGTCGACATAGGTAGACATGTTTTTGTTGAAGTAGTAGGTAGCGCCCACGTCAACGTATTTGATCAGGTCAGCATCGCCAACGCTTTCGATATCCTTGCCTTTAGACTGCACGTAGGCCAGGGATGGACGCAGACCGAAGTCAAACTGATACTGTGCAACCAGCTCGATGTTCTGTGCTTTGTTAGCAAAAGAGCTAATAGAAGCATCGCTGCCATCGGCAAAGGTGCCGCTGTAAGAGATTGGTGTGGCGTTACGGGTTTCACCGTACATGGCTGCCAGGTACACGCTGTTAGCGTCATATTTCAGCGCGGTCGCCCATGCTTCAGCACGTTTACCCGCGCCGCTGTTAAGCGTGATGGAATCAGCGGAGTTGTCTGAGTTAGTCACGGTACGAACACCGGATGCCTGCGCATTAGTACGATCGTAAGAACCGTAGGCGCCGGAGATACCTACGCCGATTGGCGAAGTATAGGTAGTTGAAAGCGCGTAGCCATCACCGTTGGAACGACGCACGTCGTCACGGTCGTTTTTGCCCTGATACTGTACGGCAAAGTTCCAGCCGTCAACCAGGCCAAAGAAGTTGGTGTTGCGGTAGGTCAGCACGCCAGTCGTACGGCCGCCCAGGATGCCCAGGTCGCTATAGGCAGAGTCGCCGCCGAACTCTGGCAGCATATCGGTCCAGCCCATTGGATCGTACAGCAGGCTGTAGTTACGGCCGTAATCGATAGAGCCGTACTCAGCGAATTTCAGACCAGCGAAGCCCAGACGGGTTTTGTTGCCGTCCTGCGCGTCGGAGCCGCCTTCAGAATTGTTTGCCTGGATGTTGTATTCCCACTGGCCGTAGCCGGTGAGCATATCGTTAATCTGGGTTTCACCTTTGAAACCAAAACGCACGTAGCTCTGGTCGCCATCGTTGCCGTCGTTATCAGAGAAATAGTGCAAACCAACTGCTTTCCCATAGAGGTCCAGCTTATTGCCGTCTTTGTTATAGATTTCTGCTGCATTGGCTGCACCAGCGGCTAACAGGGCTGGGATAACCAGTGCCAGAATATTGCGCTTCATCATTATTTATTACCCTCATTGGAGTTATCTGGACACCTGCCACTGCCGTCAATAATTCTTTACAGAACTACGATGAGAGTTTGGTGTCTTCCTGTATCTGCACGCATCTTTCCATTCGCGGTGCGGTTAATCTACCTCGAAAATGCTACTAATATCCTATTCTGGTTACAGGAAGAAAATTTGTGTTTCAATATGTAAATAAAACGGAACTTTGTGAACTATATCTAAATTTACAAAAATAAAAAAAGGCCAGCGAGGCTGGCCTTAGTTATATATATGAATTTCTTATATTTAATGCAAAAATCAGAAGCTGGCGTTGCGCGGCGTCCTTGGGAAGGCGATGACGTCCCTGACATTTTGCACGCCGGTAACGTAGGCGATCAGGCGCTCAAAACCTAAGCCGAAGCCGGAATGAGGCACGGTGCCGTAGCGGCGCAGATCGCGATACCACCAGTAGTCTTCTTTGTTCAGCCCCATCTCCGCCAGACGCGCGTCCAGCACGTCCAGACGCTCTTCACGCTGCGAACCGCCGATGATTTCACCAATGCCCGGCGCCAGAACATCCATCGCCGCCACGGTTTTGCCATCGTCGTTCAGGCGCATATAGAACGCCTTGATGTCTTTCGGGTAGTTTTTCACTACGACCGGCGCTTTAAAATGTTTCTCCGCCAGGTAGCGCTCGTGCTCGGACGAGAGATCGATACCCCAGGAGACGGCGTTTTCAAACTTCTCGCCGCAGGCTTTCAGGATCTCGATAGCATCGGTGTAATCCACCTGCGCAAAATCGGTAGTAACAAATTGCTCCAGGCGAGTAATCGCTTCTTTGTCTACGCGTTCGGCAAAGAAAGCCATATCGTCGGCACGTTCGGCCAGAACGGCCTTAAAGACGTACTTCAGCATGGCTTCAGCCAGCGCGGCGTTATCTTCCAGATCGGCGAAGGCCACTTCCGGCTCCAGCATCCAGAATTCCGCCAGGTGACGGCTGGTATTGGAGTTTTCAGCGCGGAAAGTCGGGCCGAAGGTGTAGATTTTGGAAATCGCGCTGGCGTAGGTTTCACCGTTAAGCTGGCCGGAAACGGTCAGGAACGCCTCTTTACCGAAGAAATCTTCATCGTAATTGACTTTGCCTTCCGGCGTACGCGGCAGGTTTTCCATATCGAGCGTGGAGACGCGGAACATTTCACCAGCGCCTTCCGTATCGGAAGCGGTGATCAGCGGGGTGGAGACCCAGAAAAACCCCTGCTCGTCAAAGAAGCGATGCAGCGCCTGCGCCAGCGTATGGCGAACGCGCGCGACGGCGCCGATCAGGTTAGTGCGCGGACGCAAATGCGCCACTTCACGCAGATACTCGATGCTGTGACGCTTGGCTGCCATCGGATAGGTGTCCGGATCGTCGACCCAGCCCACGACTTCCACCGCGCTGGCCTGGATCTCAAAGCTCTGGCCCTGGCCTGGCGAGGCCACGACTTTTCCGGTGATCGCCACGGAACAGCCGGTGGTCAGGCGCAGCACTTCTTCCTGGTAATTATTCAGAGAATTATTAACGACGGCCTGGACAGGATTAAAGCAGGAACCGTCGTAGACGGCGATAAAGGAAATACCGGCTTTTGAATCTCTTCGGGTACGCACCCAGCCGCGAACGGTGACTTCGCTGTCAACCGCGATCCGGCCTTGCAGTACATCCGCTACAGGCACAACGCTCATATAAGTCTCTCTTTTCATCAGAATTAAAATTACCCGAAATCGGGGCAATGCTATGTTACTTGCCAGAAGATGAGACACAAGAAGAATTCGTTGCGAGGCAGGAGATTTCTTAACGAAAGGCAATCAGAAAGAGAGAAAGGCAGGGCGCCTTTCTCTCTGTAGGCAGCCTAGCTGGCTTTTTTCACCAGCGGCAGATCGAACGCCTTGCGCAGGGCGCGAACAAAAGCTTTGTCCTGGCAAATGGTTTTGCCGGGGCTGTCGGAGAGTTTGGCGACCGGTTTGCCGTTGCACTCCACCAGCTTGATAACGATATTCAGCGGTTTTACCTGAGGGATATCGCAGGTCAGCCGCGTGCCGATACCGAAAATGACCTCGATGCGCTGGCCAAAGTGGCGATAAAGCTCCACCGCTTTTGGCAAATCGAGATTGTCTGAAAAGACCAGCGTTTTTTCCTGCGGATCGATGCCGAGCTTTTCGTAATGCGCGATGGCTTTTTCACCCCATTCCACGGGATCGCCGGAGTCATGGCGCAGTCCCTGATAGCTGCTGGCGAAATTCAGGCCGAAATCGCGCAGGAAAGCGTCCATGGTGATGCAGTCGGTCAGCGCGATACCCAGACGGTTCGGATACTCCTCCAGCCAGGCCTGCAAGGCGGCGCGCTGGCTGTTGGCCAGAACAGGGCTGATCTGCTGATGTGCCTGGAACCATTCATGCGCCTGCGTGCCCACCGGCGCGAGCTGTAGCTGCCGGGCAACATCGTAGTTGCTGGAGCCGACCAGCCAGGGGAAATCGGCTTTTAGCGTGCTGACAATCGCCAGCTGTACATCGCGGGAGAAACGGCGGCGCGTACCGAAGTCCATCAGCTTAAAGCGGGACATATCCAAATCTGCCGTCAGCTTGCCGAAGTCAAGCAGCTTGCTTTGCAGGCGTTCGACCGCCATCGCGGGGACGACCAGCGGCGAGCGGTGGCGGTGCACCACTTCGCTGATCAGCGCCAGCAGCGGCACCTCCCACATAATCACCTCCCGCCACGGGCCGGCGATGCGGATATCCAGCTTGCCCTGATGATTGCGGATGCGCACCTGAGCAGGGTCATAGCGGAATTGTTTCAGCCACTGCAGATAATCCGCGCTGAAAAACGGCAGTCCGGCAAGATAGCGGCTCTCTTCGTCGCTGAGCGCCAGCGACTGCATCAGGGTCACCTGTTGAGCGATTTCCTCAGCGTAGATGCCAAGCAGATCGTCGCCACGGCAGCGAAACTCAGCCACTACGGAAACGTTCTGATAGCGATGAAATACCGCCTGCTGCATATGCAGCTTATAGGCGTCCGTATCCAGCAGCGTGGTCAGTATCGGGGAAGCATGTCGTGTCATGGTGCGTTTCAGCATCCTCTGGCGAAGAGCGTTATCCCTGGTTTAAAAAATAGTAATGACGCAGGAGTATAACTTGAATACTCATTTATTGAACCCGATCACAGCACAATTCGATCCGGCAGGTCGAGGGCAATCCGTGCGATTGTTAAGAGGATGTAGCTTTTAACAGCAATTCCGACCGCCCGACGCGATTCTCCATGGCAACATTGCAGGAAGCGGAATAGACTTGCAAAGTTAACTAATTATCGACATGAGAAGCACTTATGACGCAACTGCCACAAGCCAAAAATCGCCATGATTATCGTGCGCCGGATTACACCATTACCGACATCGATCTGACGTTTGAACTGGATGCCGCAACCACCCGTGTGACGGCCGTCAGCCGCGTAAAGCGTTTGGGCCAGGCTGATGCGTCGCTGCGTCTGGATGGGGAAGATCTGACGCTGGTCTCGCTGGAGATTGACGATCGGCCCTGGACGGATTACGCGCTGGAAGAGGGCGCGCTGATAGTTTCCGGCCTGCCGGAGTCATTCACGATGAAAATCGTCAACGATATTCATCCGGATAAAAACAGCGCGCTGGAAGGCCTGTATAAATCGGGCGAGGCGCTTTGTACCCAGTGCGAGGCCGAAGGCTTCCGCCATATCACCTGGTATCTGGATCGGCCTGACGTGCTGGCTCGCTTCACCACGACCATCATCGCGGAACAACAGCTTTATCCGTATCTGCTGTCAAACGGCAACCGGATAGCCGGCGGCGAAGCGGAAAACGGACGTCACTGGGTAAAATGGGAAGATCCTTTTCCAAAGCCGTGCTACCTGTTTGCGCTGGTGGCAGGCGACTTTGACGTGCTGCGCGACAGCTTTAAAACGCGCTCCGGCCGGGATGTTGCGCTGGAGATCTTCGTCGATCGCGGCAACCTCGATCGCGCCGACTGGGCAATGACCTCGCTGAAAAACAGCATGAAGTGGGACGAGCAGCGTTTCGGCCTGGAATACGATCTGGATATCTTTATGATCGTCGCCGTCGACTTCTTCAACATGGGCGCGATGGAAAATAAAGGCCTGAACGTCTTTAACTCTAAGTACGTGCTGGCGAAAGCGGAAACGGCGACGGATAAAGACTATCTGGGCATTGAGGCGGTGATCGGCCACGAATATTTCCACAACTGGACGGGCAACCGCGTCACCTGCCGCGACTGGTTCCAGCTTAGCCTGAAAGAGGGCCTGACCGTGTTCCGCGATCAGGAATTCAGTTCCGATCTCGGCTCTCGCGCGGTCAATCGTATCGATAACGTGCGCGTGATGCGCGGCGCGCAGTTTGCCGAAGACGCCAGCCCAATGGCGCATCCGATCCGCCCTGAGCAGGTGATCGAGATGAACAACTTCTATACGCTGACCGTGTATGAAAAAGGGTCTGAAGTTATTCGTATGCTGCATACCCTGCTGGGCGAGGCGAATTTCCAGAAAGGCATGCAGCTTTACTTCGAGCGCCACGACGGCAGCGCAGCGACCTGCGACGATTTTGTGCAGGCGATGGAGGATGCTTCCAACGTCGATCTTTCCCAGTTCCGCCGCTGGTACAGCCAGTCCGGCACGCCGGTGCTTTCCGTACGCGATGACTATAACGCCGAGCTGCAACAGTACACGCTGCACGTTACCCAAATGACGCCGCCAACGGCCGATCAGAAAAACAAGCTGCCGCTGCATATTCCGCTGGATATCGAGCTTTACGACAGTGAAGGCAACGTCATTCCTTTGCAGCACAATGGTCATCCGGTTCATCATGTGCTGAACGTGACGGAAGAGTTCCAGAGCTTTGTGTTCGACGAGGTTTATCAGCAGCCGATCCCCTCGTTGCTACGTGAATTCTCCGCGCCGGTGAAGCTGGATTACAACTGGAGCGATGCGCAGCTGACTTTCCTGATGCGCCATGCCCGTAACGATTTCTCACGTTGGGATGCCGCGCAAAGTCTGCTGGCGACCCATATCAGGCTGAACGTCGCCCGCTTCCAGCAGGGCCAGCCGCTTTCGCTGCCGCTGCACGTTGCCGATGCTTTCCGCGCCGTGCTGCTGGAGGAAAACAGCGATCCGGCATTGATGGCGCTGATCCTGACGCTGCCTGGCGAAAACGAAATTGCCGAGCTGTTTGAGGTAATCGATCCGGTAGCCATTGCGGAAGTGCGCCGTGCGCTGCTGAGCACGCTGGCTACGGAGCTGGCGGATGAGTGGCTGGCGGTTTACAACGCGCATCGCGTGGACGAATATCGTATCGATCATGCCGATATCGGCAAGCGCGCGCTGAAAAATACCTGTCTCAACTACCTGGCCTTCGGCGAAACAGGGCTGGCCGAGAAACTGGTTACCGCCCAGTTCCGTCAGGCGAACAATATGACCGACTCGCTGGCGGCGATGACGGCCTCGGTTGCCGCGCAGCTGCCGTGCCGGGAAACGCTGCTGGCCGAATTCGACGAGCGCTGGCATAAAGATGGCCTGGTGATGGACAAGTGGTTTACTTTGCAGGCCACCAGCCCGGCTGCGGACGTACTTAGCCGCGTTCGCGCGCTGCTCAGCCATCGTTCCTTTACGCTAAGCAATCCAAACCGTATCCGTTCGCTAATCGGCGCGTTCGCCTCGGCTAACCCTTCCGCCTTCCACGCTGCTGACGGTAGCGGTTACCAGTTCCTGGTGGAGATCCTGACCGATCTGAATACGCGCAATCCTCAGGTTGCCTCGCGCATCATTGAGCCGCTGATCCGCTTTAAACGCTACGACGAAGCCCGTCAGGCGCTGATGCGCGGCGCGCTTGAGAAGTTAAAGGCACTGGAGAACCTTTCCGGCGACCTTTACGAAAAAATCAGCAAGGCGCTTCAGGACTAATCGTCCGGCGTAAATGACAAAAAGCCCCGACAGTCGGGGCTTTTTCTTTTAGCAACGGCGTAAATCAGCGCTGCGCGTAGCGTTTTTCCTCTTCCACCGGCGAGCGTTTCATGACGCGATCCAGCACTTTTGCTTCCAGCTCCGCCAGCCGCACGGAGCCTTTACGGCGCGGGCGCGGCAGGTCGATTACCAAATCCAGCCCGATATTGCCTTCTTCAATCAGCAGCACCCGGTCAGCCATCGCCACGGCTTCGCTGACGTCATGGGTGACCAGCAGCACGGTGAAATGATGCTGCTGCCACAGCGACTCGATCAGATCCTGCATTTCAATACGCGTCAGCGCATCCAGCGCGCCTAAAGGCTCATCCAGCAGCAGCAAACCCGGCCGGTGGATCAGCGCGCGGGCCAGCGCCACACGCTGCTTTTGCCCGCCGGACAGCGCCGCAGGCCATTCGTTGGCGCGTTCCGCCAGGCCGACGGCTGCCAGCGCCTCCAGCGCGTCGCTTTTCCAGGCACGGCCTTTCAATCCCAGGCCAACGTTATCGATAATGCTTTTCCACGGCAGCAGGCGCGCATCCTGAAACATCAGGCGGGTATCGTCTCTGGCTTCGCTCAGCGGCGCGCTACCGGCCAGCAGCTCGCCAGCGCTGCTTTTTTCCAGCCCGGCCAGCAGGCGAAGCAGGGTGCTTTTACCGCAGCCGCTGCGTCCGACCACCGCCACAAACTGGCCGGAAGGAATATGCAAATCGATGTTATTCAGCACGGTGCGGCCGTGATACTGCTTGCTGACGCGGTTAACGATCAGAGGCGTACCGGCGTTAAGACGCGCTGGAGAAGACGTTAACTCGCTCATGCGTTTTCCTCTTTAAGTTGATAAGCCGGATGCCAGCGCAGCCAGACGCGTTCCAGTAACAGCGCGCTGACGTCAGCCAGTTTACCGAGCAGGGCATACAGGATAATGGCAACCACCACGATATCGGTCTGCAAAAATTCGCGCGCGTTCATTGCCAGATAGCCGATGCCGGAGTTGGCGGAAATGGTTTCCGCCACGATCAGCGTCAGCCACATCAGGCCCAGGGCAAAGCGCACGCCGACCATAATGGAGGGCAGCGCGCCCGGCAGCACCACCTGAATAAACAGGCTCCAGCCGGAGAGGCCATAGCTGCGGGCCATCTCTACCAGGCCGCGATCGATATTGCGGATGCCGTGATAGGTATTGAGATAAATAGGGAACAGCGTACCCAGCGCCACCAGAAAAATCTTGGCGGATTCGTCAATGCCAAACCACAGGATCACCAGCGGGATCAGCGCCAGGTGCGGCACGTTACGCAGCATTTGCACCGACGTGTCCAGCAGCCGTTCGCCCAGGCGCGACATGCCGGTAATCAGGCCGAGGATCAGGCCGATGGAACCGCCAATGCTGAAGCCGACCGCCGCACGCCAGCTGCTGATCGCCAGGTGCTGCCACAGCTCGCCACTGGCCGACAGCTTCCAGAACGTAATCACTATGGCTTCTGGCGAAGGCAAAATACGGGTAGAAAGCCAGCCGGTCTGTGAGGCGATTTGCCACACGATCACCAGCGCAATGGGCAGTGCCCATGGGATCAGCTGATTGCCGATACGATTAAGCGGTTTGCTCATAGCCACCTCAGCTCTGCGACACTTTTTGTGGAGCGAAATCATGCGCTACGGCTTCGCCGTGCGCGGTAATGTTGTTCGGCTGCGGCACTTCCGGCACGTTCAAATCGAGATGCGGGAACAGCAGCTCGCCGACGCGATAGGCCTCTTCCAGATGTGGATAGCCGGACAAAATAAACGTCTCGATGCCCAGATCGGCATACTCCTGCATCCTGGCCGCTACGGTAGCGCCATCGCCGACCAGCGCGGTGCCCGCGCCGCCGCGTACCAGTCCGACGCCCGCCCACAGGTTAGGTGAAATCTCCAGCTTATCGCGACGTCCGCCGTGCAGGGCGGCCATGCGGTGCTGACCGACCGAATCGGTTTTTGCCAGCGCGGCCTGCGCCTTAGCAATAGTGGCGTCATCCAGATGCGAAATCAGACGATCTGCCGCTTTCCAGGCCTCTTCATTGGTCTCCCGCACGATAACGTGCAGGCGGATGCCGAACTTCACCGTTCTGCCCTGGGCCGCCGCTTTCGCCCGCACCTGCTCAATCTTCTCTTTGACCTGCGCTGGCGGTTCGCCCCATGTCAGGTAGACATCGACCTGTTCCGCTGCCAGATCCTGAGCAGGTTCGGAAGAGCCGCCAAACCATAACGGCGGACGCGGCTGCTGCACGGGCCGAAACATCAGCCGGGCGCCGCGAACGTGCACGTGCTTGCCTTCGTAATCCACCGTTTCGCCTTCCAGCACGCGACGCCAGACGCGGGTAAATTCCGCCGACTCAACATAGCGCTCACGGTGATCCAGAAAGACGCCGTCGCCCGCCAGCTCTTCCGCATCGCCGCCGGTCACCAGGTTAAACAGCGCACGGCCGTTTGACAGCCTATCCAGCGTGGCGGCCTGGCGCGCGGCCTGCGTAGGGGAGATTACGCCGGGACGCAGCGCAACCAGAAAACGCAGGCGCTGCGTCACGGGGATCAGCGACGCGGCCACCAGCCAGGCATCCTCACAGGAACGCCCTGTTGGGATCAGCACACCACCAAAACCCAGACGATCGGCAGCCTGAGCAATTTGCTGCAGATAAGCGTGGTCGACAGGACGCGCGCCCTCCGTCGTGCCTAAATAGTGACCATCGCCATGCGTGGGCAGAAACCAGAAAACGGAAAGGCTCATTGTGGGACTCCTTGCGTAGCGGCGGCGACATGCCAGACACGGCTGGCGATATCGACTTTCACCGGCATTAAATGGTTAGCGTAAAAGAGATCGGCGGTATGCTGCTGGGCCTGTACGGTTTTCTCGCTGACCGGGCCGATAACGGTCGGCGGACGGTGATCGAGATAGCTGGCGATAACCGGTTTCGGCAGGCCGATAGTTTGCGAAAGCAGGGCAATGCTCTGCTCGCGATCGCTGCGGGTCAGCTCGTCGGCCTTGCTGAACGTCTCCAGCACCTGCTGCACGAAAGCGCCGTTGGCTTCAGCAAAGGGGCGGGTCGCCAGATAAAACGAACCGGTCAGGTTCAGCCCGTCGCCATCGGCCAGCACCCGCACGCCGCCCTGCAACAGCGCGGCGGAATAGTAGGGATCCCAGATAGCCCAGGCATCGACATCGCCCTGCTGGAAAGCCGCGCGGGCATCGGCAGGCGTCAGATAGGCAGGCTGAATATCACTGAATTTCAGCCCGGCTTTGGTCAGCGCGCGCAGCAGTAAATTATGCGAGCTGGAGCCCTTCTGGAAAGCCACCTTATGGCCTTTCAGTTCGGCGACGCTTCTAATCGGGCTGTCTTTGGCTACCAGGATCACTTCAGATTGCGGCTTGGGCGGCTCTGAGCCGACATAAAGCAGATCGGCACCGGCCGCCTGGGCGAAGATTGGCGGAATGTCGCCCGTGCTGCCCAAATCGATGCTGTTAACATTCAGCGCTTCCAGCATTTGCGGGCCGGCCGGAAACTCAATCCATTTAATCTGCGTATGAGGGAAACGCTTTTCCAGCAGCTGATGCGAGCGGGCCAGCGCCATGCTCACCGACCCTTTTTGATAGCCAATACGGAAAGCGGCAGGCGCGGCCTCGTCCGCCAGCGCGCCGCCAGTGAACAGCGCGCTGAAGGCCAGCGCCGAGACAAAACGTGTAAACAGGCTCATGGGCGCTTCCTTATACCGCTGCGGCCAGCCGCTGATGACGACGCGACAGCGCATACCAGAAGGTGTCGAGTGATTCCGCAATGCGTTCGGCAAGCAGGGGAGAAAGTTCGGGCTGGCGATCGTAATGGCTAATCTGGCTGTCGTCGGCAAACACGCCGTGCAGCACCTCCTGCGCCTTCAGCGCGTTAAGCACCGGTTTTAGCGCATAGTCCACGGCCAGCATATGCGCGATGGTGCCGCCGGTCGCCAGCGGCAGCACCACTTTATGCTCCAGTGCGCGTTCCGGCAGTAAGTCGAGCAGGGTTTTTAACGCGCCGGAAAAAGAGGCTTTATAAACAGGCGTGGCGACGATCAGCCCATCGGCATTAGCCAGATCCTCTTTTAAAGCCAGCAGCGCAGGCGAGTCGAAGCGGGCGTAAAGCAAATCCTCTGGAGGAAAGTTATGCAGGTTCCAGGGGATCACCTCGGCGCCTCGTTGCTCCAGCGCGTGCTGGCACAGGGTCAGCAGCGCGGTTGACCGCGAAGGATAGCGAGGACTGCCTGCCAGAGTAATAACGCGCATCATCTCTCCTTATAACCAAAAGTTATTGATTAAAATAATTCCTGAACTTATGGAACTATCCTGGCAGAGTGTGACGGACGCCTTAAATGATTTATCCGGCATATTTAAGTTACTTTTTGACTAAGCGAAAAACAGATAACAGGAAAGCGCGGAAAAAGAGAGGGATGGGGGCACGCAAACGTTTTACTTTCCCGGCAAAGGACTTTACCATTTTCCCCCGCGCCTGCAGCGTTGCTGCGCATGTCGAAGGCCGCTGTTCTTTGTATCTGATAACGTATAAAAGCGAAGAAGGCGTGTCGACCGCACAGTTTTCAGGGTTGCTGAGGCAACCGTTAGTCCTTTTCCGGCCCGGCATTATGGGCTACTCAGGAGCGATCATGTATAACCTGGTTCGTAACGCGCTTTTTCAGCTCGACGCCGAGCGTGCGCACGAATTGACCCTTCAGCAGCTGCACCGGATAACCGGAACGCCGCTTATTCATCTGGTTCGACAAACTCTTCCTTTTAAGCCCGTCAACTGCATGGGCCTGACGTTCAAAAACCCGCTGGGCCTGGCGGCGGGGCTGGATAAGAACGGTGAATGTATTGACGCCTTCGGCGCAATGGGCTTTGGCTTTATTGAAGTCGGCACCGTGACGCCACGACCACAGGCGGGGAACGATAAGCCGCGTATGTTCCGCATCAGAGAGGCGGAAGGCATTATTAATCGTATGGGATTCAATAATCTGGGCGTGGACCAGCTGGTCAATAATGTCAGGCAGGCTCGCTTCGACGGCATTCTGGGCATCAATATCGGCAAAAATAAAGATACGCCGGTCGAAATGGGTAAAGAAGATTATTTAATCTGTATGGAGAAAGTTTATCCTTATGCAGGTTATATTGCGATCAACATCTCATCGCCGAATACGCCAGGGTTACGCACGCTGCAATATGGTGAAGCGCTGGACGATCTTTTGCAGGCGATTAAGCACAAACAGCAGGCGCTGGAAAATCAGCATCAAAAATATGTGCCGGTAGCGGTCAAAATTGCGCCGGATTTAGCTGAAGAAGAACTTATCCAAATTGCCGACAGCCTGGTGCGGCATAATATTGATGGCGTGATCGCTACCAATACCACGCTGGATCGTTCGCTGGTTAGCGGCCTGAAATACAGCGAAGAAACGGGCGGCCTGAGCGGGCGTCCGGTACAGCTGAAAAGTACGGAAATCATTCGCCGTCTCTCGCAGGAACTGCAGGGCCGGCTGCCGATTATCGGCGTAGGCGGCATAGATTCGCTGGTGGCAGCCAAAGAAAAAATGGCGGCGGGCGCCTCGCTGGTGCAGATATATTCCGGTTTTATTTACAAAGGGCCGCCGCTGATTAAAGAAATTGTCAGTCATATTTGATTAAATGCAGGCTTAACGGGGCCAGGGGGTTTATTTTCCCCTCTGGCTCGTTTATATTTTCTCCTGTTTATGCATTATTCAGACTATTTTGGCACGGGGCGGATCGCGTGTTCGCTGACCTCGCGATAAATAGCCGACCTGACGATCATTACGGGATACTTCATGAGGATTAAACCTGACGACAGCTGGCGCTGGTTCTTCGATGACGAACAGGAACGCATGATGTTGGCTATGGCGGAAGGCGCGCTGTTCCGCTCACGCTTCCCTCGTAAAATGCTGACGCCCGATGCCTTTAACGCCGCGCAATTCTCCGTCGACGACGCCGCCCTGTTTTCCACCTTCGCAGAAAAATGCCTGACGTGCGACCTGACCGAATGGCAGCGTACCGAGCTGGTGCTGAACGCGCTGGTTGCCCTGCGTTTTCTGAAGCCGCAGATGCCAAAAAGCTGGCACTTTTCCGCGCATCCGCGTCACTGTACGCCGCAGGATGGCGAGCTGGTAGCGGTGCGCCTGTGCGAGACGGGCGAAGAAGCCACGCTGCTGGTGGTGGAAGCGGGCGAAAACGCCGCGCTGTGCCTGCTGGCGCAGCCGGAGCTGCAGCTGGGCGGCAAAACGATGGTGCTGGGCGATGCTATTAAGGTGATGCACGATCGCCTGCTGCCCGCCATCAGCCAGCATATTTTCACCTTCGCCCGCGCCGTTTAACGCGCCAACAGCACCAGGTCGCCGTCCGGGACGCAGCTACAGCTTAACAGCGTGCCGTCCTCGCGCAGCGCGCCTTTCTTCAGCGCCCGAACCTGGCCGGACGCCAGCCGGACGCGGCAGCTGCCGCAAACGCCCGCACGGCAGGAGTAGGGAATGCGATAACCCTGCATCTCCAGCTGCTCCAGTAAAACCTGCTGATTGTTGCCGCTGAAGCGCTCGCCTTCCCAGCTGAGGGTGACGCTTTCCTGCGCTACGGCAACCGCTTCCAGCGATTCCGCCACTTCACCCGCACCATACAGGCGTGCCGGTTTATCGGCAACCACCTCCAGCTCGTCACCCACCCGCACGATGCCGCTGTTGCGTGCCACCAGGTTGATACCAAAATCGACATCGCCGCTGCCATCCATCGCGGTACGGAATTTTTGCAGGGTTGTCAGCGGCTCGCCGGTGGGATGCCTGCGGCCGCGCTCCGTGCTGACAGTGGTAAAAATGCAGCGGCTGCAAGGTTTCGGTGCGTCAAAAAGGATGCCGCCGATGCGCACCGTTGCCCAGCGATCTTCCGCCCATGCCGTCGTGCCCGTTACCACCAGGTTTGGACGGAACTGCTCCAGCTTTACGCCGGCCGGGCAACGCTTACGTAAATCGTGCAGCGAGGCCTCATTAATCAGCAAATAAGGATAGCCGTCGGCAAAGCCCAGCGGCACCTCGCTAAATCGCTGCACGCGCCGGGTCATCTCTGGTCCTACCCAGCGAAGCTGCACGGGACGCGGAAAAAAGCCGCTCAGCCAGCTGTTGATTGGCGCAGGCGCAATCAGCGCGGTGAAATGGTTGCCCCAGACTTCCACCGGCGCAGGCTCGGCGGCGAAATCCGCAAAGCGCACGGTGGCGCTGCTGCCGTCCGGCGCCGCCAGCAGCAGACCGTCCGGCAGCAGTGCGGGCGTAAAAAGCACCATTTCAGGATACTGACGCGCTGTAATAAAGGTGCCGTCCGCCTCGGTAAGCATAAAAATACGATCGAAGGCCAGGCCGCTGGCAAGCGCCTGAGCATGAGAAACCTGCGTGCCACGCATGGATTTTACGGGATGAATAAACAGACGGGACAGGCTAATCATGGTGCTCTCCAGCAGGGAAGAAAACGCCAGCGCAAAAAAAGAGCCGGGAGCGGCTGACGAAAAGAAGCTAACTTTATGACATGCGCCCCGGATTAGCTATAATGCGCAGCAATTTTCCAGATGATAAGTGATGTTATGAATTCTCTGTTTGCCAGTACGGCGCGTGGGCTCGAAGAGCTGTTAAAAAGTGAACTGGAAGCGCTGGGGGCCGAGGCCTGCCAGATTGTCCAGGGCGGCGTACATTTTCAGGGCGACGATCGTCTGATGTATCAGAGCCTGATGTGGAGCCGCCTGGCTTCCCGCATCCTGCTGCCGCTGACCGAATGCGGCGTATACAGCGACCTGGATCTCTATCTGGGCGTACAGGCTATCGACTGGCCGGCGCTGTTCGGCAGCGATAAAACCTTTGCCGTGCATTTCAGCGGGCTGAATGAAGTGATCCGCAACAGCCAGTACGGCGCGCTTAAAGTCAAAGACGCCATCGTGGACAGCTTTACCCGCAAAAACCTGGCGCGACCGGATGTGGATCGCGAGCAGCCGGATATCCGCGTTAACGTCTGGCTGAACAAAGACAATGCCAGCATTGCGCTGGATCTGAGCGGCGAAGGCCTGCACCAGCGCGGCTATCGCCAGCAAACCGGCATGGCGCCGCTCAAGGAAAACCTGGCGGCGGCTATCGTGCAGCGCTCCGGCTGGCAGGCGGGCACGCCGATGGTCGATCCTATGTGCGGCTCGGGCACGCTGCTGATTGAAGCGGCGATGATCGCCAGCGATCGCGCGCCTGGCCTGCATCGCACCCACTGGGGCTTTACCGGCTGGAACAAATTCGACGAGGCGCTGTGGCGTGAAGTGACCAGCGAAGCGAAAGTGCGCGCTCGTCGCGGGCTTCAGGAAACGACGTCCCGTTTTTATGGTTACGATAACGACTCCCGCGTCATTGAACGCGCGCGCGTTAACGCCCGTCGTGCAGGCCTGGCGGAGCTTATCAGCTTTACCACCCAGGACGTGCTGAAGCTGACCAATCCGCTGGCGGAAGGGCCAACCGGCACCGTGCTGAGCAACCCGCCTTACGGCGAACGTCTGGAAAGCGAACCGGCCCTGATTGCGCTGCACAGCCAGCTGGGACGCCTGATGAAACAGCATTTCGGCGGCTGGAACCTGTCGCTGTTCAGCGCGTCGCCGGAGCTGCTGAGCTGCCTGCAGCTGCGTGCTGAACGCCAGTTCAAGGCGAAAAACGGCCCGCTGGACTGCGTACAGAAAAACTATCAGCTGGGAGTGAATACCTCCGGCGTGGCGCAGATTGCGGAAGACTACGCTAACCGCCTGCGTAAAAACCTGAAGAAGCTGGAAAAATGGGCGCGTCAGGAAGGCATTGAGTGCTACCGCATTTACGATGCCGATCTGCCGGACTACAACGTCGCTGTCGATCGCTATGGCGAGTGGGTGGTGGTGCAGGAGTATGCGCCGCCGAAAACCATCGAGCCGTCTAAAGCCCGTCAGCGCCTGTTTGACGTTATAGCCGCCACGCTCAGCGTGCTGGATCTGCCGGCAAACCGTCTGGTGCTGAAAACCCGCGAGCGGCAGAAAGGCAAAAGCCAGTATCAGAAGCTGGGCGAAAAGGGCGACTTCTTCGAGGTTTCCGAGTTTAACGCGAAGCTGTGGGTAAATCTCACCGACTATCTGGATACCGGCCTGTTCCTGGATCACCGCATCGCGCGTAAAATGCTTGGGCAGATGAGCAAGGGCAAAGACTTCCTGAACCTGTTTGCCTATACCGGCAGCGCCAGCGTGCATGCCGGACTGGGCGGCGCCAAAAGCACCACCACGGTGGATATGTCGCGCACCTATCTGGAATGGGCAGAACGCAACCTGCGTCTGAACGGCCTGACCGGCCGCCAGCACCGCCTGATGCAGGCAGATTGCCTGAGCTGGCTGCGCGAGTCCGACGAGCAGTTCGATCTGATCTTTATCGATCCGCCAACCTTCTCGAACTCGAAAAGAATGGAAGAGAGTTTTGACGTGCAGCGCGATCATCTGCTGTTGATGAAAGATCTGAAAAGGCTGCTGCGCAAAAACGGCACCGTCATGTTCTCCAACAATAAGCGCGGCTTCAAAATGGATCTGGAAGGCCTGGCCGAGCTTCAGCTGCACGCTGAAGAAATTACCGCGAAAACGCAGTCGCAGGACTTCGCCCGCAACCGTCAAATTCATAACTGCTGGCTGATTACTCACGCCGGTAAGGAATAAGTTTTATGTCACTGATCAGTATTCATGGCGCTTACCTCTCATTCAGCGACGCGCCGCTGTTGGATAACACCGAGCTGCATATTGAAGAGAACGAGCGCGTCTGTCTGGTAGGGCGCAACGGCGCGGGCAAATCAACGCTGATGAAAATCATCAACCGCGAGCAGCCGCTGGACGATGGGCGCATCATTTATGAGCAGGACCTGGTTATCGCGCGCCTGCAACAGGATCCGCCGCGTAACGTAAAAGGCTCGGTGTATGACTTCGTTGCCGAAGGCGTGAATGAACAGGCCGAGTACCTGAAGGCCTATCATGCGATTTCGCATCTGGTAATGAGCGATCCCAGCGAGAAAAACCTGAACGAAATGGGCAGGCTGCAAAGCATTCTCGATCACCAGAACCTGTGGCAGCTGGAAACGCGTATTCAGGACGTGCTGAAGCAGATCGGTCTGGACGGCGATGCGCCGCTCTCCTCGCTGTCCGGCGGCTGGCTGCGTAAAGCGGCGCTGGGCCGCGCGCTGGTCAGCAATCCGCGCGTGCTGATGCTGGACGAGCCGACCAACCACCTGGATATCGAAACCATCGACTGGCTGGAAACCTTCCTGAAAACTTTCCAGGGCAGCATTATCTTTATCTCGCACGACCGTTCGTTTATCCGCAATATGGCGACGCGTATCGTTGACCTCGATCGCGGCAAGCTGGTTTCCTGGCCGGGCGACTACGATCAGTTCCTGCTGGGCAAAGAAGAAGCGCTGCGCGTGGAAGAGATGCAGAACGCCGAATTCGACCGCAAGCTGGCGCAGGAAGAAGTCTGGATCCGTCAGGGCATCAAAGCCCGTCGTACCCGTAATGAAGGACGCGTCCGCGCGCTGAAAGCATTGCGCAACGAGCGCGCCGAACGCCGCGAAGTGATGGGCAAAGCCAATATGCAGGTGGAAGAGGCGAGCCGCTCCGGCAAAATCGTCTTTGAACTGGAAAACGTCAGCTACGGCGTGGCGGGCAAACAGCTGGTGAAGGATTTCTCCCGCCAGGTGCAGCGCGGCGACAAAATTGCGCTGATCGGCCCGAACGGCTGCGGCAAGTCTACGCTGCTGAAGCTGATGCTCGATCAGCTGAAACCGGACAGCGGTCGCGTGCATATCGGCACCAAGCTTGAAGTGGCCTATTTCGATCAGCACCGGACGGAACTCGACCCCGATCGCACGGTGATGGATAACCTGGCGGAAGGCAAGCAGGAAGTGATGGTGAACGGCAAGCCGCGCCACGTGCTGGGCTATCTGCAGGACTTCCTGTTCCACCCTAAGCGTGCCATGACGCCAGTACGTGCGCTGTCGGGCGGAGAGCGTAACCGCCTGCTGCTGGCGCGCCTGTTCCTGAAGCCCAGCAACCTGCTGATCCTCGATGAACCGACCAACGATCTGGACGTGGAAACGCTGGAACTGCTGGAAGAGCTGATCGACGGCTATCAGGGCACGGTGCTGCTGGTCAGCCACGATCGTCAGTTTGTCGATAATACTGTTACCGAGTGCTGGATTTTTGAAGGCCAGGGCGAGATCGGCGCCTTTGTCGGCGGCTATCATGATGCTCAGCTGCAGCGCACCGCCTACAAGCAAACCCGCAGCGCGGCGCAAAGCGCGCCGGCCACGCGTCAGGAAACCGTAAAAAGCGATCCGGCAAAGCGTCCGGCGGCTAAGATGAGTTATAACCTGCAGCGCGAGCTGGAGCAGATGCCGCAGAAGATGGAGCAGCTGGAGAACGAGCTGGCCTCGCTGCAGGCGAAGGTGGCCGACGCCAGCTTCTTTGGCCAGCCGCACGACGTGACCCAGCCGGTACTGGATGCGCTTGCCGAAGCCGAACAGGCGCTGGAAAAGGCTTTCGAGCGCTGGGAATACCTGGAATCGCTGAAAAACCAATAACCCCGAGGTAATCTATGTGTTCATCGCACCAGGCCGACCAGTGGATGCTTTGCCCGCAGTGCGACCTGATGACACAGTTGCCGCCTCTCACGCCGGGCAGCAAAGCCAGCTGCCCGCGCTGTGATACCACGCTGGTCATGAACTGGGATGAGCCGCGCAAGCGGCCAACCGGCTATGCGCTGGCGGCGCTGTTTATGCTGCTTCTGGCGAACCTGTTTCCGTTCGTCAATATGCACGTGGCGGGGATGAGCAGCGAAATTACGCTGATGCGTATCCCGCAGGTCATGGTTTCGGTGGATTACAGCAGCCTGGCGACGCTGTTTCTGCTGTTCGTGCAGGCCGTGCCCGCGCTCTGTATGCTTATTATCCTGCTGCTGGTGAACCCTGTTAATCTGCCCACGCCGTTAAAAAAAGCGATGGCGCGCGCGCTGTTTCAGATCAAAACCTGGGGCATGGCGGAAATTTTCCTGGCCGGCGTGCTGGTCAGCTTTGTCAAACTGATGGCCTACGGCGATATCGGCATCGGCACCAGTTTTATTCCCTGGTGTTTGTTCTGCGTGCTGCAGCTGCGCGCTTTTCAGTGCGTCGATCGCCGCTGGATGTGGCAGCGCATTGCGCCTCTGCCTGCGTTGCCGGCGAAACCGGTGCCTGCCATCAGCGGCCTGGCGCAGGATCTGCGTTCCTGTAGCTGCTGTACAGCCATACTGCCGGTCGGACAACTCTCCTGTTCACGCTGCGGCACGCGCGGTCACGCCCGGCGCAGGCACAGCCTGCAATGGACAATGGCGCTGCTGCTGACCTCACTGCTTTTATATATTCCCGCTAACCTGCTGCCAATTATGATCACGGAATCCCTTGGCAGCAAAACGACGTCTACCATTATGGCGGGCGTGGTATTGCTGTGGGGAGAAGGCTCCTATCCGGTTGCGCTGGTGATTTTTATCGCCAGTATCATGGTGCCTTCGCTAAAAATGCTGGCTATCGGCTGGCTTTGCTGGGATGCCAACGGCAAAAGCAAGCCGCATCAGGACAGCGAAAGGATGCATAAAATCTACGAGGTGGTGGAGTTTGTCGGCCGCTGGTCAATGATTGATGTCTTTGTGATAGCTGTGCTCTCCGCGCTGGTGCGCATGGGCCAGCTAATGAATATTTATCCCGCGACGGGGGCGTTGCTGTTTGCGCTGGTGGTGATCCTGACGATGTTCGCCGCCATGACGTTTGACCCCCGTCTGACCTGGGATCGTGTCAGTACCCAAACTAAAGAGGAGCCAGGCATTGCAGGAAAATAATCATGGCGTGGCGACGGTTGATCGAATCAAACGTTGGTCACCAGTCTGGATCATCCCCATTGTCACCGTATTAATCGGTGCGTGGATCCTTGTTTATCATTTCACCCATCAGGGGCCGCTGGTCACGCTGATCACCACCAACGCGGAAGGCATCGAAGGCGGTAAAACGGCGATTAAAAGCCGCAGCGTTGATGTCGGCACGGTAGAAAGCGCCGTACTGACTGACGATCTGCTGCACGTGAAAATTACCGCGCGCCTTAACGCCGGCATGGAAAAACTGCTGAAAGGCGACAGCGCGTTCTGGGTGGTTAAACCGACCATCGGCCGCGAAGGCGTTACCGGTCTGGGGACGCTGCTTTCCGGCTCCTATATTGAGCTGCAGCCGGGCAGCAAAGGCGAACAGCCCGAACAGTATAAGCTGCTGGATGCGCCGCCGCTGGCGCCGCCGGATGCCAAAGGGGTACGCATTACGCTGGACAGCGCAAAAGCGGGCCAGCTGAACCCTGGCGATCCGGTGCTGTTCCGTGGCTATCGCGTAGGCTCGGTGGAAACCAGCCAGTTCGACGCCGACAAACGTATGATGACCTATCAGCTGTTTATCGCCGCCCCTTATGACCGGCTGGTCACGACAAACGTGCGCTTCTGGAAGGATAGCGGCATCGCGGTAGATATGTCCGCTTCAGGTATGCGGGTTGAAATGGGCTCGCTGACCACGCTGTTCAGCGGCGGCGTCAGCTTTGACGTGCCGGACGGCTGGGATCTGGGACAGGCGGCGGCGAATAAAGCGGAATATAAGCTGTTTGACGATCAGCGCAGCATTCAGGATTCGCTCTACACCGTGCATAAAGACTTCCTGATGTTCTTCAGCGATTCTATTCGCGGCCTGCAGCCGGGCGCGCCTGTAGAGTTCCGGGGCATAAGGCTGGGAACGGTCGCGGAAGTGCCGTTTAAATCCACTAAAGTCGCGCAGCAGCTGGGCAACGATTACCGTATCCCGGTACTGATCCGCATCGAGCCGGACCGCTTCCAGAGTATGCTGGGCAAGGACTTTGATATTGAGCAGCACCTGAAGGACGGTATCAAGGCGGGTCTTCGCGCCTCGCTGAAGTCGGCCAACCTGCTGACCGGCTCGCTCTATATCGATCTGGATTTTGACAGCAATGCCAAACCGTTCAAAGGACCGGCCTCTTTTGCGGGCTATGAGCTGATCCCAACGACCAGCGGCGGACTGGCGCAGATCCAACAGAAACTGATGGATACGCTGGATAAAATCAATTCGCTGCCGCTGAACCCGATGATTAATCAGGCCACGGGCACGCTGAAAGAGAGCCAGCGCACTATTCGCGAGCTGCAGAAAACGCTGGATAACATCAACCAGATCACCGGCAGCCAGTCGATGAAAGAGCTACCGGCCGATATGCAGAAAACGCTGCGCGAGCTGAACGCCAGCATGAAAGGCTTCCAGCCTGGCGCACCGGCCTACAGCAAACTGGTCGGCGATATGCAGCAGCTCAATCAGGTGCTGCGTGAACTGCAGCCGGTGCTGAAAACGTTGAACAGCAAGAGCAATGCGCTGGTGTTTGAAGCAAAACCCGGCCAGGATCCCCAGCCGAAGAGGGCGAAATAATGAAAAAATGGCTACCTGTGGCTTTGATCCTGGCGCTGAGCGCCTGCAGCAGCACGTCCGATACCACCTATTACCAGCTGCCCGTGGCGGCGAAGGGCGCGGCCGTCAGCAGCGTTGATGCCGCGCGGCCAGCGGTTTTTGTCCAGCATGTTTCCGTTCCGGACTATTTGTCCGGTAACGGGCTGGTTTACCAAACCAGCGACGTGAAATATACGATTGCTGCCAATAACCTCTGGGCCAGCCCGCTCGACCAGCAGCTACAGCAAACGCTGGTGGCGAACCTGAGCCAGGCGCTGCCCGGCTCGCTGGTCTCGGCTTCACCGCTGGGCCAGCAGCAGGATAAGCTCAACGTAACGGTGACCGGCTTCCACGGTCGTTACGACGGCCATGCGGTGATCAGCGGCGACTGGGTGCTGGAGCATCAGGGGCAAATCGTGAAGCGCTCGTTTACGCTGGCCCTGCCGCAGAAAGAGGATGGCTACGACGCGCTGGTCAGAACGCTGGCAGAAGGCTGGCAGCAGGAGGCGCAGGATATAGCTAACGGTATCCGCAGCCTTAATTAGAAAAATTAATCACTGGCGCTAAGCCCCGGTTTGTCGACAATCAGAAGATTGCACAATCGGGGCTTTTTTTATTGCCATACAGGAGGTTATCTGGTTTTCAGGAGAGTTTTCAGGCGATAAGTTTCCACTATCCTCGCACAGGTTTATGACATTGGCGTGAAATTTGCGCGTTGATCTTCAGCGAAAATGGCGTTAGAACTAAATTGTGACTGCGTATGCACTCACTGATTTCTTTCCACCAGATTCCACCTGACCTGAAGAGGGGATTACAGGCATGATGAAGAGACAGAAACGAGATCGGCTCGAACGGGCACATTCCAGAGGTTATCAGGCCGGTATTACCGGACGCCCTAAAGAGATGTGTCCCTATCAAATGATAGATGCAAGATCTCACTGGTTGGGAGGTTGGCGACAGGCCATGGAGGACAGGACGGTTACCGCGTAATCCGCTCTGTTATTGAAAAGGAAAACCTCCGCCCGGGCGGAGGTTTCGTCTTTTAAACGCGCTTAAAAAGCGGTGGTGTCCTTGAACAGACCCACTTTCAGATCGGTAGCGGTATAGATAACGTTGCCATCCACCAGCACTTCGCCATCGGCTACGCCCATCACCAGCTTGCGGTTAATAACACGCTTAAAGTGAATACGGTAAGAGACTTTTTTCGCCGTTGGCAGAACCTGGCCGGTAAATTTAACTTCGCCTACGCCCAGCGCACGGCCTTTGCCTTCCGCGCCCAGCCAGCCCAGATAGAAGCCTACCAGCTGCCACATCGCATCAAGACCCAGACAGCCTGGCATCACCGGATCGCCGATAAAGTGGCAGCCGAAGAACCACAGATCGGGATTGATATCCAGCTCCGCTTCCACAAAGCCTTTACCGTAGTTGCCGCCATCTTCATTCATCTCGATGACGCGATCCATCATCAGCATGTTGCCAGACGGCAACGGCGGGCCTTCGGCACCGAAAAGTTCACCGCGACCAGAGGCAATCAGGTCTTCTTTTGAGTAGGATTTGCGTTTATCTACCATGTTCTTAATAAGCCTTATTTTATTGAAGCACGAAGGTTAGCTTACAGCTGTAAGCTGAGCAAGCCCGATTAGCTCTGGTTAAACCAGTTCAGCCAGCGCAGCGGCCACGGACGTTGCCGACCTTCCTGTTGGTTTATTTGCGCAATGCGCTCCTGAATCGATCTTAGCAGACAAGGCGCGTCTTCTTTGTCCCATTCGGTTTTGGTCAGGAGAGGAAGGGCTTCCTCCACGCTTTCCACCGCCCAGACGTGAAATTTTCCTTCCCGCACGGCATCCACTACTTCCTGCTGCAGGCAAAGGTGACGCACGTTCGCCGCAGGAATGATAACGCCCTGGCTGCCGTTCAGCGTGCGCTGCTGGCAGATATGGAAAAAGCCTTCGATCTTTTCGTTCAGGCCGCCGACCGGCTGCACGCGACCGAACTGATCCACCGAGCCGGTCACGGCAATCTGTTGCGTAATCGGCTGGCTGGACAGCGCGCTGATCAGGGCGCAGAGTTCGGCCAGCGATGCGCTGTCGCCATCGACTTCTGAATAGGATTGTTCAAACACGACCGAGGCGGAGAAGGGCAGCTGCTGATCAAGCTCCAGCTCCGCAATCAGCCATGCCTGCATAATCATCATGCCTTTGGCATGGATGTTGCCGCCCAGCTCCGCTTTACGCTCCACGTCATGGAACTCGCCGTCGCCCACGTGTACGACACAGCTGATGCGGGAAGGCTCGCCGAAGGCGCGGGGATGGCCGGGAAATTCGATAACGGAAAGGGCGTTGATTTGACCAATCGCCTCGCCTTCGGTTTCGATCAGGATCTGATCCAGCAGGATCTCGTCACGAATTCGCTCGGCAAGGAAGCCTTCGCGCCACTCGCGATTATCCAGCGCCGCCTGAAGGTGTTCGCCGTTGATCAGGTTTTCATCGCTGTTGGCCGCCGCCTCCTGGAACTGGCGAGCCAGCCAGACGGGACACAGCGGCAGCGTTTCCTGGTCGCCGGTATAGCGTACCGCTTCACGCATCAGCACCGGCCAAAGATCGTCTGCAATCAGCAGATCTTCATCAGCAGCGACCGAACGTGCCCACTTGATCCACAAAGCGAACGACTGCTCGTCGACGATCTGAATGTTATCCTCAAATTCCGAATAGAACGCCAGCTCCGCCAGCTCCGGCTCCATCTCCTGGAAATCAGCCAGCGCGTCGCGTTCACCGGTCAGGATAAGACGAAAATGCAGCGGCATTGGCGGCACGGCAACCGGCAGCGGCCGGGACTCGTCGGGCGAATGCCAGCTAAACTGGCGGGTGCTGAGGATTTGCTTCAGACGTAGCCAGAGCAGCGGCTGGGCCAGCAGGGCGCGTAAAGAAAGCAGTAGCGTCCCGCCGTTAGCCTTGTGCACCAGTCCGGGTTCAAGCGTTAACGTATTATTGTACTGACGGAAACAGCCGAACAGCTGTTCCGCCTCAATCCAGTCTGCGCTGTGCACGCCGCCCGTCGAGGCAAAATTATCCTGCTCCGACTCGGCCGGACGCCAGCTGACCGCCGCGCCGTCAATATGATAATGACCGCCGTACAGCGTCACGCTTTCATCATCAAAACCTGAAATCACGGTCTGCAGCAGAGCCTGATACTCCGGGTGCTCCGGCGTTTTGACCAGCATCAGCGGCAGTTTTGCCTGGCTGTCCAGCAGCAGGCTCAGCGTATTGAACAGGCGTGGCTGTACTTCGGAAAAGTAACAGGGATCATCAGGAAGCTCGGAGAAAAGCGACTGAACGCTGTCGGTATCGGGCTGCAGGGCGCGCCATTCAAGTTGGTTGTTGATCAAAGTTATCGTTTTTTTCTTAAAATGAGTAATACGCCATTATACAAGATTTCAGCCTGTTAAGCATCGCTGAGTTCTTCTTTGCACCCTTACGGGCCGCAATTGCGAGTTCGCTCTGGTTTTCCGTGCGGCTATGTTAAAAAAGCTGTTATTCTAAATAGGTTACAGGTTTAGCATGAGAGCCCGATGAAATACCAGCAACTGGAAAACCTTGAAAGCGGATGGAAGTGGACATACCTGGTGAAAAAACACCGGGAAGGTGAAGCGATCACGCGTTATCTGGAGCGAAGCGCGGCCCAGGCCGCCGTCGGTGAGCTGCTGGCGATAGAACACAGCCCTGGCGAGGTAACGACATGGATTGCCCGTCATATCAATCCGGCGCTGGAAAACCGCATGAAGCAAAGTATACGCGCGCGCCGCAAGCGTCACTTTAATGCAGAACATCAGCATACGCGGAAGAAATCTATCGATCTGGAGTATCTGGTCTGGCAGCGGCTGGCCGCGCTGGCGCAGCGGCGAAACGTCACGCTTTCGGACACCATTGTGCAGCTGATAGAAGATGCAGAGCATAAAGAAAAATATGCCAGCCAGATGTCTTCACTCAGGCAGGATTTGCAGGCGATCCTGGGCAAGCCGGATTAGACCTGTCGACGGTCTGCAATTACGGCCGGCGGGACAATAAGCAGCAGCGCGAAATAGCGCCCACAAAAAACCCCGCCGAAGCGGGGTTTTTATCAAAGCGTAAACTTAACCCTGAGGCTGAGTTACCACGTCTTTGATGCCTTTAACCTGGATTTCTACGCGACGGTCTGGACCCAGACATTCGATCAGGGCGTTACGGCCTTTCACGCTGTCACAGGTGTTGCCGGTAACTGGGTTAGTTTCACCCATGCCACGTGCAGAGATCTTGTTAGAAGGGATGCCTTTAGACACGAGGTAGTCAACAACGGACTGTGCACGTTTCTCAGACAGTTTCTGGTTGTACTGGTCAGAACCGATACGGTCGGTGAAGCCCAGAACCACGACGTTGCCGTCTTTAGGATCCAGAGAGCTCAGCTGGGTGTACAGCTGATCCAGAGCCTGCTGACCTTCTGGCTTCAGAGTCGCCTTGTTGAAGGTGAACAGCACGTCTGATTTCAGGGTGAAACGCTTGGTTTCAACAACTGGCGCTGGTGCTGGAGCCGGAGCCGGTGCTGGCGCTGCTTCATCCTGGCCGAAACGGTAGGAAACACCTACGCTCAGCATGGCGTTATCTGGACGGGTGCCAACGGTGTTTGCATCACCGATGTTGTTAACCCACTGGTAGTCCAGACGGGTAGCCCAGTTTTTGGTTACAGCGTATTCAACACCTACAGCTGCCAGCGGAGAAACACCGGTGTCGTGATCGCTGATGCGAGTACCGTTGTTGTTCTGCGTGGAGTCAGCGCGCCATACCATGCCGCCCAGACGGGTGTACACGTCCAGATCGTCATAGATTGGGTAGCTCAGTTTCGCAGCCAGCTGAATGCCCTGTGCTTTGAATGCGCCGTTTACAACGTTGCCTTTGTTAGGCATACGACCCAGCCAGTCATAACCCAGTTCGAAGCCCAGGTACTGATTAGCCTGGTAACCACCGAAGGCACCTGCGCCCAGCTGGCTTTCGTGAGTTGGGCCGTCGTTGTTTGCATAACCGTGACCGTAGTAACCAGTGTCGTGGTACTGAGACCAGCCCAGTTTCGCACCGGTATACCAGGTGTCATCTTTAGGAGCGGCCTGCGCTACGGTAGCGAAGCCAGCCAGTGCCACTGCAATTGCGATAGCTGTCTTTTTCATTTTTGCGCCTCGTTATCATCCAAATAGGCAATGAGCTTTCATTAGCTCTTTGATTTAATCCTTCGCCGGGTTATGACGCTCGATTATGACTCATCCAAAAAAGGGAGATTATTGAGCACCCTGGCGACGTAAAGTCTACAACGTACCAGCAAACTTACAAGTAAGATGTGAAGGCGGTCTGAAAAAAAACGGCGTTTTGTACACATTTTTACACATTTGCGTACAGGACGGCGGGAGATAACTTCCGGGAAAAACGCGGCTAAACCATTGTCACGCCGGGTCATAGCATAATCAGACGCTTATCATGCCCGGCGAAGAAGTTTATGATGAGAAAACTCTTATTTTTACTTAATGATACAAACTCGACTGAATTTTTAACCCATTAAAGGGTCTGCACGCGACAATTTCGACCGGATCCGGTCGCATAATCAGACCTAAAGCCTGGCCGCTTAACGCTGCGTCATGGAGCCGACGACGATCTTCCTCGGTCAGTTCCTCAGGCAGCCAACCCAGCACCACGCTGTAGTTCCCCGTTTGCAGCGCTTTAATCATGGCCTCCAGCGTATTAATGGCCTGCCCCTGGACCTGCATCACTTTATTAAGCGGCAGCCCGGAACGCGCAAGCCAGCTGCGGCTCAGCTTTTGCTGCGGCGTCAGCCATAGCTGCCAGCGGGACTGCGTGCCCAGCTGTTGCAGCAAAGGGAGCAGTAGCATTTGCGTCATGCCCGGCTGATTCTCGCTGTAGATCAGTTCGCTGATCAGGCCAGTCGCTTCGCTATGGGATGAAGAGCGGGGCTGAGGAAAACGGCTGTTAACAGAATGAGATTTCATGGAATGAGTACGCATATCGGCTTTGCTCGCAGGTCACTGTATGGATATACAGTATAAGGGCGGTGAACAAAGATCAACCCTAAATTTTGATAACGTCTCGCAAAATCACAATGAAACCGGCTGTAACGGCAATTAGTAATTGAACCTGTTACCACGATTGCATACTTTTCATTTCTCACAGGGACGAGGGTGTTCTGTATACAGGGAGAAAAGGATGAGCCAGTCAAAAAAACAGATTGAAAAAGCCAGACGCCAGCTTGCCGAACTGGGCGAAATCGAATGCCGCAGCCAGTTCGGCGGCTACAGCCTGTCGATAGAGAACGTGGTGTTCGCGCTGGTAGCGGAAGGGGAGCTTTATCTGCGGGCCTGCGAGCAGGTAAAGCCCTATATCGTGGAGCGGAAGATGCAGCCTCTGCATTTTACTAAAAGAGGGATGCCGGTCGCGCTGGATTATTATCGGGTGGACGACCCGCTGTGGAAAGAGCACGGGCAGCTGGTGGCGCTCTCCCGGCTTTGCCTGCAGGGCGCACGCCAGCAGCGAACGCAAAAGCAGCAAAATCAGCGCCTGAAAGATTTGCCCAATTTGACTATCCGCATCGAGACGCTGCTACGTCAGGTCGGCATCAGCACTATCGCCATGCTCAAAGAGCAGGGCGCCAGACGCTGTTGGCTCAAGCTGTACGCCAGCAACAATAATTTGGGCATCAACGTCCTTTTCGCGCTGGAAGGCGCGATCGCGGGCCGCCATTACGAAGCGCTGCCGGAAAGCGTCAAAACCGAGCTTCGGCAGTGGCATAAGGAAACGCTGCGGCGCCGGGCCAGGCAGCAAAAGTCTTAGGCCAGCCCCTTTTTTTTCAACCGAACAATTTCCGGCAGCAGTGCAACCAGCAGGCCAACCTGCTGTAAGACCAGCGGCTCCTTTGTGTCCGGCGCCGCTTCCGCCGCTGCCAGGCGGGCGGAAAGATTGCCCAGCAGCCTGGCCGCTTTGTCTTCATCAACAATATCAATATGCAGCACGTCGTCGACGTAGCAGACCGCATCATCCATCAGTTGCAGCATGGCCGGGTTGGTGATTTTCTCGCGATGGGCGCCCAGCGCGGAAATATAGCTGAGAAAAGAGTGGTTCAGGCACAGTAGTCGGAAAGCGTCTTCACGCAGGCCCGCGCTGGCGTTTTTTTCGGCCGAAATATTAGACACTACTGAGGCCAGCTCGGCGTCGCAGTTGTGCGCATCGCGCCGGGCAATGCGGTAATCCAGGCGATTATCTTTGCCCTGGTGATACTGCACCAGAATGGCGTCCAGATAGCGGCAGTTGGCATTAAGCGTGCGATCCGCGACGGCGGAAAGCTGGCGGAAACGCCAGTCGGGCCAGATAAAGGCCACGGCGATCCAGGCTATGCCGCAGCCCAGCAGCGTATCGATAATACGCGGCAGCGCGATCTCGAACCCCTCACCAAGCAGGTTAAAGCAGCAAAGTACCAGCAGGGTGATAAAAAGCGTGGCGTAGGCATATTGCGACTGTCGGAAGGCGAAAAACAGCACGCCGGTGAGCACAATGAGTATCAGCTGTCCCTCAACAGAGGGGATCAGCCAGAGTAGCGGCAGACCAATCGCTATACCGGCCAGCGTGCCGACAATACGCAGCGCCAGGCGCCTTTTCGTCGCGTTATAGTTGGGCTGGCAGACAAACAGGCTGGTCAGCAGGATCCAGTAGCCGTGTTCCAGCCCGGTGATCTGGATAAAAGCGTAGCCGGTACAGAGCAGCAGCGACATGCGCACGGCGTGACGGAAAAGCGGCGACTGCGGCGAAAGATGGCGACTCAGGCGCAGACGGATATCTGCCCAGCCGGTCAGGCCTTCACTGGAAAGACGTCCGTCGCTGTTGTCCTGCAAAACCTGCTCGGACTCGATGGTCGCCAGCTGGGCGTCGATAGCCTTAAGGTTATGCAGCAGGTAGTGCATGGCCTTAAGTTCGCTGCTGGCGGGTTGGTTTGCACTCAGGCGCTCCAGCGCGGCCTGAAGGTGCACAAAAGCGCGCTCAAAACGCGGATCGTGCTGCCAGGGTTCGCGCAGCAAGATAGCGTTGGAGAGCTGCTGGCAGGCGCGCGCCTGCATGGTTAACAGCCGCTGAAAGCGGAACAGAATATCGCTGTAGCGATACTCTTTGCGTAAGGCGTGATATTGCGCGTGGGAAGAGCTGGCGCGCTCGTGAATATCCTGCGCCACGAAATAATAGTGCAGCGTGCGGCGCGTGCTGCGCTGCCCGCGATCGCCACGCAGCCGGGACTGGATGGAAATCTTGGTTTGATTCAGCGTGGCGACCAGCTGGCTATTGGTCATTGCCGCTTCAATCAGCGAAGCGTCGTCATTCTCTTCGATGTCTGGATCGAAGAGACCTGCTTTCGCCTCCAGGTAGCGCGCCAGGCCTTCAAAGCAGCGCGCAATATTCTCCTGTAACGGACGTACGGGAAAAATCAGATGACCGATCAGCGTCAGCAGGTTGTACCAGATAGCTCCCGTCAACAGCAGCGAGGGCTGCAAATACCACTGGGGAAACAGACCAAGCCCCAGCAGCGTATAGACAGCGATCAGCAGCGCGCCGAAAGCAATAGTGGCGTAACGCTGACCCAGCGCGCCGAGCAGGATAAACCCCCAGGTAGACAGCGCCAGCCCAAGGGTAAACAGCCAGGGAAAAGGAGAAAGCAGCTCCACCGAGACGGAGGCCACGCAAAAGCAAACCAGGGTGATCAATAAATTGCGCAGCCTGCCGCTGAGGCGATCGTCAAGATCGGCCAGCGCTGCCGCCACAACGCCCAGCGTTAGCGGGATAGTCCAGGTTATCTGGCCCAGCCATAAAGGCACGCCCGCCGTGCCGGCCAGCGCAAAAAAGATGCGCAGGTTGTAGAGCAGGGCGCTGTTATAGGCATAGCGGCGCAGGCGTGGCGACAGCGACAGACGCATAGTTAGTTATACCGGCTGCGGGCGTTGGCTTCACGGGCGGCTTTGGCGACTTCAACGCTGACTACGCGGCGTCCGACCGGCCAGAGTGCGATAGCGGCGATCTTAAAGTGTGCGATGCCCGTAGGGATACCGATAAGCGTAATACACTGCGCGATGCCTACCAGGATATGGGTGACGCAAAGCCACCAGCCGCAGAAAATAAACCAGACGATATTTAATACGGTGCCGCCGGAGTTCAGCAAAACATTTTTTTTGCCGGGATTAAGCTCATCCACATGCACCGCTTCGTTGCCAAACGGCAGTAGCGAAAGCTTGGTGATTTCCCAGCAGGAACGGGTTAACGGTAGCGTCATAATGAAAACGATGCTGAGCAGCGTGGCAACAAGCCAGCCGAAAGTCGTGACAAAACCGCCCAGAAAGAAATTTAAAATATTTAAAACGGTACGCATCAGATAGGGTCCTCGCGCTGCGCGAAAAAAGAAAATTCAATACGTTGATTATACCGTGTTTTAACGCTGGAGCGGTACATCCTTGCCGGGTAAACTGTCCGGCAGATTAACCGCAGCCCGAGAGCCTCTATGGAACTGAAAGCAACCTCGCTGGGTAAGCATCTGGCGCAGCATCCCTATAATCGGGTGCGTCTGCTCGCAGCCGGCGTCGAAGTCAGTGGTCAGAAGCATGAATACCTGATCCCTTTTAACCAGCTGTTGGCGATCCGCTGCAAGCGCGGACTGGTCTGGGGAGAGCTGGAGTTTTCGCTGCCCGATAATAAAGTGGTGCGTTTGCACGGCACGGAGTGGCAGGAAACGCAGCGTTTTTATCACTACCTTAATCAGGCGTGGCAGGCGTGGAGCCAGCAGATGAGCCCGATCGCCGCCGAAGTTTTACAGCAGCAGGTTGCCAGCCTGAGCGAGTTTGAGCAGCAGGATCGCTGGCTGAAACGTCAGGAAGTGGCGAACTGGGGCGAAAAAATCCGGGATGCTTTCTCCTCTCAGCCTTTGCCCGTCAGCCGTCTTGAAGAGTTTGAATCCTGTCGCGAAGCATACCTTTTCTGTCAGCGCTGGCTGGAAAACAGCGAGGCGCAGCGTCAGCAGCGCAACAGGCGCTGGACGGAAAAAATGCTGGCGCAGTATGCCGATTTTTTTGCCGGCGTCGAAAGTTCACCGCTTAGCGCCTCCCAGGCCAGCGCAGTAGTCAACGGCGAGGAAGCGGTGCTGGTGCTGGCCGGGGCGGGCAGCGGGAAAACCTCGGTGCTGGTGGCGCGTGCAGGCTGGCTGCTGATGCGTAAAGCGGCTGCCGCAGAGCAAATTCTGCTGTTGTCATTTGGCCGTCGGGCCGCGGAAGAAATGAACCACCGGCTTAAAACGCGCCTCGGTAGTGATGACGTTGAAGCGCGCACTTTTCATTCCCTGGCGCTGCACATTATTCAGCAGGGCAGCAACAGGTCGCCAGTGATTAGCAAGCTGGAAACCGACGGCGCGCTGAGGCACAGGCTGCTGACAGAAACCTGGCAGCAACAGTGCAGCGAGAAAAAAGCGCAGGCCAGCGGCTGGCGGCAGTGGCTTCATGAGGATTTGGGCTGGGAGCTGGACGAAGGCGCTTACTGGCAGGATGAGACGTTGGCCAACAGAGTCGGCGAGCGTCTGGAGCGCTGGCTGGAGCTCATGCGGATGCACGGCGGCGCGCAGGCCGCGATGATCGAATCCGCGCCGGAAGCGGTTCGCGAGCTGTTCAGCAAACGAGTTAAACTGATGGCGCCGCTGTTAAAAGCCTGGAAAAGCGCACTGAAAGAAGAAGGCGCGGTAGATTTCGCCGGGCTGATCCATCAGGCGATCGCCGTGTTGGAAAAAGGACGCTTTATCAGCCCGTGGAAGCACATTCTGGTCGATGAATTTCAGGATATGTCGCCGCAGCGAGCGGCTCTGCTGGCGGCGCTGCGCAGGCAAAACAGTCAGACTTCGCTGTTCGCCGTGGGCGATGACTGGCAGGCGATTTATCGTTTTAGCGGCGCGGAAATGGCGCTCACTACCGCCTTTCATCATTATTTTGGCGAAGGCGAACGCTGCGTGCTGGACACGACCTGGCGATTCAACGAGCGTATTGGCGAAATAGCCAATGACTTTATCCAGCGCAACCCGTCCCAGCTGAAAAAGCCGCTGAACAGCCTGAGCAAAGGCACTAAAAAAGCGCTCTCGTTGCTGCCTGAGTCACAGCTGGAAGCGCTGCTGAATAAGCTCAGCGGCTACGTCACGCAGGAAGAAGAAATCCTGATCCTCGCGCGCTACCACTACCAGCAACCGACGCTGCTGGCTAAAGCGAAGACGCGCTGGCCGGGCCTGAATATTTCTTTTGCAACGATACACGCCAGCAAGGGGCAGGAAGCAGATTACGTACTGGTGCTGGGATTAAAAAGCGGCGAGGATGGGTTTCCGGCCGCTGCCAGAGAGTCGGTTATCGAGCAGGCGCTGCTGCCGCAGCCGGAAGATTTTCCCGACGCCGAAGAGCGGCGTTTGGCCTATGTCGCCATTACGCGGGCGAAAAAACAGGTTTGGCTGCTGTTTGACAGCGATGCGCCGTCAGGCTTTGTAGCAGAATTTAAACGCATGGGCGTGCCGCTGTTACGCAAGCCGTAATCCGGCACGCCCGTGGCGTCTACTGCAGGCGCGCCTGCAAATAACGTTGATAGTCAGGAATAGAAATATCAAGCGGCTGTGCGAACAGCGGAGAATGAATAATAAAGTCGGCGGTGGTGCGATTGGTCGCAACAGGGATATTCCAGACCGTTGCCAGGCGCAGCAGCGCTTTTACGTCAGGATCGTGCGGTACCGCGTTCAGCGGATCCCAGAAGAAAATCAGCACGTCGATTTTGCCTTCCGAAATCAACGCGCCTACCTGCTGGTCGCCGCCCATTGGGCCGCTTAGCATAGCGGTAACCGGCAGGCCGGTGGCGCGCTGGATCAGATTGCCGGTGGTGCCGGTTGCGTACAGCGTATGGTGCTGCAACAGCGCTTTATGGCTGTCGACCCACGCCATCATTGAGGCTTTACAGTGATCGTGCGCGACCAGCGCAATATGTTTTTTTTCCCCGAGGGTGCGGGTAGTCTGCTCCATGGCGATATCCTGTTTCGTTGAAAAGCAAACTATACGGCTTCCGATCCCGGGATGCCAGCAGGGCAGGCTTAACCTGTGCGGAAGGCTTTCATCAGCAGAACAAAACGTTGGCGGGTAGCGGCGTCAACCTGTTGATACCATAACTGCAGTACCCGGCCAGCCGGATAATGGCTGCTGGCGAAAGTCAGCGTATCGTCGGTCGGGCTGCCGGTAGTATGCGGCTGCGCAAAGCGAGGCACCGAAGCCGAATGGCCCTGCATATTATAAGCCGCCATTTCCCGTTCATAATTTTCGCCAGCGGTGCCGGTCAGTGTGTCCTGCTCGCTCTGCACAACCTTGCCGTGCTCGTCATGCAGCTGAAAATCGGGGTGATGGGCAAACGCACGTGCCTGGGCAGACGTGCGGATAGCGGGCAACGCGATAGCAATTGATTTAACGTTGGTAGTAAAAGTCACGATCAGCGGCGGCGAACGCCAGGACGAGGTATGGCTGTTTTCCAGCCTTTTTTCTACGCGGAACAGCAGCTGGTGCTGTCCTTGCTCCAGTTCAAGCCCATCGGCGCCTTTCAGCAGCGAACCGGAAATTTTATGACCGTCGAGCACCAGCAGATCGATCTCAGGCGCGAGTTTTAAGGTGGTTGCATGGGCCGCAGCCGCAACCCACATTGCCATCAACCCTGTCAGGAGCAGACCCAGCTTCATTGTTTCTCCAGATGCCCGAAATATAAAAAAGAGCGAATGTATCAAAGTCTTTCAGTATGACAGCATATTAACATTTTTACATATTTATTCATGCTAAATCTTTTGCGGCTATGATTATAAGCGCAAAATACGATCGTCTTGCAAAACAGAAATAGTTAACGGAGCCGCTATGGACGACAACATTATTAATGAAGTTTTGACAACGACTCGCCATATCGCGCTGGTAGGCGCCAGCGAGAAACCCACCAGGGCCAGCCATTACGTGATGGCGTATCTGCTTGGGCAGGGTTACAAGGTGACGCCGGTCAGCCCTAAACTGGCCGGGCAAACGCTGCTGGGACAGCGGGTTTATGCAAAGCTGGAAGAGATACCCGAGCCGGTGGATATGGTTGACGTGTTCCGTAATTCGGAAGCGGCCTGGGGCGTGGCGCAGGAGGCGATAGCGATAGGTGCCAAATCGCTGTGGCTGCAGCAGGGCGTCATCAATGAGCAGGCTGCGGTGCTGGCTGCCGATGCGGGTTTGAAAGTGGTGATGGATCGTTGCCCAATGATAGAAATTCCTCGTCTGGGGTTGGGCAGATAATAAAAAACCCCGCAAGCGGGGTCTTTGTCAGTTTCTGAGGCGTGGCGCCTGCAGCTGTTTGCGAATGGAAGCGGCGAGTTCATCCATTGAAGGATGCTCGGGGTGCTCGCCCGGTATCTCCCAGCCCAGCTGCGCTTCCGCCAGATAGGTGTGCACCGTTTCGCCGTTATCGTCTTCCATCACAACGTGATACCACGGGGCATTACGCAGCGCGCCGTCAGCGATATCGTCAATTTTAGGATCCTCTAACGAGTATTCCGGATCCACATCAACCACCACCCCTAAAAAACCCAGCAGCTTGTGTCGTACCTGCTGGCCAAGTCCAAATTTGCTGGCAATCATCGTGACCTCCCGAGAAACATAACCCTGTCATCCTTTATGGGGGCAGCGTTAGCGTTTTCAAGTCACAGCACGCGGCAGGCAAATCCTTTCAGATAGAGACCTTCCGGATAGCTGGCGATCACCGGGTGATCGGCTGCCTGCCTGAACTGTTCTATAAATTGTACATCACGCTGTGCATCGAGCGCAGCATCAGCAATAATTTTCTGGAACAGCTCGGTAGGCATCAGGCCGGAGCAGGAGAACGTCATCAACATCCCGCCAGGATTTAGCAGCTGCATTGCCAGCATGTTGATATCTTTATAGCCACGGCAGGCGCCGGCCAGCTGGTTTTTATTCTCAACAAACTTTGGCGGATCCATCACGATTAGATCGAATTTTTCTCCGCTTTCGCGATAGCGACGCAGCAATTTAAATACGTCATCGCGCAGAAACTCCGCTTTGCTGAGATCCAGACCGTTCAGCTCTACGTTCTGGCGAGCCACATCCAGCGCCGCCTGTGAGGTATCGACGCTGATCACCTGCTGGCAGCCGCCCATCAGTGCCGAAACGGCAAAGCCGCCGGTATAGGAGAAGCAGTTCAGCACGCGGCGACCTTTTGCATAGCGGCGCGTAGCCAGCCGACTGTCGCGCTGGTCGAGGTAGTAGCCGGTTTTATGGCCGGTCTGAATATCGACCAGCAGTTTCATACCGTGTTCGGTAATCGGCAGCAGTTCAGGCGGCGTTTCGCCCAGCACCACGCCCTGCGTCAGCTCAAGACCCTCTTTTTTACGTACCGATACGTCAGAGCGATCGTAGATGGCGCATTGCGGATAGCAGTGCTGTAGTGCGGTAATCAGGGCGGCGCGCTGGTATTCGGCACCGGCGGAAAGCAGCTGCAGCACCAGGAAATTGCCAAAGCGATCGATGGTGATGCCCGGCAGGCCGTCAGACTCGCCGGCTATCAGGCGATAGCTGTCGAGATCGTCGCGCTCCGCCAGCCAGTCGCGCAGCTGCTGAGCTGCCTGCAAACGGCGGGTAAAGAAAGCGATATCGATCGCTTCATCCTGTTCCCAGCTCCAGACGCGGGCGCGGATTTGCGAAGCGGGCGACCAGGCGGCGCGGGCCAGCCATTTACCCTGGCTGTCGCAAACGTCAATGGTTTCGCCCGACTGGGCTTTGCCTTCCATACGGGCTACGGCACCGGAGAAAACCCAGGGATGGCGGCGGAGTAAGGACTTTTCACGTCCTTTAGCGAGAATCAAACGAACGGTCATATTTGCTATGCTTACAGTCAGAAAAACAGGCGTCATTGTCCGGTGCCTGGCCACAAAAAGCAAACTGTCTCTTCAGGGGGAAATATGACGGCAATCTGTAAACGAGCGTGGGTCCACGGCAGCGTACAGGGCGTGGGATTTCGCTATACAACCCAGCACGAAGCCCGCGCGCGCGGGCTGAATGGCTATGCCCGCAATCTTGACGATGGCAGCGTGGAGGTACTGGCCTGTGGGGAGGAAAAAGAGGTTGAGGCGCTGATTGCCTGGCTGAAGGCGGGCGGGCCGCGTTCGGCCAGGGTCGACAAAGTGCTGACGGAACCCTGTGTGCTTCAGGAGCAGCCTGCGGGTTTCACCACCGGATAAAGACCGCCGCTACAGGCATTTAGCCGGTTTAGGCAGGCCGGCAATTTTAGTTGCCTGTTTTGCCGGGCCCTTAGGGAAAAGGCGGAACAGGTAGCGGCTGTTGCCTTTCTCTTCGCCATATTTTTTCGCCATGGCTTTAACAAGCATGCGCACGGCTGGAGAAGTATTAAATTCCAGATAGAACTCCCGTACAAAGCGCACGACTTCCCAGTGGGCTTCGCTCAGCCCAATGCCTTCTTCCTCCGCCAACAGCGGAGCCAGCGCCTCGCTCCAGTCCGAAGTTTTAGTCAGATACCCCTGCGCGTCGCGCGAAATTTCTTTACCGTCAAAAAACACCGTTTTGCCTCTGTATTGATAACCGGGATGCAGTTTACCAAAAATTTTCCGGCGCGGATGAGCAAAAAAAAGCCCCGCGCTGCGGGGCTTGTTGTCTTTGTTCAGCGCATCAGTTGCTGCGGGACATACCAAGGATACTCAGCAGGCTGACAAAAATGTTGTAGATGGAAACATACAGGCTGACGGTGGCGCGAATATAGTTGGTTTCGCCGCCGTGGATAATATTGCTGGTTTCCCACAGGATAGCGCCTGAAGAAAACAGTACGAACATCACGCTAATCGCCAGATGCAGGGCAGGGATCTGCAAAAACAGATTAGCCAGAACGGCCACCAGCAGCACCACAAAACCGGCCATCATCATGCCGCCCAGGAACGACATATCTTTGCGTGTGGTCAGCACGTAGGCTGAACAGCAGAAGAACACCAGCGCGGTGCCGCCGAGCGCCAGGCCGATAACATCGCCCATGCCCGCCGACAGCAGGGTATTCAGCATCGGCCCCAGGCAGTAGCCGAGAAAGCCGGTAAAAGCGAAGGCAGCCAGAATGCCGGTTGGGCTGTCCGCCAGGCGGTAGGTCAGAAACATCAGGCCATAAAAGCCAGCCAGCATAATGATTAAGCCCGGCGCGGGCAGGGCGAAGACGGTGCTGAGCGTGGCGGTGACCGCTGAAAAAGCCAGCGTCAGCCCCAGCAGAAAATAGGTGTTACGCAAAACTTTATGCGTGGCAAGCAGCGAGCTTTGCCTGGTATGAGTAACGATGCGATCCATAGAAATGCCTCTTAAGGTCATTAGATTGCAGTGAGAATAAGGACCGCGCCTGAAGGGGGGAAGACGTTTTACCCTTCTTTACTCGTTAAGGCGGCGTTTCTGTGAGCAGGCTGGCGCTAATAACAACAAAAAAACCAAAACTGGCTGTTTTTGCGGCAGTTGAATCAGACCCTGCTTTACATCGGCGCGGAGGATGTTTATAGTTCGGGTCATTGCGGAGGGGTGGCCGAGTGGCTGAAGGCACCGGTCTTGAAAACCGGCGACGGGAAACCGTTCGAGAGTTCGAATCTCTCCTCCTCCGCCATCAAATTCAACGGGTCAGCGAAAGCTGGCCCGTTTTGCTTTGCGCGTGATATGGCATAGCTGCCTGATTTAGGATCCCTGCTTCCCCAACAGCCCAACAGCCCAACTACTCAACCACTCAACTACTCAACCACTCTCAACTACCTTATCTTATTACGGCATCGCTGTTAGCTATTCCAGGCCCGTTGTTGGCGGCTTTTTGAACTACTGTGGCGCATTTCCTGAGCAACCAAAAAAAAGATGTATAAAAGCGCATAAATTCAACAAAATAGCTAAAAAAATGCTTGGCAGCCTTTGGGCTTTCCCCTATACTGCGCGCCATCAGATGCACTTCAGGTGCAGATGGTAAAAGTGCGGAGGGGTGGCCGAGTGGCTGAAGGCACCGGTCTTGAAAACCGGCGACGGGAAACCGTTCGAGAGTTCGAATCTCTCCTCCTCCGCCATCAAATTTAACGGGTCGGCAATTGCCGGCCCGTTTTGCTTTCTGCTTTCTGCTTTCTGCTTTCTGCTTTCTGCGTTCTGCTTTTTATTTTCTACCTGCTCACTGGCCCTGTTCTGCCGGACGATTATCCTGCTTACGAAAAACATCCCGTTTCTTTTCAATCTCCTGATGCGCCGTAACGGCAAAGGCGATAGTCTGCTATATTCTCAACACGAATAATGCCCGGTCCCGGCCCCATTTTGCCGTGCGGCGGCGAGCTTTTCCGACGCCCGCCTTTTGCCGGACGTATCGCTTTGCTGGCCGGGTGATTTACCCTTGGATCAATGGAAAAAACACATGATTAAAAAGTATAGTCTTTGCGCGCTGGCGGTCTGCTCGGCTCTGACCAGCCTCTCCGCTTTCGCCGCCGACGATAACTATCAGCTTGAACAGGTGTTAATGATGAGCCGCCATAATCTTCGGGCGCCGCTGGCCGACAACGGCAGCGTGCTGGCGCAGTCGACGAAGAAGAAGTGGCCGCAGTGGGACGTACCGGGCGGCCAGCTCACGACGAAAGGCGGCGTGCTGGAAGTTTATATGGGACGCTATACCCGCGAGTGGCTGGCGCAGCAAGGGTTGATCAAACAGGACCAGTGTCCGGGCAGCGATGAAATTTACGCTTATGCCAATAGCCTGCAGCGTACCGTTGCTACGGCGCAGTACTTTATTACCGGCGCTTTCCCCGGCTGCGACGTCGCGGTTTCCCATCAGGATGAAATGGGAACCATGGATCCCGTCTTTAATCCGATTATTACCGACGGCAGCGAAGCCTTTAACCAGCAGGCGCTGACCGCGATGAACAGCACCGCCGAAAAGCTGACGCTGAAGCCAGCGTTCCAGCGGCTGGAAAAAATCATTGATTATAAAAACTCGCCGGCCTGCGATGGCAAAAAACAGTGCGACCTGAGCAGCACTAACCAGAACAAATTCTTTGCGGAAAACGGTAAAGAGCCAACGGTAAGCGGCCCATTGAAGGTGGGCAACTCGCTGGTTGACGCCTTTACCCTGCAATATTATGAAGGTCTGCCGACCGACCAGGTCGCCTGGGGACAGATTAAAACCCCTGAGCAGTGGAAAGAGCTGTCGGCGATCAAAAATGGCTATCAGGATACGCTGTTTACCTCGCCGCAAGTGGCGCGCGACGTAGCGGCGCCGCTGGTCGACTATATCCGCAGCCTGTTGGTGGATGAAGATAAAGCCAGCGCGCCAAAGGTGACCCTAATGGTGGGGCACGATTCCAATATCGCCTCGCTGCTGAGCGCGCTGGATTTTAAAGCCTACACGCTGCCCGGCCAGTTTGAACGTACGCCAATCGGCGGTATGATCCAGTTCCAGCGCTGGCACGACAAGAAAAACAATCAGGAGCTGGTGAAGGTGGAATACGTTTACCAGAGCAGCGATCAGCTGCGCGACGCGACGCCGCTTTCTCTGGATACGCCGCCAAAACGCGTGACGCTTGAGATGAACGGCTGTAAGACCGATGCCAACGGCTTTTGCCCGTGGGATCAGTTTACTCAGGTATTGAATAAAGCCATTGCCGGTACGCCGATGGCGGCAGCCCAGGCAACAGCCGCCAGCGATAAGGCCGCAGCCGATAAAGCAGCAGCGGATAAAGCGGCGGCCGAAAAAGCGGCGCAGGCCAAAGTCTCTGCGGATAAAGCGGCAGCGGACAAAGCCGAGGCGGATAAAGCCGCGGCCGAAAAAGTAGCGAATGAAAAAGCCGCGCAGGAGAAAGCCGCCAGCGACAAAGCGGCCGCCGATAAGGCCGCTGCTGATAAAGCTGCAGCGGACAAAGCCGCGAAAGCGAAAGCCTCGGCGGAGAAAGCCGCAGCGGATAAGGCCGCCGCCGATAAAGCGGCTGCTGATAAAGCGGCAGCAAAGCAGGCGTCTGACAAAGCCGCAGCGGACAACGCCGCGGCAAAACAGGCCGCTGAGGAGAAAGCTGCGGCCAATAAAGCCGCTGCTGATAAAGCTGATGCCGAAAAGGCGTCAGCTAATGCCGCGCCGGTGGATAACAACGCGGCCGATACCGCCAGCAAGCCTGCGGACGACAAAGCGGCTCCGGCAGCGCAGACGGAAAACAAATCTTCCTGACGGCGGGCGAAAAAAAGACCGGCTGATTGCCGGTCTTATCATGCTCTGTCAGAACCTGATTTCAGGCCGACGCTGTCGGCCTTTTTTACGTCTGGCGATCAGCCTTTGCTGACCACAACCAGTTTCTGGTTTACAAACTCTTTGATCCCCAGATCGGAAAGCTCGCGGCCGTAGCCTGAGCGTTTCACGCCGCCAAACGGCAGTTCTGGTGCGGTATCGCTGGCGGAGTTGATATAAACCATACCGGTTTCAATGCGCGAGGCCAGGGTTTTGCCGCGCTCGATATTGCTGGTAAAGACCGAGCCGCCAAGGCCGTAATGCGAATCGTTGGCCAGTTTCACCACTTCCTCGTCATCTTTTACCACATAGATTTGCGCAACCGGGCCGAAAAACTCTTCAAAGTAAGCCGGGTTGTCGCGGGTAATGCCGGAAAGGATTGTCGGCTCATAGAAACAGCCTTCGCCTTCTACCGCCTTGCCGCCCAGATGCAGCTTCGCGCCTTTGGCTACCGCGTTCTCTACCTGCTTAACCAGCGTATCGCGCGCGCTGGCGGAAGAGAGTGGGCCAAGCGTGGTGCTTTTATCCAGCGGATCGCCGATCTTCACTTCGCGGAAGGCCTGAGTGAATTTTTCGATAAAGGCATCGGCCACTTTTTCCTGCACGATAAAGCGTTTAGCGGCGGTGCAAACCTGGCCGCAGTTGCTCAGACGCGCGCCAACGCCAGCCTTCACGGCTTTATCCAAATCGCAGTCATCCAGCACTACGAAGACGTCGTTGCCGCCCAGCTCCAGCGTGGTTTTTTTCAGGTATTTACCGGCCTGCTGCGCTACGGCGCTGCCTGCGCGCTCGGAACCGGTCAGGGCCGCACCCTGAACGCGATCGTCAGCAATCAGCGAGGCGATCTGATCGTTGCTGACGAAAAGGTTAGTCCAGGCGCCTTTTGGCGCGCCGGCTTCCGTTACCAGCTCTTCAAACAGCGTGGCGCAATGCGGCACGTTGGCGGCATGTTTCGCCAGCACCGGGTTACCGGCAGCAAGGTTAGGCGCCAGCACGCGCATCAGCTGATAGTAAGGGAAGTTCCACGGCTCTACGGCCACCAGCACGCCGATTGGGTGATTTTCCACCCAGGCTTCGCCCAGATCGGTGGGATAAGAGGTTGGGGCAAGGAAACGCTCAGCGTTTTCCGCATAGTAGCGAGCAATCTTCGCACAAAGCTGCACTTCGCCACGGCTCTGCTCAATCAGTTTACCCATTTCAATACTGGCGGTTTTTGCCAGTTCGTCCACGCGGCTGTCGATCAGATCGGCCAGCTTCGCCAGCACCTGAAGGCGCGGCTGGATTGGGCCTTTGGACCAGGAAGAATGATAAAGGTCGTCGGCGGTTTTCAGCGCGGCTTCCACCTGCCGATCGTCATGCTCCGGCCAGGATTTAATCAGTTCGTTATTGGCAGGATTGATGGTTTTATAGGACATGGTGGCTCCTTCTCAAGGCCGTCAGGCTAAATGGTGAGAATAAGCGTAGTAGAGGATTTATTGATTTAACAAGGCGGAAGGGTGTCAGTTTGTGCTGTGCAACGCGACGAAACAGCAGAATGCACTGCTGTTTCGCCGCAGTGGAGGTTAGACGTTTTTACGCTCGACCGGGACGTTATCCCAGGTCAGCACGTCCTGATCGGTTTTTTCAAACGCGCGGATCAGAACTTCATCATTACCCTGTTGCTCCCAAATCCCCTCGGCGAGCTTCTCATCGTAGTTCGCCACTTCAAAAATGGCTTCGGCAATTTCAGGCGAGGTGGAACGAATACTTGCCCATTCTCCCACTCGATGTTCTTTAGATTGTTGCGTAGCCATACTGTTCTCCTGTGAGTTGAGGTTATCCGTTCAGTTTTACCGCCAGTCCGGCGACATATTCACCCTGATAGCGGGCAATATTCAGTTCATCTTCGCTGGGCTGACGCGAGCCGTCACCGCCAGCGAACGTCGTGGCGCCGTAGGGCGTGCCGCCACGAACCTGTGAAATATCAAACAGCTCTTTCGCACCGTACCCAATAGGTACGATAACCATGCCGTGATGAGCAAGTGTAGTCCAGGTTGAGGTAATCGTCTGTTCCTGGCCGCCGCCGGTGCCGGTAGAAGCGAAAACGCTGGCGATTTTGCCGAACAGGGCACCGGATGCCCAGAGGCCGCCGGTGCGGTCAAGGAAGGTGCGCATTTGTCCGGACATATTGCCAAAGCGCGTCGGCGTGCCGAACAGAATAGCGTCGTACTGCGGCAGTTCATCCGGCGTGGCTTCGGCCGCATCCTGATCGGTTTTGCCGCCGACCTGAGCAAAACGCTCAGCGTTCATGGTTTCAGGCACGCGTTTCAGGGTCACTTCTGCGCCGCTGACGCGTCGTGCGCCTTCTGCTACTGCCTTCGCCATGGTTTCCACATGTCCGTACATCGAATAGTAAAGCACTAAAATTTTAGCCATCGTTCACTCCCTGAGTAGGTGGTTTTAAACAGCGTTCGATAGAAAAGTATAGATGAGGCTGCTCCAGCTTGCAGAAACGCAAAAAGCGAGGGATAAAAACGGGTACATTCCAGAAAATGCTTAAAATAAATATTAGATTTAATAATATGATTTTCAGCAATTTTTAGCCGTAAAAGCGCCTGGTAAACCTGCTTTTTGATAAAATAATTCGCGCTTCGCGTCGATAATCTATGCTTAATAACGGGACGGTGCACAGAAAGAGCGGCCACCGTCGCCAGGGTGAAGCCACAGGCTCACCGTATGAATGCAGTATGATGGCTTAACTATTCGGAGGTAAGAAATGGCAGAACATCGTGGTGGATCTGGAAATTTCGCTGAAGACCGTAAAAGAGCATCAGAAGCAGGCCGTAAAGGCGGCAAGGCCAGCGGCGGTAATTTTAAAAATGACCCGCAGCGCGCTTCACAGGCCGGGGAAAAAGGAGGACGCAACAGCCGGGGCAGTCGTGACAAGACATCCGGTTAGTCCATCCTTACGCCGCCGGGGCCACCCGGCGGCGTGATCGTCGTTTAACTTTTTCTGATTGATTCCCACAACAACCCTTGCCACACTGCGCCAAAAATTTATACGAGCGCGCTATGTCTTTCCTTTCCCGCTACAAATTTTCCCTCAGCTCGCAGGAGCTGGTGCTGATGCTGATTACCATGGTCTGGGGCGGCACCTTTTTGGCCGTGCACCATGCCATGACCGTCAGCGGCCCTTTCTTTTTCGTTGGCCTGCGTTTTGCCACGGCGGCGCTGCTGTTGGCCCTGGTCGCGCGGAAGTCGCTGCGCGGCCTGACGCTGGCGGAATGCAGGGCCGGAGCGGCTATCGGCGTCGCTATCAGCGGCGGCTACGGCCTGCAAACCTGGGGAATGCAAACCATCGAGAGCAGCCAGTCAGCCTTTATCACCGCCCTGTATGTGCCGCTGGTGCCGCTGCTGCAGTGGCTTTTTCTGCGGCGCATGCCGGGCGTGATGGCCTGGGTCGGTATCGTGCTGGCGTTTAGCGGCCTGATGCTGCTTGCCGGGCCGAAAAGCGGCTCGCTTTCGTTCAGCGCCGGGGAAACGGCGACGCTGCTCAGCACGCTGGCTATCGCAGGCGAAATTATTTTAATCAGCGCCAGCGCGGGCAAAGTGGACGTCAAAAGAGTCACCGTTGTGCAGCTGGCAGCGGCCTCGCTTTGCTCGTTTATGCTGATGGTGCCCAACGGCGAAGCCGTACCGGCTTCTTCCCCTTATTTATGGTATAGCGCGCTGGGGCTGGGCGCGGCCAGCGCATTGATTCAGGTCACCATGAACTGGGCGCAGCGCAGCGTGTCGCCTACTCGCGCGACGGTTATCTACGCGGGTGAACCGGTTTGGGCGGGCATTGTTGGAAGGGTGGCGGGCGAGCGGTTGCCTGGCGTTGCGCTACTCGGCGGCGCGCTGATTGTCGCTGGCGTGCTGATTAGCGAGTTCAAGCTGAAAAAGCGGGCGAAGCGGCCTTCGCCCGCTGAGAGACAAAGCTAGCTTTGCTGCCTTGCCACATCGTTCAGCGCGGCGGCGCGGCGTCGGCTGAGAATAGCGTTAAGGATGATGGCGCCGAAGGTCGCCGTGCCGATCCCGCCCATGGTAAAGCTGCCAATTTTCAGCGCAAAATCGCCTGCGCCCAGCACCAGCGTAACGGCAACCATAATCAGATTGCCGTTCTGGCCCAAATCGACGTTATTCTGCACCCAGATACGCGCGCCGGCCACGGCAATCAGGCCGAATACTACGATAGACGCGCCGCCGATCACGGGTGCGGGAATGGTATGGATCAGCGCGCCGAACTTGGGCGAAAAGCCCAGCAGAATGGCGATAACCGCCGCCGCCACAAACACCAGCGTCGAATAGACTTTCGTCACCGCCATCACGCCGATATTTTCTGCATAGGTGGTCACGCCGCTGCCGCCCAGGCCGCCTGACAACATGGTCGCCAGCCCGTCGCCGACAAAGGCTCTGCCCATCCACGGATCGAGGTTTTTACCTGTCATGCCCGCAACCGCTTTAAGATGCCCCAGGTTTTCCGCTACCAGAATGATCGCCACCGGCGCGATGGTAAACATTGCCTGGCTGTTAAAAATCGGCGCGGTCGTGGTCGGCAGACCAAACCAGGGCGCGCTGGCGATAAGGCCGAAGTCCACCGGTTTACCCAGGCCGAAACCGTTGGTCAGCAGCGCATAAATCGCCCAAGCCGCTATCAGCCCAACCAGCAGCAGCAGCCGCTGCACCATGCCGCGCGTAAAGACGGCCGTCAGACCAATGCAGATCACGGTCATCACGGCTATCCAGCTGTCGAACATGGAAGAGGAGACGCTGCGAACCGCAATCGGCGCCAGGTTCAGGCCGATCGCCATCACCACAGCGCCCGTCACCACCGGCGGCATGAGTTTCTCAATCCAGCGCGTACCGACCTTCATTACTACCACACCGATAAGCGTATACAGCAGGCCACAGACGATAATGCCGCCCAGCGCGACGCCAAGATGCTGATTGACGCCCTGGCCGTTAAAGCCGGTGACCGCGATCACCACGCCGACAAAAGCGGCGCTGGAGCCAAGATAGCTGGGCACACGCCCGCCGGTAATCAGAAAGAACAGCAGGGTGCCGATGCCGGACATCATCACCGAAAGGTTGGGATCGAGCCCCATCAGCAGCGGCATCAGCACCGTGGCGCCAAACATCGCGACCGCGTGCTGTAGTCCCATAATAATTGTCTGGCCCGGCGGCAGCGTTTCATCAGGGGCCACAAGGCCCGTGGCGGACACCGACTGCCGCCATTGGGGGAACCAGGAATCAGCCATCGTCTTCTCCAGAGAAGTGAATCAGTAGCCGCCGGAGCGGGGATCAGGCATCCCGCCGCGCCAGGTGGTGGTAGCCGCGATCGAACCAGATCAGGCCGTGAGTCTGGTCGTTGCAGACCAGCGCGTGGATTTCACAGATCAACACGTCGTGCGTACCGACGCTGGCGATTTGCGTAACGTGACAGTCAAACGAGGCTACCGCGCCCGCAAGCACCGGCGAACCTGTGGTCAGGGTTGACCACTCTGCGGCCTGGAAGCGCGCCTCCATCGGCGTTTTGCCGCCAAACAGGCCGGAGAGTTCCTCATGTCCGGCGGCCAGCGTATTAACGCAAAGCTGGCGGTTAGCGTTGAAAACCTCATAAACGGAGGCGGAGCGATTCAGGCACACCAGCAGCGTTGGCGGCGAATCGGTCACGCTGCAAACGGCGGAAGCGGTAAAACCGGCGCGTCCCGCAGGGCCGTCGGTAGTAATGATGTTGACCGCCGCGCCCAGGCGCGCCATTGCGTTGCGAAACGACTGTTTTTCCACGCCCGACACGACTTCAGGCATTAACGTATCCACAGACATAATTTTCCCCTTATACAAGCGTGCAGGCATCGGCAAAAGCCAGTCTTGGCAGCCGCGCATAGACTTTGCTCGCGTCGCCATAGCCGATATTGACTAATAAATTACTTTTCCAGCCGCTGTCGGCGAAGAAGGTGGTATCGACCATCGCCCGGTCAAAGCCGGACATCGGGCCGGTATCCAGACCGAGCGCGCGGCAGGCGCTAATCAGATAAGCCGCCTGAAGCGAACTGTTGCGAAAGGCCGTCTCCTCCGCCAGCGCCGGGCTGCTGGTAAACCAGGCTTTGGCGTCGGCATGAGGAAATAGCGTGGGTAGCTGCTCGTAAAAAGCCGGATCCCAGGCGACGATAGCCGTCACCGGCGCGGTCAGGGTTTTTTCCAGATTGCCGCTGGAAAGGGCAGGCTTCAGCTTCGCTTTGCCTTCCGCGCTACGCACAAAACAGAAGCGGGCCGGGCTACAGTTGGCCGAGGTCGGCCCCATCTTGATCAAATCATAAAGTTCAGCAAGCTGCTGGTCACTGACGGGACGATCCTGCCAGCCATTGTAGGTGCGCGCGGCGGTGAACAGCGTCGCCAGCGCGGTGGAATTCAGGGCTTCTGCCATAGCGGCTCCGGGGAAAAGTGGGCGGGCGCGGTTTCGTCCAGCCAGGTCAGTAAAAGGGCGTTAAAGGCGGCGCTTTCCGTCACGCTCATGGCATGACCGCCGCGAGGCATCGCCTCCAGCGTGGCGTTTGGCAGCGCCTCGTACAGTTTTTGCGAGCAGATCGACGGCACCAGCAGATCGTCCTGCGAACAGATCAGCAGCGCTGGCAGGGTAATCTGCCCGGCCTGTTGCGTAAAGTCGCAGCTCATCAGCGCGTGCAGGCGGCGAAGCAAATTTTCAGTACCCTGAAAATGCGCGTTATGCAGCGCGTCTTCCGCTTCGATACGCGCTTCGTTTTCCGCCAGCCAGTCGGCAGGATAGAGAAACAGCGGCTGCGCGCGAACGTAAGCTTCCACGCCGACGTTCAGCAGCAGATCCTGACGAACCTGAAAGCAGCGGCGGGTATGGGCGTCAAGCCGCAGCCAGCCGTTAACGATCGCCAGCCGCGCCACGCGTTCGGGGTAGTCGAGCGCCAGCTGCATCGCCACCATGCCGCCCAGCGCGTGGCCGATAATGTCGAAGCGGACGATGTCGCGCGCCGCCAGCGCCGAGGCCAGCTCTTCGGCCATATCGCGCATGCTGTAGCCAGCGGGCAGCGTATCCGGGCTGCGTCCGGTGCCGCGCTGATCGTAAGTGACCACGCGGTACGCCTTGCGCAGTTCGGCGAGCTGTGGCTGCCAGAAGCTGCCCAGCCCGCCCAGACCGGCAGAGAGCACCAGCGTGGGCGCAGAAGGCTGCGCCAGGCCGGAAATGTCAAGATGCATGGCGCCTCCGTTAGCTGCCGATATGCGCGATTGATGCGATTTCCACCAGCGCGTCCGGCTTTACCAGCCCGCACTGAATACAGAAGCGTGCGGGTTTTTCGCCGGGGAAATAGTCGGCGTAAACCCGGTTGATCTCGCCATAGTTGCTCCAGTCGGTCAGGAAGATGGAGTTAAACGTGACGTCAGCCATGGTGCCGCCTGCGGTTTCGATAACGCTTTTGATCGTCTCCAGCACGTGCCGCGTTTGTGCCGCCGCATCGCCGACGTGCACCACGTTGTTGTCCCGATCGAAAGGCAAGGTGCCGGAGACATAGACCACGCCATCGGCCAGCGTGCCGGGCACAAAAGGCGCAATGGGCACGCCGGTGCCCGGCGGAGTAATAATCGTTTTTGGCATCGTTTTCTCCTGCCTCAGGCCGTTTGTGTTTGCGCAACGCTGGCGGTTTGCAGCGCGGTGCAGAAAGTTTCTACGTTGCTTACCCAGCCAAAAAAGGTTTCGATGTTAAAAATGGCGGCCTGCTGGGCGAAAAGCGGGCCGGCCTGATAGGTGGCGTCTTCCAGCACCACGCCGAAATATTCCAGGAAAAACCCGTCGCGCAGCGTCGATTCCACGCAGACGTTGGTGGCAATGCCGGTAAAGATCAGATGGCGAATGCCGCGGCTGCGCAACATGCTGTCCAGCGGCGTATTAAAGAAGCCGCTGTAGCGCGGTTTCGGCAGCACGATATCGCCGGGCTGCGGCTGAAGCTGGTCAACCAGCTCATAGTCCCAGCCGCCTTTCGCCAGCAGCGTGCCCGCCAGCTCGGGCCGGTTGCGCATCGTTTTCAGCGCGTTGGATTTATGCCAGTTTGGCGAGCCGGGGCCGCCCGCCTCGACGTACTGGTCGTCCCAGCCGTTCTGAAACCAGATAATCTGGATCCCGGCATCCCGCGCCGCCTTCACGGCGACGGCGATTTTTTCAATAACCGGCGCGGTGGCGGAAACGTCAAACCCGGCCAGATCCAGATAGCCGCCGGTGGTGGCATAGGCATTTTGCATATCCACCACGATCAGCGCGGTCTGCTCCGGCGGGAAAGCGATGGCTTCCGGGCGCGCGGGTAAGGTAACGCTGTTTTTAGTGGCGGCGGTGGTGCAGATCACGGTTTCTTGCAGGCTCATCAGGCTACCTCTTTAGCGGACAGGGCAATATGGCTGCGGCAGGACATCAGCGGCTGAATACGCTCGCCGAAATTTTCAATGCCCTGCAGGAAATCATCGAAGGTCAGCAGCACGCCCTGGGTGCCGGGTACGGTAGCCACTTCATCCAACATGCGGGCCACGTTGGCGTAAGAACCAACCAGCGTGCCCATATTGATATTGACGGCCGAGGTAGGATCGGCCATCTGCCGCACGTTGGTATCGCTGCCGGAGCGCTTGTCCTGCTGGCTTTGCGTGGTAAGCCAGGCCAGCGCCTCTTCATCTGCGCCGTCTTTGTAGCGCTCCCATTTCTCGCGGGCAGCCTCGTCGGTTTCATCGGCGATGACCATAAACAGCACGTAGGAGCCGACGTCGCGACCGGCAAGGTCCGCAGCGCTTTTCATACGGGCGGCGGTTGGGGCAAAGGCAGTCGGCGTGTTGACGCCTTTACCGAAGCAGAAGTTGTAATCGGCATGCTGCGCGGAGAAAGCCATGCCGGCGTCGCTCTGGCCTGCGCAAATCACCTTCATCGGGCTTTGCGGCTGCGGGCTGACGCGGCAGTCGTTCATGGTAAAGAATTCGCCTTTCAGGTCGGATTTGCCGGTGCCCCATAAATCGCGCAGCACGGTGACGTATTCGGTCAGGTAGTCGTAGCGGCGCGCGAAGTAGTCGTCGCCGGGCCAGATGCCCATCTGCTCATATTCAGGCTTCTGCCAGCCGGTCACCAGGTTGACGCCGAAGCGGCCGCCGGAAATCGAATCCACGGTCGCAGCCATTCTTGCTACTATGGCTGGCGGCAGCGTCAGCGTGGCGGCCGTCGCATAAATTTCAATGCGGGAGGTCACGGCGGCCAGGCCCGCCATCAGGGTAAAGGACTCCAGGTTATGGTCCCAGAACTCGGTTTTGCCGCCAAAGCCGCGCAGTTTGATCATCGACAGCGCGAAATCAAACTGATAATGCTCCGCCTTGAGAACGATAGCCTTGTTCAGCTCAAAAGTCGGCTTGTACTGCGGAGCCGTGGTAGAGATCAACCAGCCGTTGTTGCCGATAGGGATAAAAACACCAACTTTCATGGGAATACCTCATAGTTAACGGTGACGGTCCGCGCTGCGTTGCTTCCCTGCTCCCTGTTGAGCGGCGCAAAAGAAGGATTGCAAAGGCTGTGCCACTTTATAAAAAAGGCTATGATTCAATCAGTTGAGATATTTGTGTTAAAATGTTGTGGAGCATATGGTCCGAAACAGACCATTTGGTAAAAATTCATGCACAAAAAGCAGGCGGACGTGAGCGAAAAAAGTGCACGGTGGCAAGACGCCCGCCGGTTAAAGGATGGAGTTACGGTGAATTCTGCAAAATCCCCCGCGCCGACCCGGCGTTCTAAAGCCGTTGCCGCCAAGCGAACGGCTATCCTGGCGGCGGCGCTTGAGCTGTTTTCTCTTTATGGTCTGCACGGCACCAGCCTGGACAAGGTGGCGGAAGGGGCAGACGTTTCAAAAACCAATCTGCTTTACTACTTTCCTTCAAAAGAAGCGCTCTATATTGCCGTGCTTAAGGAGATCCTGGACGTCTGGCTGGCGCCGCTGCGCGCGCTGCGCAGCGATCAGGAGCCGCTGGTGGCTATACGTGACTATATCCGGCTGAAGCTGGAAGTCTCGCGGGACCATCCGCAGGCCTCGCGGCTGTTCTGTCTGGAGATGCTACAGGGCGCGCCGCTGCTGAAAGCGGAGCTGGAAGGCGATCTGAAAGCGCTGGTGGATGAGAAATCACAAATCGTGAAAGGCTGGATAGAAGCGGGCAGGCTGGCGGCGGTAGAGCCGCATCATCTGATTTTTATGCTGTGGGCAACCACGCAGCACTATGCGGATTTCGCCAGCCAGGTCGAGGCCGTCACGGGACGTACGCTCAACGACGAGGCTTTTTTCCTGGAAACGGTAGAAAACGTGCAGCGAATGGTGATTGAAGGTATCCGCGTCCGCTAAAAAAACGGGCCGTAAAGGCCCGTTCTTGGTATTAACGCTGTTTGCGCTGGCGTAGCCACCAGCCGATGCCGAGCATCACAAACCACAGCGGCGTCACCATCAGCGCCTGGCGGGTATCTTCCTGTAGCGAGAGCAGCACCAGCACAAAGGCGAAGAAGGCCAGACATATCCAGCACATCACCTTGCCCAGCGGCATCTTATAGACGGATTCGGCATGCAGCTGCGGGCGCTGCTTGCGGTAGGCCAGATAAGAGCAAAGGATAATTGACCAGACGAACATAAACAGGATCGCGGAGACGGTGGTCACCAGCGTAAAGACCTTCATCACGTTCGGGATCAGGTAAATCAGCGCTACGCCGCCCAGCAGGCAGAAGCAGGAGAAGAAAAGGCCGGTAGTTGGCACCGCGCGCCGTGACAGCTTGCCGAAGCGTGGATGGGCGACGCCCTGCTGCGCCAGGCCGTAGAGCATACGGCTGGTGGAGAAAATACCGCTGTTGGCCGAAGAGGCGGCGGAGGTCAGCACCACAAAGTTAACGATGCTGGCGGCCGCCGGCAGGCCAATCAGCATAAACATTTCCACAAAAGGACTGCGGTCGGCCACGACCTGCGTCCACGGCGTAACGGCCATGATCACCAGCAGCGCAAAAACATAAAACATAATGATGCGCAGCGGGATAGCGTTAATAGCGCGCGGCAGGACTTTCTTCGGATCGTGCGTTTCCGCAGCCGCCGTGCCTACCAGCTCAATACCGACAAAGGCGAACACCGCAATCTGGAAGCCGGCAAAAAAGCCGCTCATTCCTTTTGGAAACAGGCCGCCATGATCCCAGATATTGCTCAGCGCCGCCGTGCCGCCGCCCGGTGAAGGGTAGTGCATAGCGACCAGCACAATGCCGGTAACGATCAGCGCGACAATGGCCACTATCTTGATGATGGCGAACCAGAACTCCAGCTCGCCGAACAGTTTCACCGTGGCGATATTCAGCGTCAGGAAAACGGCGATGCAGAGCAGGGCGCTCATGCCGACCGAGAAGCTGGGGAACCATAACTGGAAATAAGAGCTGATGGCGACCACGTCCGCAATACCGGTGACCACCCAGCAGAACCAGTAGGTCCAGCCGGTAAAGTAACCCGCCCAGGGGCCCAGCAGATCGGCGGCAAAATCGCCGAAAGATTTATATTCAAGGTTGGAGAGCAGCAGCTCGCCCATCGCCCTCATCACGAAGAACAGCATAAAGCCGATGATCATATAGACGAAAACAATCGACGGGCCGGCAAGACTGATAGTTTTCCCGGACCCCATAAACAGGCCGGTGCCGATAGCGCCGCCGATTGCAATAAGCTGGATATGCCGGTTATGTAAGTTGCGCCGCAGCTCGCCGGGCGCCTCCTCCTGAAGAGGGTTTTTCAATTGGTCAACCATAACGAGAAGTTATCCTGTAGATGTTGTGTCAGCTCTGAGGGCTGTTATTTAGTTAATGCGCGTCGGCAACTCGTTGTATTACCGCGCTCTCCGGGAAAAAACGGCATAAGGCCGACATCGTTTTTCCGCTTAAGGGCGCAAATCTTAACGTAAAAGCGCGTGGCTGGCAGGTAAAGTTATTCACAGTTGGTTCGATCGCACAAAAACGCCGCTACACTCATTATTCGGCGAAACGGGCCGGCGGAGCGGCATGAACGGGAGGAGATGATGAAAGCACTGATTGGCGCAGGCATCATTATTCTGCTGACGTTGCTGATAACGCCGTGGCTGCAAAAAAACCTGCCGTCGGCCTGGAACCCCTTTACGCCGCTGAACGTCACCGACGCGCCGGGCTGGATCACCCGTTATAAGCTAAAGCGGCTGCAAAACGATCCCGAAGCCTGTATGGCGGCACTACAGCGAGCGCAGGAAGGCGGCTATATCCGTTTCAGTCGCGTCCGGCCCGTTGGGGGAAATTGTCCGCTTGCCGATCCGGTGCGCGTACAGGGGTTCGGCGATGTACGCCTCAGCGCCTCGTTTCTGGCCAGCTGCTCGCTGGCGCTCTCAACCACGATGTTTATCACGGCGGCAAAACCACTGGCGGCTGCGCAGCTCGGCTCACCGTTGGTACGTATCGATCATGTCGGCAGCTACGCCTGTAGAAATATTTATCACCGTGCCACAGGCAGGCTAAGCGAACATGCCACGGCGGAAGCGCTGGACGTGGCGGGTTTCCGGTTACAGGACGGCAGACAAATTACCGTGCAGAAGACGTGGGGACAGCAGCGCCCCGAGGCGCTCTGGCTACGGCAAGTTTTCCAGCAAAGCTGCGCCTGGTATGGTAATTCACTGGGCCCGGATTACAACCGCGCCCACGCCTCGCACTTTCATCTGGGCATGCGAGGATTTGGCCTCTGTCGGTAACCGGCCGGTGCCATATTTCCAGATCGGGTAAAAGCGCGTCGTCGCCAATTGAGGGCGGAGAAAAGGCGTACTACAGCCGTAATTAATAATTATCCTAAAGACAAATTTCTGTCTTTAATGCTTTAATTTGCTGTAAATCAGATGGTTATAATATTTGATACTGTCGTATCAAATTGATTTTCCGCAAGTGCCTCCTTTTAAGCAATAAATTTTTAGCAGGCTTTAAAATCGACCCCTAAAAGCGCATGATTGAATATTTCCAGGAAAAATCTTATTCTTGTTTCTTAAAAGAGGCATCGGGCGGGTGCAAGGTAACCTTCTGGCTGATGGCTGATGGCTGATGGCTGATGGCTGATGGCTGATGGCTGATGGCTGATAGTGGATAGTGGATAGTGGATAGCTACGGCTACCGGCGTCACCAGGCGCAATCACGCTGCATTTTTCTGTTAATTTAAAAGGTTACTGCTATGCCTGCGATTTTCGGACAATCAGGAGCACCTTTTCTTGTTATTATCCCGCGACATAAGGATAAGTAGTGGGCGTTAATTCTCCCCCTATATTACCTGGTATTCAGAATTGACCCTAAATTTACAGCAGGATGCGGGCTGATGCCTCATCCATCCGAGGCAGCAATGGCTACTGGAAATTATTTCAGCTGGTGTAAGGAAACCGAGGCGGCTTTCCTTGAGGTCACAGATACGACTGAAATAATGCGACTGCTTGCCCAACACACGCTGGATCTGGGGCTAAATTTCTATGCGCTATATATACGCCATCCTGTTCCTTTTACTCGCCCTAAAATATTTGTTTTTTCCAACTATCCTGAAAGGTGGGTGCGGAAATGGCAGGAAGAAAATTTTTCGGAAGTTGATCCGATCATTCGCTATTGCCAGGTACCGGGCACTTTGCTGCTGTGGAACGATCCGGTGGTCAAGGAAGGACGAAAAGTGTTCGATGCCGCTAAAGAGTTTGGTATTCGTTCCGGGTTTTCCTGCTCCAGGATAGCCAGCAACCGCGTTGTGGGCATTTTGTCGATGGCCTCGGGTAAATCTTTTGAAAAGACAGCGTTATGCGCTGAAAAACAACTTAAACTCCAGTTTTTGTCGGACCGGATACTTGATGCTTTACAGCGCGTAAAGGATCGTTCGCTCAGCGTAATGACGATGCCTTTAAGCCAGCGGGAACGAGAAATACTCAAATGGACAGCAGAAGGCAAAACCGCAGCGGAAATCTCACTGATCCTGTCCATTTCAACACATACTGTGAATTTTCATCAGAAAAATATGCAAAGAAAGTTCAACGCGCCAAATAAAACGCAGGTGGCCTCTTATGCCGCTGCGATTGGGCTACTTTAAACGAATCATAGCTACCAATTTTAGTAGTTTCGTATTGCCGGTCGGTTGTCTACCCTGCGCCTGGGGTTGCCAGGCCTGAGCCACATGGAAAGGCATTCAGCGGTGAATGCAACAGAGGATTAATGATGAAGATTATCCAGACCAAGCTAAGGGACATGCCCTCGTCTTTGCTGGCAGAATTAGGAAGTTATCGCTACAGCGTTTTCGCGCGGGGCGAAGGATGGTCGATTCCATCGCGGTTAAGTACGCCTGGCCAGGAGTACGATCGCTTTGACCGCTCGGACGTGGTCTGGTTAATCGCCTGGACCGCACAGCAGGGCATTTGCGGCTGCGCTCGCCTGATGGAGTGGAACGACAGGGAAAGCGGAGAGAAGCGCCAGCAGGCTGTCTGGGAAATGTCGCGTTTTTCTGCCCGTCTGGATGTTGACCCCGAGCTACCGCTTAGCATTCTCTGGCACAGCGTGCAGCTGGCCGAACAGTCGGGCGTGGAATACCTTTATAGCGCGGCTACGCCAATGCTGGAAAGAATGTTCGAACAGCATCTGGTGGTCTATGAACCGTTAACGGCAGGCGTCATTCAGTCTGAAGATAATCTTTTCGCCGTCAGGATCCCGGTTAACCAGCCTAATCTGGCGGAAAAATTCCGTGGCGCGCGCCGTTTCAGCCCTGAAGAGGTGCTGCCGACGCTGGGTGTTTCCGTCAGCTGGAGCGGCAGAGGACGTCAGGCTTAAGCCTGACTGCGCGCCCACAGCGTAATCAACAGCCATGCGGCCAGACACCAGCACCCCACGGCGCCACCAAGCGCCAGGGGGAGCCGCATCATGCCGACAAAATACCAGAGCGTCAGCAGATAGATAAAATAGGGGATGATGGCCCACATACCAAAGATGATGGTGGTGCGGAGGGCCTCAATGCCGCGTTCGCTGGCTACGATATAGTGGGCAATCAGCGCGAAGGTAGGGAAGAGCGGCAGCAGGCCAGCCAGATAATAGCTGCGCGTTTTAGATAAAATACCAATCAAAACGACAACCAGCGCACCCAAAACAGCTTTAAAAATTAAGCCCATTGTTCCCTTAAGTCATTGGTGAGTTAAGCGAGCCCCACGCTGACCGGCAGACAATGGGCTACTTTGCTGCGGGCAATTACTGGCGGTAAGCCTGCTTAATTTGACTAATCGTGCTACTGAACACGTCCGCCTGCTGGCGATCCGTCAGCTGAGCAATATATTTTTCCATGTTAATAATTACCTTACCGGCATCGGCCTGGCCCATACCTTTCAACATAAATGTAACCAGCGCTTTCATGCAGGCCATCTCTTCGGCCAAAGTTTGCGTATCTTTACTGGTTGAAAAATCAGTGTCGCTCATGTTTTCTCCTGGTTTTTTTATTAACGGATCGGCTGCGCGATTTTTGGTGCTGATAATACAATTAAGTAACGAGTATATCATATTTACCCCATCTATACAGGCACCTGGCGCGCACGGCGTGCAATAACACCCGGCGGAACAGGCGTTTATTTATGTTCTAACGGCAATCAAAAAGAGGTAAAATCGACGGTCTGTTAATGATTCTTCCCCCCGTTAATACCCATTTGGAGAGGCCTTTTGATACGCGTTCTTCTTGTTGACGACCATGAACTGGTGCGGGCCGGCATTCGACGCATTCTGGAAGACATCAAAGGCTTTCAGGTTGTCGGTGAAGCCTGCTGCGGCGAAGACGCAGTGAAGTGGTGCCGCAGCAATGATGTCGACGTCGTGCTGATGGATATGAACATGCCCGGCATCGGCGGGCTTGAGGCAACGCGGAAAATCGTGCGCTACAGCCCGGATGTGAAAATCATTATGCTGACCATCCACACTGAAAATCCGCTGCCCGCCAGGGTAATGCAGGCGGGGGCGGCCGGCTATCTCAGCAAGGGCGCCGCGCCGCAGGAAGTGGTCAGCGCGATTCGCCAGGTTAACGCCGGACAACGCTACATTGCCTCGGATATCGCCCAGCAGATGGCCCTCAGCCAGATCGAGCCGCAAAAAACGGAGTCGCCTTTTGATTGTTTGTCGGAACGCGAATTACAGATTATGCTGATGATCACCAGGGGCCAGAAAGTGGCAGATATTTCCGAACAGCTTAGCCTGAGTCCGAAGACCGTTAACAGCTATCGCTACCGTATGTTCAGCAAGCTGAACATTAGCGGCGACGTCGAGTTAACACATCTGGCTATCCGGCACGGGCTGTTCAATGCGGAGTCGTTAACCAGTAGTGAATGATGTTTTTGATGCCAAATCTTTCCTGAAAACGGTCACCAGCCAGCCAGGCGTCTATCGCATGTATGATGCTGGCGGCACGGTTATCTACGTCGGTAAAGCCAAAGATTTAAAAAAACGCCTGTCCAGCTACTTTCGTGGCAATCTGGGCAGCCGAAAAACCGAAGCGCTGGTCGCCAGCATTCATCAGATAGACGTGACGGTCACCCATACCGAAACCGAAGCGCTGCTGCTTGAGCATAACTACATCAAGCTGTATCAGCCGCGCTATAACGTCCTGCTGCGCGACGACAAATCCTATCCCTATATATTCCTCAGCGCGGATGAGCATCCTCGTCTGGCCAGCCATCGCGGCGCCAAGCATGCCAAAGGCGAATATTTCGGGCCTTTCCCTAACGGCTATGCGGTGCGGGAAACGCTGTCGCTGTTGCAGAAAATATTCCCGATCCGCCAGTGCGAAAACAGCGTATACCGCAACCGCTCCCGCCCGTGCCTGCAATATCAGATCGGGCGCTGCCTTGGGCCGTGCGTGGCGGGGTTAGTCAGCGAAGAAGAGTATGCGCAACAGACGGACTATGTACGGCTGTTCCTGTCCGGCAAAGACGATCAGGTGCTGAAGCAGCTGATTAGCCGTATGGAGGAAGCCAGCCAGGCGCTGAAGTTTGAGGAAGCAGGGCGGCTGCGCGACCAGATCCAGGCGGTACGGCGCGTAACCGAACGGCAGTTCGTTTCCAATAATGGCGACGATCTGGATGTTATCGGCGTCGCTTTCGATGCCGGGATGGCCTGCCTGCACGTGCTGTTTATCCGTCAGGGCAAAGTGCTGGGCAGCCGCAGCTACTTCCCTAAAGTGCCGGGCGGCACCGATATCGCCGAAGTGGTGCAGACGTTTGTCGGGCAGTTCTACCTACAGGGCAGCCAGGCGCGCACGCTGCCTGCTGATATTCTGCTGGACTTCGCGCTGCCGGAAAAAGATCTGTTAGCCGCGTCGCTGAGCGAAATGGCCGGCAGAAAAGTTTCCATTCAGAGCAATCCGCGCGGCGATCGCGCTCGCTACCTGAAGCTGGCAAGAACGAATGCCAGCACCGCGCTGGTTAGCCGTCTTTCGCAGCAGTCCACTATTCACCAACGCTTACAGGCGTTAAGTGAAGTGCTGGATCTGCCGGAAATCAAACGGATGGAATGCTTTGATATCAGCCATACGATGGGCGAGCAGACGGTGGCTTCCTGTGTGGTTTTCGACAGCAATGGCCCACTGCGTTCTGAATATCGGCGCTATAACATTACCGGCATTACGCCGGGCGATGACTATGCGGCCATGAATCAGGTGCTGCGCCGTCGCTATGGCAAAGAGCTGGAAGAGAGTAAAATTCCAGACCTGATCCTGATCGACGGCGGCAAAGGCCAGCTGGCGCAGGCGAAAGCCGTGTTTGCGGAACTGGATGTCGGCTGGGATAAAGATCGGCCGATCCTGCTGGGCGTGGCCAAAGGCAGCGATCGCAAAGCCGGGCTGGAAACGCTGTTCTTCGAGCCGGAAGGGGAGGGATTCTCTCTGCCGTCCGACTCGCCAGCGCTGCATGTCATCCAGCATATTCGTGACGACTCTCACAATCATGCAATTACCGGCCATCGCAATAAACGGGCGAAAGTTAAAAATACCAGCGCCCTGGAAAGCATCGAAGGCATAGGGCCTAAACGTCGTCAAATGCTGCTTAAATATATGGGCGGCCTGCAGCCGCTGATGAACGCTTCGGTCGAGGAGATTGCTCGGGTGCCCGGCATTTCGCAGGCGCTGGCGGAGAAAATCTTTTATTCGCTGAAACACTAAGCATTGCGTTGGCTAAGGCATTGTAGGAACATAGGGACAAATTCTACTCTGCCCAGACAGTTAGCGTACCTATGCATTTTAATATTCCGACCTTACTTACTCTGCTTCGTGTCGTGTTGATCCCTTTCTTTGTATTGGCTTTTTATCTGCCGTTTGAATGGGCGCCGCTGGTTTGCGCACTGATCTTTATCGTGGCGGCGATCACCGACTGGTTCGACGGCTGGCTGGCGCGTCGCTGGAAACAAACCACGCGTTTTGGCGCGTTTCTCGATCCGGTTGCGGACAAAGTGATGGTGGCTATTGCGCTGGTTCTGGTGGCCGGGCATTACCACGAATGGTGGATTACGCTACCGGCGGCTACGATGATCGCGCGGGAAATTATTATCTCGGCGCTGCGTGAGTGGATGGCGGAAATCGGCAAGCGCAGCAGCGTGGCCGTCTCCTGGATCGGCAAAGTGAAAACCACGGCACAGATGCTGGCGCTGTTTGCGCTGCTGTGGCGTCCGGATCGCCTGGTAGAAGGCATCGGCGTGGCGGCGCTCTACGTGGCCGCCGTCCTCACTTTCTGGTCGATGTATCAGTATTTGAGCGCGGCACGCGGCGATCTGCTCGAACGATGATCAATGCGATTTAAAAAGCAGCAAACGAGAAAAAAGTGCGGATATTTGTGTTGACTCATTTCGTCCAGTCAGTAGAATGCAACGCATCGAAAGGCAGCTGAGTCGCCAGAAGATAAAGTAAATCAGCAAGTTCTGTTAAGAACGCTGAAAAATGCGGGAATAGCTCAGTTGGTAGAGCACGACCTTGCCAAGGTCGGGGTCGCGAGTTCGAGTCTCGTTTCCCGCTCCAGATTTAGCGGTCAGCGTAGCGCTGGCAGCAAAGCAGAATAAAGGCGCGTTGGCAGAGTGGCCATGCAGCGGATTGCAAATCCGCCTACCTCGGTTCGACTCCGGGACGCGCCTCCACTTTACACCCATGCCCGGGTGGTGAAATCGGTAGACACAAGGGATTTAAAATCCCTCGGCTTATGGCTGTGCGGGTTCAAGTCCCGCCCCGGGCACCACGCTTTGACTACCGATTAAAACAAATAAAAACAAGCACTTTGTGCAATGTCGTGAAGCCGCCGCAAGGCGGTTTTTTTGTGCCTGAAAATACCCGCCTGACATGCCGCCTGACATCATTTTTTTGTGTGTGCATGACTATTCATTTTTCCTGATTACCTGGCACTGGAACTATTTTAACCTTTCTGTCATAGCGCATAGTTTGTTCGATATTTTGCGCCTGAAATTCCCCGTCTGAAATCATGATGCGTACATGGTTACCCCTTTTTCCTGACTATCCGGCACCGCAACTATTTAAACCGCTCTGGTATGGTGGGGCGCTGCCGCCTCGCTTTATATTCTGTCAATGCTTTTCAGGAATAAAAAACCTTTATCGCGGGCTGCTGGCTTGCCGTGCAGGCGCAGAGCCTGTTTTGCGATAATTTTCCCAGGACCACGGCAAACCGCTTTCTGTCGACTATGATCCTTGATTATAATCATGCTCTGTTTTTTGTTAGCAACCTAATTATCAGGCTTCTATATATTGAATATTCAGGATCTCACCTTTTCCCGGCTGCTTCACCTGACTGCTCAGGCCTGGCGGCAGGCGATCGATCGTCGTGTGAAAGAAGATGGTTTAACCACCAGCAGCTGGATGGCGATAGCGACGCTGGCAACGCAAACCGCGCCCGTCAGCCAAAAAGAGCTGGCGCTGGCGCTGGGCCTGGAAGAGGCGACGATAGTGCCGCTGGTGGATCGGCTGGTTAAACAGCAGCTGGTGGTGCGAACGCAGCCGCCGGAAGATCGCCGCAAACGTCTGGTCGCCATTACGCCAGCGGGAACGGCCCTGCATCAGCAGCTGGCGGGCGAGATAGAAAAGCTGCGTAACGAGCTGCTGGCGACCATCAGCCGCGACGAATTAATCGTCGCACAGCGAGTGCTGCAAAAACTGTTGAAAGCGACCGAGGCGAAATAGCGTGCGCGCTAACCGTCCCGATCCTTTCGCGCCGCGCGAATGGGCGCCAGGCGAAAAGCCGATGCTGCCCGGATCGCCCTCAACACCTCTCCATCCCACGCCAAAACGCATCGCCTTTGGTCTGATCGGACTGCTGATTTCCGTTACCGGCGCGCTGAGTAATGCGCTGGTCACGGCGAACCTGAGCAATTTACAGGGCGTGTTTGGCGCCTACAGCAATGAAATAGCCTGGCTGCCTTCGGTTTACGTGATGGGCAACATTTCTATTAACCTGCTGCTGGTGAAATTCCGCCAGCAGTATGGTCTGCGCGCCTTTACCGAAGCCTTCCTGGTGCTTTACGCGCTGGTGTCTTTCTTTCATCTGCTGGTTAACGATCTTAGCTCGGCGATTATCGTGCGCGCCGCCCACGGCATGGTAGGCGCGGCCCTTAGCTCGCTGGGCATTTATTATCAGGTGCAGGCCTGGCCGGCAAAGCATCGCTTAAAAGCGATGGCTATCGGCCTGGGCGCTTCACAGCTGGCTATCCCGCTGGCGCGCCTCTTTTCCAGCGAGCTGCTGCAGCTGGAGCAGTGGCGTGGTCTTTACCTGTTTGAGCTTGGGCTGGCGATGATCTGCCTGGGGGCGGTGCTGATCCTGAAGCTGCCGCCGGGCGATCGTATGAAGGTGTTTGAAAAGAAGGATTTTCTGACCTTTATGCTGATGGCGCCGGGTATGGCGCTGTTTTGCGCCGTGCTGTCGCTGGGCCGCATTGAGTGGTGGACCAGCACGCCGTGGCTGGGCGTATGTCTGGCGCTCGGGCTGGTGCTGGTGATTGCCGCCGTGGTGCTTGAACATAACCGCAGCAATCCCTTAATCAATACGCGCTGGCTGCGTACCGGTGCCATTTTCCGTCTTGGCATCGTGATGGTGATGCTGCGCGTCACGCTGGCCGAGCAGAATACCGGCGCTATTGGCTATTTACAGCAGGTCGGGCTGCTGAACGATCAGATGCAGGGCCTGGCGCTGGCTATCCTGCTGGGGGTGATTGCCGGCATCGCCACCAGCGCGCTGACCATCAATGTTAAACATCTTAGCTGGCCAATCGTGGTGTCGCTGCTGTTGATTATCGTAGCCTCGCTGATGGACGCGCAGTCCAGCCCTTTGACTCGCGGCAACAATATGTATTTCAGCCAGTTCCTGCTGGGTTTCAGCAGCACCTTCTTTATTGCGCCCGCGCTGCTGCTGAATATCGGCAGCGTAGTGACCCAGCCGAAAAACCTGGTCAGCCTGGTGGTGCTGTTCGGCATGAGCCAGAATCTGGGCGGCCTGATCGGATCGGCGCTGCTGGGAACGTTTCAGGTGTGGCGGGAAAAATATCATTCCAGCCTGCTGGGCGACCAGCTCTCCCTGCTGGATCCCAACGTCACCGAGCGGCTGTCGCAATATTCAGGGCTGTTCAACAGCCTGATCGGCGATCCCGCTCAGCTCAGCGCGCAGAGTACGGCGCAGCTACAGACGGTAGCTACGCTGCAGGCAAACGTGCTGGCTTACAATGATACCTATCTTCTTACGGCCGGCATGGCCTTTGTCACATTAATCTGGGTACTGTGGCGTCTGTCGCGGCTGCGCTATCTCAACTGGCAGCAGGCCAAACGCGAAGCGGAAGCGGAAAGGCAGATGCTGCAGGCGAATAAAATAATGAGGAATGAATGAGTCAGCAGGAACAGAGCCAGCTCGCCGAGCGTGAACGCAATAACAGGCTACGGATCATCTCTATAGTGACGGGCGCAGGCATTGCCCTGGTCGGGGTGCTGGTGATCCTTTATGCCTGGCAGCTGCCGCCTTTCACCAGTTCAGTTCAGTCTACGGAAAACGCCTACGTGCGCGGCCAGGTCACGTTTATCAGTCCGCAGGTCAGCGGCTACGTCACCGCCGTCAACGTGCTGGATTACCAGCCGGTGCGTAAGGGCGAGGTGATGATGACCATTGACGATCGTATTTACCGGCAGCGGGTGCATCAGGCGCAGGCGCAGCTGGCGATCAAAAAGGCGGCGCTGGAGAACAACGTCCAGCAGCGGCGCAGCGCGCAGGCGGTGATCGCCCGCAACCAGGCCGTGCTGGAAAATGCCAAAGCTCAGGCGCTTAAAAGCGGGCTGGATTTAAAGCGCGTCGAGAATCTGGTGTCTGACGGCTCGCTGTCCGTGCGCGAGCGCGACGCCTCCCGCGCCAGCAATGCCCAGACGCTGGCCGAAGTACAGCAGGCGAAAGCCACGCTGGAAGTTTCCCGTCAGGATCTGCAAACCGCGATTGTTAACCATGCCTCAATGGAGGCGGACGTGGCGAATGCGCAGGCCGCGCTGGAGCTGGCGCAGATCGATCTGGACAATACCCGCATTATCGCGCCGCGCGACGGCCAGCTGGGGCAGATTGCCGTTCGCCTGGGCGCTTACGTGGCGGCAGGCACCCGGCTTACCTCGCTGGTGCCGCCGCAGAAGTGGGTCGTTGCCAATATGAAAGAGACGCAGATGGCGCATATCCGGCCTGGCCTGCCCGTGACCTTTACCGTCGATGCACTGAACGGCGAAACGTATCAGGGCAAAGTTGAATATATTTCGCCTGCGGCCGGTTCGGAGTTCAGCGCGATTTCGCCGGATAACGCTACCGGCAACTTTGTCAAAATCGCCCAGCGTATTCCGGTGCGGATAGCCATTACCAGCGAAAAAGTAGAGCGTCTGCGACCCGGCATGTCCGTTGAGGTGAATATCGATACCGCCGCCGGAGAGTCGAAATGAGGCCTCGGGCGCTGGCGCTGCTGATCGTTATCCTGCTGCCCGTCGGCTGCGCCACCAAAGTCGAAAAGGCGCCGGGATCGCTGCCCGTTCCGGCGCAGTGGCGCCATCAGGCCGGGCCTTCCTCACCCGTAGAAGCCGGATGGTGGCGCGCCTTTGGCGATCGCGATCTGAACGTACTGGTTGAGCAGGCGCTGAAGCATAATCTGGATATCCTTACCGCTCGCTCCCGCGTCGATCAGTACCGTGCTGAGCTGCGGGCGGCCGAGGGTGATAACTTTCCCACGCTGAGCGCAGGCGGCTCCGCCAGCCACGCCAGAGCGCTCTCGTCGGTCAGCGGCCAGCCCCATGAATCTGCCGTATTTCAAGGGTTGCTCCAGGCCAATTATGAGGTGGATTTATGGGGCGCACGCAGCAGCAACATTGCGGCCGCTGAGTCCTCGCTGGCGGCAATCCAGGCCGCGTCTTCTGCCGCAGAGTTGACCGTAGCCAGCTCGGTGGCCTCTGGCTATATGACGCTGCTGGCGCTGGACGAGCAGCTGCGCGTAACGGAGGCGACGCTCGCCACGCGTGAGAATTCGCTGCGGCTGGCGCAACGGCAGTTTGAAACCGGCTATACCTCCAGGCTGGAATGGGTGCAGTCGCAGTCGGAATACCAGACGGCAAAAGCGCAGATCCCGGTGCTGCGGCATCAGATTGCGCAGCAGGAGAATGCGCTCAGCATCCTGGTGGGGATGAATCCTCGCGAAATCGCCCGACAGGGCCGTTTTAAGCAGGTCGCTCCACAGCAGCTGCCTTCTCTGCTGCCTTCCGAACTTTTGCAGCGGCGTCCGGACATCGTTCAGGCCCAGCGCCTGCTGCTGGCGGCGGACGCCACGCTGGCCTCTTCGAAAGCGCGCCTGCTGCCTTCGCTGAATTTGACGGCCAGCGGCACGCTGCAAAGCGCCGCGCTGTATCAGCTGGCGGATAATCCGTTCCGGCTCTGGAGCATCGGCGGCAGCGTGCTGGCGCCCATCCTCAACCGCGAGGCGCTGACGGCGCAGGTCGATGTCTCTATGGCGGCCCGCAATCAGGCGCTGTTTAACTATGAGAAGGTGGTGCGCAACGCTTTCAGCGAGGTGAACAACGATCTGGATGCTATTGCTCGCTATAAAGAGCAGCTGGCGGAGCTGCAAACCCAGGAGCAGGTAGTGAGCGAAGCGCTGCATATTGCCAATAATCGTTATCAGAACGGTTACGCATCTTATCTGGAGGCGCTGGACGCGCAGCGAACGCTGTTCAGCACCCAGCTGAACCTGGTGCAGGTAAAAAATAATTTACTGCAGGCGCAGATAGATCTGTATCGGGCGCTGGGCGGCGGCTGGCAGGCGGGAGACGCTGGCAGCGGATAAAACCCTGCGCAACTAATGGATTACTTCTCTTAAAGTGGCGGTAAAAGTGGAGTTTACCGCTTGCATTCCCGGTAGCTATAAAGATAATCGCAATCCGAATAATAATGATTATCACTCAGCTTGCTATCAGGGAACCGCCATGGCCCATACACGCCTGTTTCACCGCCGCTTCAATTTTACGTTGCTGGCGACGTTTATCGCGTCCGCCGGTATGCCAGCTATGTCGGCAGAAACGCCTGCCGCCGCAAAAACAGTCTCTGCCGCCGCCAACGTCCCGGCCGACAAGACCATGACCGTTATTGCCACAGGCGCGGATAATTTCAAATCGGGCGGCGACCAGCTGGTGCCCGCTTATCTGGAAGGGCAGGTCGCCAACGGCGGCCGCCTGGGCATGCTTGGCGAGCAGAATGCGCATGATGTGCCTTTCAACGTGATCGGCTACACCAGCAAGATGATCCAGGATCGGCAGGCGCAAACGCTGAAGGATGTGGTTGCTAATGACGCCTCGGTACAGAACGTGCAGGGCTACGGCAACTTTGCGGAAACTTATCGCATTCGCGGTTTCGATCTGGACGGCGACGATATGACCTTCGGCGGGCTGCCTGGCGTGATGCCGCGTCAGGTCGTTTCTACCCAGATGGTGGATCGCGTGGAAATCTTTAAGGGATCTAACGCGCTGATTAATGGTGCCGCCACCAGCGGCGTCGGCGGCATGATTAACCTGGAGCCTAAACATGCCGAAGACGCGCCGTTGACTCAACTGGGCGTAGATTATACCTCTTCTTCCCAGGCAGGGACGTCGCTGGACGTAGGACGCCGCTTCGGTGACAGCAACCAGTGGGGCGTGCGCGCCAACGTATTGCATCGTGAAGGTGAAACGGCGATTGATAACGAAAAGCGCCGCACCACATTAGCCTCGCTGGGACTGGACTATCGCGGCGACAGGCTGCGCACTTCGCTGGATCTTGGCTATCAGAAGCAGGCGTTCCACGGCGGGCGCATTGGCGTTAACGTCAGCGGCGTCGATTTTATTCCCGCCGTGCCGCGCGCAACCAGCAACTACAGCCAGAACTGGGTTTACAGCAACCTGGAAAGCGAATTTGGCATGGCGCGCGCGGAATACGATCTCACCGACAGCTGGACAGCTTACGGTGCCGTGGGCGGCCAGCACTCTCACGAAATGGGCGCTTACGGTACGCCGAAACTGCTTGATGAAGACGGATCGGCGACCATCAGCCGTATGGATACCAATAAATATGTCGACGCCTTCAGCGGCATGGGCGGCGTTCGCGGTAATTTCCACACCGGTTTCGTCAGCCACAGCGTCAACATCGGCTATTCGGCACAGACCAAACGTGAAAAAACCGCCTATGGCATGGCGCTGACGCCGCAGGCGACCAATATCTATCAGACCTCCGCCGTACCGGCGCCAGCCAACACCTATTTCGGCGGCGATCTTGACGATCCTCGCCCCACCAGTCGGATCCGTACGCAGGGCGTTCTGCTGGCCGATACGCTCGGCTTTCTGGATGATAAGATTTTGCTGACGGCAGGCGTACGGCATCAGAAGGTGGTGGTGCGTAACTATGCTTACGGCACGGCGATCGAAGATACCGACTCGCGCTTTACCCAATCGCGCTGGACGCCGGGCTACGGGCTGGTGGTGAAACCCTGGGAAACGGTTTCGCTTTACGCTAACCATATTGAAGCGCTGCAGCCGGGCGACACGGCCACCAGCGACGCAAAGAACGCGGGACAGGTCACCGGTATTTCACTTTCCAAACAGAATGAAGTGGGCGTGAAGCTTGATAGCGGTCGTCTCGGCGGGTCGCTGGCGCTGTTTGAAATCAAAAAACCAACCGGCATTATTAACCAGCAAACGCAGATGTTTGGGCTTTACGGCGAGCAGCGCAACCGTGGCGTGGAGCTGAATCTCTTCGGCGAACCGGTTTACGGCGTGCGGCTGAACGGTAGCGCCACCTGGCTGGATCCAAAAATGACCAAAACGGAAGATGGCCTCTACGAAGGGAAAAACGCTATCGGCGTGGCGAACTTCTATACGGTGCTGGGCGCGGAATATGATATCAAACCGGTTGAAGGGCTGACGGCGCTGGCGCGGGTGACGCATTCCGGTTCGCAGTACGCCAACGCCGCCAATAGCAAAAAGCTGAACAGCTACACCACGCTGGACTTAGGGCTGCGCTACCGCATAAGCGTGCAGCAAAACGAGATGACCTGGCGTCTGGGCGTGGAAAACGTCACCAACAGGAAGTACTGGTCGGGCGTGGAAAGCTATGGCTCTTATATCTATCAGGGAAACCCTCGCCAGCTTAAGCTTTCAATGGCCTACGATTTCTGATTATTTCCTGCTAAATCCGCGAGGCGTTCGTTGCAAAAAAGGGACGAGCGTCTCGCTTTAAACCGTCTCAATTTTCACCGGCAGCCCGGCTGAATTTTCCAGATTAATCTGTAATTTATTGTTCTTACTGGTAATATTAAGAAACATTACTCTACATTTACATTTGTCTAACAAAGGTGCGTTAAGCTTTAGTGAGGCTGAACAATTATCAGGCTCCGTAACGTCTTTTAGCGCCATATAAAGCTAAAGCTTGTTCTGTTTTACTGTCAGGACCCTACGTTATCTCTTTTCCTTCCACGCAACTCAATGGTGAACAATGTGCTGATTAAGAAAAAGAAGGTCAGGTCCCACACGGAAGATCGTTACCTGGCGTTAGTATTGGCCACCACGGCAGGGATTTTGAACGCTATGGCGCTGGGCGCGTTTGGCTTTTTCCCCTCGCATATGACAGGAAACACCTCGCAGATCTCCTCAGAAGTTTTCAGCGCCGATATGCAAGGCCTGATTTTTCTGGCGGTGCTGATCGCGGCTTTTGTCATTGGCTCCGTCTGTGCAAGATTTATGGTGCTGGCGGGACTAAAAAAGAATTTCAGAACCATTTTCTGCCTGATTATCCTGGCAGAAAGCGTGGTGCTCTCCTTGATCTCCGTTTTTGAGCTGGCTTTCTATTCGCCGGGCAATAACAAGGAAATATCGGTGCTGCTGGGTTTCCTGATGGGCATCCATAACTCGACGTCCACGCAGCTTTCCAACGGGCGGGTCAGGGCAACGCACATCACCGGCACGCTGACGGATGCGGGTATCGCCTTAGGCTCGTTCGTCTCTTCCTTTATCAGCCATGTTTCTTACAGCGAGCGCCGCTTTCAGCAGAAACAGCTTTATACCCATCTGACCACCGTCTTTTCCTTTTTGACCGGCTGTATCGTGGGCCTGCTGCTGTTCAGATTCGCCGGCTTTGTGGCGATGCTGGGGCTGGGCGTGTTCCTGGCGGTCGTGGCGCTTTGGGCAATCGCCGTCACGCTGCACAGAGCTAAAAAAAACGTTTACGGACTAAATAAGATACGTCTGTCTTAAAGCTTTATTATCTGGCCGGCAGGGAAGCCGACTCTCCTCTTTTTTTAAACGCCCGTCTTATTTCCTTCCTGTTTTACTTCAGATTATTCTTAGCTTTTCATGCGCCGATACTTTATTATATTTTATGAGTACACGCTGCTGCTCTGAGAGGTAAGACATGACTTTAATAAGGGATTCCATCCTGAAAAAGGCCGTGCGCGATGGGGTGCTCCATCGCGGTACGCTAAGGATCTGTAACTTTAGTAAATCACTGGATAACGACATTGATGTCTCGCCTGCGGGCGGCTTTATTGATTTTCTTAAGGGTATGGATGTAATAAAAGAAGAGTATGCAAAGAAAGGATTCGTTAAAAAAAATCGCGCTCTGTTTCTTTATAATGAAGGACTGGTCGATAAAAACAGTACGCTGTTGCTGGCTCGTAAAGGCGATCGGGTGTTAGGCACGATAGGCGTTATCAGAGAGAAAAATAATAAACTGCCGTGCAGTAAGCTTTTTGCCGAAGAGCTGCAGACGCTTAATCTCCAGCATCGACAGGTGACGGAAATCGGCGCGCTCTCCATTAAGAGCGATGCGGGCACGGAAAACCTAGTGTTTATGCTTTATCTGAAGACGATGATGTACGCCATTTTTGTGGATAAAGTGGACGACATCGTGGTGCAGGTCAGAGAAAAAGTGGCTGCTTTTTATATCAGAAACTTGCTGTTTGAACAGATTGGCGCAACCAAAATCCATCCTGATTACGGCAATATACATACCTGTCTTCTACGGGTTGATGTTAAGGCCATCCGGGAAAAAATTTACGAAAAGCCGCAATACGGTACCCGAGGCTGGATAAGGATATTACACGAGCTGGGCCTGCTGGCCGAATACAAGAAAACCTGCCATCAGAGCTGGCTGTGTAACAAATTTACCCTGGATAAAAAGGACGCTGAGCTTTATCACTATCTTTGCCATCTATAAATTATTCCAGTAGTAATGAATTTGCAATAATAACTACGTATGCTTTATGCGTTTGCTTTTCTGGCGCTGTTGCCGCTCAGGGAAAATAAAGACTTTCTTTCTCTGTTGATATTTATTGTTGCTGCTATTAATTTTCATTGAAAATAAACTCAGGTCTCAATGCTGGTGAGGGGCGTATTGCGCATGTCTGTTATTATTAAACGAATATGAAACTATCGTGCGGATTGCATTATAAGTGAGCTTAATTATCGATAAATAAAAATCGGGGTTCAAAATTGAGACGATAGTAGCATTAAATAAGGCTATTTATCTTTGCTTCCCCAGGCAGGGATTATGATACACTCCCTTTTTTATGCGCGGCAGATGTACGACACCTGAAGGAATCAGCGACGCTAAAGCGTAAATTTTATTTATGCGCTGCCTTGTCAGAACGATAACGCTTTGCCCGGAGTGCCTTGCGTATTTAACAGAGCAGGGCTGGCAGCGTGTCAGGCCAGCCGACAGTGATTAACATGACAGAACCAACGCAAGAAAGCCTTTCCGGCGAGTCGCGTCACCAGCTTGACGATGCCCATTTTGCTATTGTGGTGCTTGCAGTCGCTTCCTTTACGCTGATAATCTTTGTGCTACTGGTTACGTTATTAATGACGTAATGGTTGTCAGGATGGAGGTAAAAGAGCATGGACACTCGCGAAGATCGCCTGCTGGCGCTCACAGGATTGCTGGCCGCCGGGCTGATTGCCGTGGCGGTTATCTTTGTGCTGACCTGGCTGTCAGACGTGCGGCGCACGCCGGTGCCTTACCCACTGCAGGAGTGCGCGCCGCCCTCGTCCGTTATCCCCCTAAAGACTTCATCCTGATATGCTGGCTGCGCAGCTCCAGCGCATAGGGCTCGCAAATCGTGCGGTTGCCGTTGGCATCAGGCAGGCCAAACAGCCCGCCCGGCGAGCGGCGATCGTCGGCCCATGAAGGGTAGTCCACCACCGGAAAAATCGAAACGCCTTCCACATCTGCACCCTGATCCCTGGCCTGCATGACCTGTGCTACGACGTTTCGCAGCCACGGCGCGCGCTTATCGCCTTCCGCGCCCGTTTCCGCTATCAGCAGCGGTCGTTGATAGCGCTGCCAGACCTCCAGCAGCAGGCTGGACAGCTCGCGATATTCAGCCTGTTCGGGCGTAAGCGGATCGCCGTTTAAATACCATTGGTTATCGGGATAGTAATTAAGGCCGATAATATCCAGCAGCGAAGGATCGCCGCCCAGCTCGGGCATCAGCCGCCCGCTTAGCATATCCCAGGCCTCAAACTGCGCGTCGTGCTGGCGCTGAGCCTCTTCGCGAGCGGCCGCTGACGCTTCGTGGGTGGCGATATGTACCAGCGGATCGGTCAGCACAAATCTTGCGCCCGGCAGCTCTTCGCGAATAGCGCGCATCGCGGCAAGCGAAGCCCTGACCAGCTGCTGCTTCAGCGCCTTGCCACGGCCCGTCACGCCGGGATTAAACAGCGCGGCTTCGGCGCCTGCCCATGCCCAGAACGAAATCTGATTAACCGGGGTGAAAAAAGGCGTCTCGTAGCCTTCGTCCCGCATCAGACAAGCCATAGCACGCGCAAAGGCGGCAAAGCGATCGACAAAGGCCGGCTGCCAGATATCCAGGCCGTCGGGCCAGCCAAAGTGCGCCAGCTCCCAGATAATTTCCAGCCCGTTGTTTTCCGCGGCGTGCAGCATAGGCAGAAAGGTCGACCAGTCGTAGTTGCCCGGCGTTTTTTCAATCAAATACCAGCGGGCGCTGTCGCGCGCGGTGAGCAGCTGGTTAGCCGCCAGCTGTGCATAATCCTTCTCCAGCAGCATATCGTGGCCGCTGTTGATCACCAGATCCACTCTTTTTCCCTCGCCCCGACAGGCGGTGGAGCAGGCGAAACTGCCCTGGAAAAAGCTTTTGAACAGCGGCTGGTCGCGCCTCTGAGACGGCAGCGGATGCGTTACTCTCATGACGTTTTCCTCATAGCAAAACCTGCGCGATATGCGCTAAGTCTAGACCAATTGGTATTAACGACTATGTTTATCACTGCTGCCGCACCGCTATCAGAACAGTCGCATGACAATCTGCCATAACTGGAACAATAATAGAGAGTGCCTGAATTGTTCCTCACCGCCTGTATATCGGGAAGTTAAAATAAGGAAGAACCGTGGTTGAAGCTTTTGCGCCAGAAGATGAGCCAGCCGCGCGCGCGTCGCTGACGAGCGCCGTTTCCTCTCTGGTAGAGAGTCACCCTGAACACAGCGGCATTTATCCGCTGGAAGAGGGCCTGGACGCCTTTGCCGCCCGCTATCAGCTGATGGCTAACGCCGAACGCACGCTGGATATTCAGTACTATATCTGGCAGGACGATATGTCCGGCCGTCTGCTGTTCAGCGCCGTGTTGGCGGCAGCAGATCGCGGCGTGCAGGTGCGGCTGCTGCTGGATGACAACAATACGATGGGGCTGGACCACACGCTAAGCGAACTGAGCCGCCATAAAAATATTCAGGTTCGGCTGTTTAATGCCTTCTCGTTTCGTACGCTGCGCGCGCTGGGCTATCTCACCGATTTCGCCCGGCTTAACCGCCGTATGCACAACAAGAGTTTTACCGTCGATCGGGAAGTCACCATCGTGGGTGGCCGTAACGTAGGCGATGAATACTTTGGCGCCGGCGACGAACCGCTCTTTTCCGATCTGGATGTGATGGCTATCGGCCCGGTAGTGAACGAGGTGACGGATGACTTTGAACGTTACTGGGAAAGCCATGCCGTGCAGCCCTTCAGTAAAGTGGTGGATATTGAGCATGAAGCTGAACGCGCAGCGGCGTCGCTGCCCGCCGAGTGGCTGAATAACCCGCAGGTGAAACGCTATCTGCAACGTATTGAAGTCTCCTCCTTTACTACGCAGCTGGCCGCGGGCGATCTGCCGCTTACCTGGGCTAAAACGCGCCTACTCAGCGACGATCCTCGTAAGGGATTGGGCCGTGCCAAAGCGTCGACGCTGCTGCCACAGCGTATGTTAGAAGTGATTGGCCAGCCCCAGCGGCAGTTCGATATTATCTCCGCCTACTTTGTACCTACTCGCGCGGGCGTGGCACAGCTGTTAGGGCTGGTCAGAAAAGGCGTAAAAATAGCGATTTTGACCAATTCGCTGGCGGCAAACGATGTGTCGGTGGTTCATGCAGGCTATGCCAAGTGGCGCAAAAAGCTGCTGCGGCACGGCATCACGCTTTACGAGCTGAAACCTAACACCGGGCTACGTGAAAAGCCGCACGATCGCGGCCTGACCGGGAACTCCGGTTCCAGTCTGCACGCCAAAACTTTTAGCGTCGACAGTGAAAAGGTGTTTATCGGCTCGTTTAATTTCGATCCCCGCTCGGCCATGCTCAATACCGAAATGGGTTTTGTGATTGAAAGCGAACCGTTAGCCACCAGCATCCATCAGCGTTTTATCAGCCGGATCCGCGACCGCGCCTGGACGCTGCGGCTGGATAAATGGGGCAGGGTAAACTGGGTGGAATATCCCGGAGAAGGCGATAAGGAGATCGTTCATCGTCACGAGCCGGGCACGCGTTTTATTCAGCGGCTGCTGGTGCGGCTGGTCTGGCGTTTGCCTATAGAGTGGCTGTTATAAAAGGCCCGGCGTCGCCGGGCCAGTTTTCAGGCGCTATTTTTGCGGCAGCTTGCCCGAAAAGAGAAAGCGCAGCACCGGGATCCGCAAATGGATCTCGTAAAGCATAAACGCGATACCGAAGACGAACACCAGACCGGCGAAAAAGCCCAGCGTATTGCTGCCGATATGCGGCACCAGGAAAATACCGTAAAGGATAGTCAGCGGGTGGTGCACCAGGTAGATAAACAGGGAGGCGTTGACCAGATAGGTCACGCGAGGCGAATGGCTGTTCAGCAGGCGATGTCCCAATGAAAACACCACGTTAACCATCCACAGCCCCATCATCATTGATACCACGGCGTCAATCTCATAGAGCCAGCCTTCGCCTTTACTCCATGTCTGATTAGCAATATAGGCGACAAACGCGAGCGCGGAACCGATAAACGTCCAGGGCACAGGTTTAATTAAAAGGGCCTTAATCGCCGGATATTTCCACGCCATCGCGCCCAGTATAAAGAAGGGCAGGAAGAACAAGGTTTGCATAACCACAAAATTAAACAGGGCATTGCTTAACAGCTGCGGCTCGAAAATAAACAGCAATCGCCGAATCGCTCCCCAAATCACGCTGCAAAGCAGGATAGCCAGGCTAAGACGTGTCCAGTTCAGCTCGGAATAGTCCGTTAATTGTCTGCCGTCACGCAGTTTTTTAAACAGCCATGCGCCGGTCAGGGTCAGCATAACCAACACCAGCAAAAACCACAGGTGCGAGATAAGATCCCAGCTAAGCGCATTAAATTTCTGATAAAGCGTTAGCTGGCTCCAGTCGCCAATTCTCGCGGTCCAGGCCTTTAGCATAAAAAACTGCGGCAGCGTCAGCAGCGGCACGGCTGCCAGCATCGGAATGCCTACACGCTCCAGACGCACCTTCAGCCAGTACTGCGGGCTGTAGCGTAAAAAGAGCATATAAGAGAAATAACCTGAAATAACGAAGAACACCTGCATCCTGAATGCGTGAATAAAATCATTCAGCAGCGTAAGCCATTCGGAAGCGTGCGGACTATTTACTGACCAGCTTTGGCTGGAATAAATCAACGAGACGTGAAAAGGTACGCCTAAAAGCATCAGGTAGGCTCTGATCGAGTCAAAAAAATATTCTCGCTGCCCGGATTGTTTTGTCATATTCGTCCCATATTCAACACGTTACAGCGTTTGCTCACCCTGAGCCACGCTAAAGCTTACCGCTTACTCTAGTGGAGAAAACACAGGTATACTATCAGGGGAATCCGTATCCGCTAAGCAGTTGAGAACAGGGCGCTAAAAGCAACAAATGCGAGGAACAAAAATGTTGTTGAGCTGTCGGAATTGCGAATTATCCATTAAGATGGATGGGATTGATTTAAGCACACGAAAGGGGGGGATGTGCTGATTAAAATGAAAAATAAGCCAAAACTGATGAAATTGCGTCTGATTGGCGCAACGGTTTTGCTGTCAATGTATGCCAGCTCCGGCTGGGCTTTCAGCATTGATGATGTAGCAAAACAGGCGAAAGATTTGGCCGGGAAAGGGTATGAAGCGCCCAAAAGCAATTTACCTTCCCAACTGCGCGAGATGAAATATGCTGACTATCAGCAGATCCAGTTCAATCGCGATAAAGCCTGGTGGAGCAAGCTGAAAACCCCGTTCAAGCTGGAGTTCTATCACCAGGGCATGTACTTCGACACGCCGGTGCAAATTAATGAAGTGACGGCGTCTACCGTTCATGAGATTAAATATTCACCGGACTATTTTAATTTCGGCAATGTTAAGCACGATCCTGAAACCGTCAAAAACCTTGGGTTTGCCGGATTTAAAGTGCTTTATCCGCTTAACAGTAAAAATAAAAAAGACGATGAGATCACCAGTTTCCTGGGCGCCAGCTATTTCCGCGTTATCGGGGCTGGTCAGGTTTACGGTCTTTCGTCGCGCGGGCTGGCTATTGATACCGCGCTGCCTTCCGGCGAGGAATTCCCGCGTTTTAAAACGTTTTGGGTAGAACGACCAAAACCGGCCGACAAGCATCTGGTGATCTACGCGCTGCTTGATTCGCCACGCGCGACCGGCGCCTATCGCTTCCTTATCACGCCAGGTAAAGAAACCACTGTCGACGTACAGTCGAAAGTCTACCTGCGCGATAAAGTCGGCAAACTGGGCGTAGCGCCGCTGACCAGCATGTACCTGTTCGGCGCTAACCAGCCTTCCTCGCAGGTTAACTATCGTCCTGCTCTGCATGATTCCGACGGCCTGTCGATCCATGCCGGCAACGGCGAATGGATCTGGCGTCCGCTGAATAACCCTAAACACCTCGCGGTCAGCACCTTTACCGTAGAGAATCCAAAAGGCTTCGGCCTGCTGCAGCGCGGCCGCGATTTCTCTCAGTATCAGGATCTGGACGACCGTTACGATCTGCGCCCAAGCGGCTGGATTGAACCGCAGGGCGAGTGGGGCAAAGGACGGGTGGAACTGGTAGAGATCCCGACGGCTGATGAAACCAACGACAACGTCGTGGCCTACTGGACGCCGGAAAGTCTGCCGGAGCCGGGCAAAGAGATGAACTTTAAGTATCGTCTGCACTTTACCCGCGACGAAAGCCAGCTGCACTCGCCGGATATGGCGTTTGTAAAAGATACGCTGCGCTCAACCGGCGATGTGAAACAGTCTAACCTTGTTCGTCAGCCGGACGGCACGGTCGCCTTTATCGTCGACTTCGCCGGTCAGGATATGAGCAAGCTGCCGGCCGATACGCCGGTTGCGCCTCAGGTCAGCATCGGTAATAACGGCGAGCTGGTGGAAAACAGCGTTCGCTACAATCCGGTCACCAAAGGCTGGCGTCTGGTGATCCGTCTACGCGTTAAGGACAACAAACAGCCTACAGAGATGCGTGCTGCGCTGGTTAACGGCGACAAAACGCTGACCGAAACCTGGAGCTATCAGTTGCCTGCCAATGAATAAGACTAACGCTGATTATATTGATGCGCTGCCTCTGCCCGCGGAGCGGAAAGAGGCGCTGCTGAACGCGCTGCCTGACCAGTCTGAGGCGGCTTTTAGCCAGCTGCATCAGACGCTGGGCGAGCCGCCAATGCCGGAGCGCGCGGACGACGCGCCGCTGGCTTCGGTGAAATCGCGGATTGAGATGACGTGGCCGGATGCCGTGGGTAAAGGCGAACAGTTTGCCGAAGATGCGCTGCATCGCACCACGCTGAAGGCGATGCCGCCCCACACGCGTTCTTCTATGTACCCGGAAGCCTGGCGTACTAACCCGGTGTCACGCGCGTGGGATTCTCTGCGCGGGCATAAAACCAAACCGCGCTATGCCAATGCCGAAGAGCAGCGTGCAGAAGATAAATGGCGTCACGTCGGATCGATTCGCCGCTATATCCTGCTGCTGCTGACCATCGCGCAAACGGTGATTGCCACCTGGTACATGAAAACCATTCTGCCTTATCAGGGCTGGGCGCTGATCGATCCTATGGAGATGATCAACCAGAACTGGCAGCAGTCGGTGCTGCAAATTCTGCCGTACGTGCTGCAAACCGGGATCCTGTTCCTGTTTGCCGTGCTGTTCTGCTGGGTTTCCGCCGGCTTCTGGACGGCGCTGATGGGCTTTTTACAGCTGCTGATCGGCAAAGACAAATACAGTATCTCGTACAACAGTAACGATAACGATCCCATTAACCCGGAACATCGTACCGCGCTGATTATGCCGATCTGTAATGAGGATGTGGAACGCGTTTTCGCTGGCCTGCGGGCTACCTGGGAGTCCGTGGTCAGAACGGGCGAGCAGCAGCATTTCGATGTTTATATCCTCAGCGACAGCTACAACCCGGACATCGCGATGGCCGAGCAGAAAGCGTGGATGGAGCTGGTACGTGACGTGGGCGGGGAAGGGCGCATTTTCTATCGCCGCCGCCGCCGCCGCGTGAAGCGTAAAAGCGGCAACATCGATGACTTCTGCCGCCGCTGGGGCAGCCAGTACAGCTACATGGTGGTACTGGATGCGGACAGCGTCATGAGCGGCGAATGTCTGACCGGCCTGGTGCGTATGATGGAAGCTAACCCGAACGCGGGTATCATCCAGTCTTCGCCGAAAGCTTCCGGTATGGACACGCTCTATGCGCGCTGCCAGCAGTTCGCCACGCGCGTCTACGGGCCGCTGTTCACTGCCGGTCTGCACTTCTGGCAGCTGGGCGAGTCGCACTACTGGGGCCATAACGCCATTATCCGCGTGAAGCCGTTTATCGAGCATTGCGCGCTGGCACCGCTGCCGGGCGAAGGCTCATTCGCCGGTTCTATCCTGTCGCATGACTTTGTGGAAGCCGCGCTGATGCGCCGTGCGGGCTGGGGCGTGTGGATCGCTTACGATCTGCCCGGCTCCTATGAGGAGCTGCCGCCAAACCTGCTGGACGAGCTGAAACGCGACCGCCGCTGGTGTCACGGCAACCTGATGAACTTCCGCCTGTTCCTGGTTAAAGGGATGCATCCGGTACACCGTGCGGTGTTCCTGACCGGCGTGATGTCCTATCTGTCGGCGCCGCTGTGGTTCCTGTTCCTGGCGCTGTCAACGGCGCTTCAGGTGGTGCATACGCTGATGGAGCCGCAGTACTTCCTGCAGCCAAGACAGCTTTTCCCGGTCTGGCCGCAGTGGCGTCCCGAACTGGCGATAGCGCTCTTCTCCACCACTATGGTGCTCTTGTTCCTGCCTAAACTGCTCAGTATCATCCTGGTGTGGTTCAAGGGAGCGAAGCCTTATGGCGGCGTGGTGCGCGTAACCGTTTCGCTGTTCCTGGAAGTGCTGTTCTCCGTCCTGCTGGCGCCGGTGCGTATGCTGTTCCATACGGTGTTCGTGGTCAGCGCCTTCCTGGGCTGGGAAGTGGTCTGGAACTCGCCGCAGCGCGATGACGATGCGACCCCATGGAGCGAGGCGTTTAAACGTCACGGTTCCCAGATGGCGCTTGGCATCGTCTGGGCGGCAGGCATGGGCTGGCTGGATCTGAACTTCCTGTGGTGGCTGGCACCGATCGTCTTCTCGCTGATCCTCTCGCCTTTCGTGTCGGTGTATTCAAGCCGCTCCACGACCGGAATGGCGTCGAAACGCGCTAATCTGTTCCTGATCCCGGAAGAGTTTGAGCCGCCGAGAGAGCTGGTCGACACCGATCGCTACAACGCGCTGAACCGTGAACGTGCGCTGAAAGATGGCTTTATGCACGCGCTGTTCAATCCGTCGTTCAACGCACTGGCCAGCGCGATGGCCACTTCGCGCCACCTGAAAAGCGATATTCTGGAATTCGCCCGCGATCGCCGTGTCGAGCAGGCGCTGAGCGAGTCACCGGCGAAACTGGATCGCGATCGTCGTCTGGCGCTGATTAGCGACCCGGTGACGCTTTCCAGAATGCACTATCGTCTGTGGCAGAACGCCGATAAGTATCACGACTGGTTCGATTACTATCAGTCGCTGCGCATGAATCCGCTGGCTATTCAGCCGACGAAAATCTGATGCAGGCATAAATAAAAAATCCGGGAACGCAGGTTCCCGGATTTTTTTTGCCTTAAGGAAGAGGCGTTACTTTTTCGCTTCTACGCCCGGCGCGGCGTCGCGCGTCATAAACTGCTCGGTAACGTCCGGCAGATGATTCAGCGCCCAGTCGGCCATTGCCACTTCCTGCTCGCGGATCTGCGCGAAAATTCTTGCGCCTTCGGTATCGCCAACCAGTTCAGCCGCCGCAATCAGCGAGGTGTAGCTGGCAATTTCCAGGTTCTCAAACACATAGCTGCTGATAGCGCCTTTCACGACTTCATCATCCGCCATCATGCCGCCCATCGCCTGACCAAAAGCGGTGAGTTTACCCATGGTATCTTTAAAGACGGAATTTGAAGTATCGTAGCGGTCGATAACCGACTGTACCAGCGCCTGCTGCTGACGAGTTTCTTCAATATGCTGCACGATACGGGCTTTCAGATCGGGATAATGCTCAAGACGTTCTGCCTGTTTTTCCAGCATGCTTTCCGCCTGTTTTTCCATCGCGTGCGCATCTTTCACCCAGGCTAAATAGTTCTCTTCATGCGTTGTCATGGTGTACCTCTTGATTGAATTATTTTCCGGGGGCCAGCTTCTGGCGTTACTGCTGCTCAGCGATGACGGTAAGCTTCTCGTCAGTGGCCTTCTCTTCTTCCAGCGTTTCGCCCAGCAGGCGAGCAGCCTCTTTATAGCCCAGCTTTAAAGCCAGCGCGCGCAGCGTGCCGTAAGTGGCAATCTCATAGTGCTCGACTTTTTGCGCCGCGCCGATCAGGCCAGCGTCACGAACCGGGCCAGCCTCCACGGAATCAATAATTTCCTGGGCTTCTTCTACCAGGCCTTCAAGCGCGTGGCATTTCATTCGCTTAATGCGCACGCCGTCGGTGCTTTCCACCAGCTGGTCCAGACGCTCTATCTGGCCCTGAGTCTCTTCAAGATGCTGTTTGAAAGCGGCTACCAGTTTTTCATCGGTAGCGGCACGCGCCATTTTAGGCAGGGCGCGAGAGATTTGTTTTTCTGCGCTATACACATCCGACAGGTCATGAATAAATAAATCTTCCAGCGTCTTGATGGTCATATTTCACTCCATTTCAATAACAGGAAAGAAAGTGCAAATTCACACTCTGTAAAGCTACAGGAATAAGGTTAGCCTGGTCTGAGCATTTCGGAAGGCAAGAAGGGGAGAATATCCTTTTCAAGGAATATTCTGAGACAGCGGTCACAGACAGAGGGGAAAAAATATAATTAACAAATAGTTAACTTATGAACGTTATCAACGACCCACGCTGGCGAGCTGTTAAAAAGTCGCCGGAGGTAAAGCATCTGGAAACGTCAGACTTCCAAAAATAGCGGCGGTACTTTACGGAAAAACAGTTCGTTTTGCCCGCCAACAGATACTGTGGCGGGCTTAAGATTAATTAAACCGTTGCCTGGGCGCTTGCCATTCCCGGCACCAGGATAATCTTGCGACAGTCTTCCTGACGCTTTTCAAAGATCTCATAGCCACGTGCCGCCTCTTCCAGCGGCATATGGTGGGTAACGATCTCTTCGGGTTTCAGGTGGCCCTGCTCGATCAGTTTCAGCAGATCGGGAAGGTAAGCGTGAACGTGAGTCTGACCCATTTTAAAGGTCAGCCCTTTATCAAAGGCATCGCCGAACAGGAAGCCATGAATAAAGCCCGCATAAACGCCCGGTACGCTGACAATGCCGCCACGGCGCACGGCCGCAATGCACTGGCGTAGCGCTTTGCCGCTGCTGCCTTCCAGCTTCAGGTTGCTGAGCACGGTTTCCGTCAGGCTGCCTTTGGCCTCAAACCCTACCGCATCGATCACCGCATCCACACCGCGATGGCCTTTGGTATTTTCAATAATCCAGGCGGCCGGATCGTCATTTTCATCAAAATTGATCGGGATAACGCCATAGCGCTCGCGCGCAAAGGCAAGTCGGTAGTTATGATGGTCAATCATAAAAATCTGCTCGGCGCCCGCCAGTCTGGCGCAGGCGGCGCTGAGTAAGCCAACCGGGCCGGCGCCAAAGATAGCCACGCTGGAACCCTGTTTGACTTCAGCGTTCTGTACCGCCTGCCAGGCCGTGGGCAGAATATCGGAAAGAAACAGTACTTTCTCATCCGACAGCGTGTCCGGCACTTTAAAAGGGCCGGCGTTGGCTTTCGGCACGCGCACGTATTCCGCCTGTCCGCCGGGAATACCGCCATAAAGGTGGCTGAAGCCGAACAGCGCGGCGGGCGGCGTGATTTTTTTCGGGTTCAGAATGGCACCGCGGCCGCTGTTAGTGGTTTCACAGGCGGCATACTGATGCAGATGACAGAAAAAACAATCGCCGCAGGCAATCACAAAGGGAATAACCACCCGATCGCCTTTTGCGACTTTGGTCACGCCACTGCCTGCTTCCACCACTTCGCCCATAAACTCGTGGCCAAAAATGTCGCCATGCTCCGTGCTGGGAATTTTTCCGCGGTAAAGATGCAGATCGGAACCACAGATAGCGGTGGCCGTTACGCGCAGAATAATATCGTCTGCGGCTTCAATCGTCGGGTCGGGCATGTTATCAACGCTGACCCGATGCGGGCCGTGGTAGGTAAGGGCTCTCATAGTCTCTGCTCCGGTATTTTTTTCAGTCTCACGTCAAGGCAAAAAAATTTGCGTTTACCAAGCATAGAACATGAAAAACGAACGCAGGGCGCGCGGCGAGCCGAAAGGTCAAACATCGGACAAAGAGAAGGCTAAAATTAAGGAAGATTTTACGGATATTTTGCGCTGCGCAGGCTTACTGCCCTTAGCCGTTGCTGTACAATGGCGCGTTTTTTATACGGATCGGGAAAGGTAATGACCACACTGTTACGTGCTTTATTGCTGGCATGCTGCCTGACGATGCTGACCGGCTGCGGCAGCATCATCAGTCGAACCCTGCCCGGACAGGGGCACGGCAATCAATACTATCCTGGCGTGCAGTGGGATGTCCGTGATACGCCCTGGCGCTTTCTGACGATTATCGATTTGCCGCTGTCGCTGGTTCTCGATACGTTGCTGCTGCCGGTGGATGCGCACCACGGACCCTACGAGTAAAATTACTCCCAGCGGTCTGCGCGGTCGGAATCGCTGTTATCGTCTTCCCACTCGTCCGCCGCTGCTTTGCCTTCTTCGGTATCGCCCGGCGGCTCCAGCTGAAATTCGCCTTCATCCCACTCATGCAGCGTATTTTCCGGCAGCCACTCCTGACGCAGTTCGATCTCGTCAAAATCACCGTCGAAAATGGCCTGTGCCGCTTCACCGCTGCGCAGCGCCAGCACCTCTCCCTCTTCGATATCATCCGCCAGGAACTCCGCCTGCCACATGATATCGCCATCCTGCATCACATATTTTTGCAGGTTGAACTGGCTGACCGCGGCATCGTCCTCTTCCATCTCCGGATTAGCGGCCAGAAACTCTTCACGCGCAGCGTCGATAGCCTCTTCCAGGGTTGCATACATGCTCATTGGGTATCTCCATAACGAAAAATGCAGGTTTTAAAGAAGGATAGTAGAAGATCGGCTGCGGTAAACCCGGCGAAGGAAAAAAAGATGAGATAATTTATCTATTAGTATTAGTTAGTTACATAAAAATCGGACAGGCGGCTGACGAAAAGTCTCAAGTCAGAGGGCAATCTGTCCCGAGGCGCCTGGCCACCGTTTATCGTATCCGGTGGCCAGGGGACATTTGGCTACCTTTTATCGCATCCAGCGGCCAGGGCACCTCCGGTCAGGCGTCAGCCATCGCCCTTTTATATTTACGCAGAAGCTGCTGGATATCGTGCAGTCGGCCTACCGCAACCGAAGTGAGTTTCTCTCTGGAAACGTTGCGGTCAAGGGAAATGCAGTCTTTCCAGAGTGAACGTCCGGCAATCACGCCAGAAGCGCCGTTGCGCAGGGAGATCTCCACCTGTTGCAGAAAGGTCTGGTGGTCGACGCCGGCAGACAGCACCGCCCAGGGAATGGAACCGCAAATTTCGGTGACGCTGGCGCAGGCGGCTTCTGTCCCCGGATAGGGTATTTTCAGCACCTTAGCGCCGCAGTCAATGCAGGCACGGCAGCCATCCTGAATAAGCTGAGGAATTTTATTCTGATAAGTCTCCTTGTTCTCATTTTCCAGTTGATAAGTCAGGAACTCCACCACCAGAAGCAGATCTTCACGCGCGAAGTCGGCAATAACCTCACGCAGCGTGGCAAGGTTATCGGTATTAGCCTCAGGCGTATCCGTACGTAAATAAATCATAATTTTTCCACCCGTGGCGCCCAGCTCACGCACCTTACGCGCGTTAATGCCTTCAACCATTCTGGAAATACGGTAGCCCTGCGGGGAGAGATCCCAGCCGGAAGCATCCAGCCCAACCAGCAGCGCGGTATCACGCGGCACCACGTTTTCATCAACAATTCCCGGCACGGCACAAATGGGATCGACTAATACGCAGCCTGCCTCTGCCGCCAGATAGCGGGTAATGTCATATTTAGTTTTGCCTAAGGTTTCGTTGCTGATTTTTGCCTGCTCTTCGGGCGTGGCGGCTAACAGCGTTCTCATTCCTCCCCGCTGATCGCAGGCGATGACCATCATTGAACCGGTGGCATCACAAATCATTTGATAACCACGACGTTCTGCTGTTGTCATTTTATTCATAAGTCTGATCCTTATAGAGCTGATTATCGGAAATAAACTAAACGCGGCTGAGGAAACATTCGATCCAGGAAATAATTTCGCTATCGTTAATGCCTTTATCCTGATCGGCGATAAAGGTATGTCCCAATTGCATTGGCCGGGCTTTACCTGCAAGATCCATTAATTCAGGAATATAGTCTTCGCCCGGGTGGCCTTTAACCCGGCAGGCGCAGCGCGATTTATAACGTTGAGCGACCAGTTGCGGCGATATCTGATTCCATATTTCAACAGTGTGCTGACAGCCGGAGACGGCCAGATAATGCTTTAAAATTTCTTTTTCACGAAAGCCAAACCAGGCGTCCATAATGAAAAGCGTTTTTTCCGGTGCCATCCGCACAATATTAAACATGGCCTCATAGGCGGCATAGCCCAGCTTGCGGTTTAAGGGCCTGTCGATAATGTCCGCAAACTGAAGCATAAAGGGTTCTTTAATCCCATCTATACTTAATACCGGCGCATTAAGGCGTTCGGCAAGCATTTGCGCGATGCGGCTTTTCCCGGATGCCGGGATACCATTGACTAAAATTATTTTCTTCATAATAACCTGATAATTTCATCAACCGTGGTGGCTTGTCTTATTTGTGCCAGCGTCTCCGCTTTGTCCAGTAGTTCTACAATAGAGGCAATCCCTTGCGTAATATGCGTATCGCTGTCCATACCGCTGAACATCACGATAATATCAACTGGCTCGCTGTCGCTGATTGAGACAGGGCGCGCCAGAGTGAGCAGACTAAAACCGTTTTTAATAACGCCACACTCCGGTCGCGCATGAGGAATGGCTATGCCTTCTTCAAACACATAATAGGCGCCGTATTTTCTGGTATTATCGATAACGGCCTGGGGATATTCAGTAGTGACGAATCCTCCTTTAATTAATGGCGCGGCGGCGATTGTTATTAAATCTTCCCAGGCTTCGACGTTTATGCCGATCTGAATATACTGGTTCTGTGCAAGAAACTGTCGGATGCTCATATCACCTCATATATTTCTGCGGATAGTATTTCTCAGTTCATCCATTCTTATAAACAGGTCATCAACGCGGTGACGATAGTTTTTCCTGGAAGAGAAAATCTTAATGGCCTGATTATATTTAACCATTAGCTTTTTCTGCGTGTTGCTATCCGTCGGGTTTTTCGATAGCGCCGATTCCAGTAGAGATAATTCGTTTTCTGTTCTTAATGCCTCTTCGTCATCTTCACTATTTTGCTGCTGGTGCGATGATGTAAAAATATTCTTCAATTTTGCAAACATCAGCCTCTCCACATTTTTTATTAATCCGTTTCGGTTTTAACAACGTCAGGAAGGGAATGCCCGGTCAGTTTGCGATTAACGAACCAGGTAATGAAAATGGCAAAGGCGATAAAGCCAGCCACGAACAGCCAGTCATGTTGCAGAGCGTGCCCTAATACCAGACCTGCGCCGATAACATCTGAATCACTGAAGGTGACGCCTTGAAAACCAAAGTTTTCCAGCAGCGGCACCAGAATGGCGGGTAATAAAGTGATAAATAAGCCATGCACCACGCCGCCAATAATGGCACCTTTTCTGCCGCCCAGCGCGTTGCCAAATACGCCGGCCGTTCCTCCGGCAAAGAAATTCGTCAGCAGGCCGGGCAAAATCATCGCCAGACCAAACAGGGGGAAAACAATCATGCCAATAAGGGAGCCAACGGTAGTGGCAAGAAAGCCGACGATGACCGCATTGGGCGCGTAGGGGAACAGCACCGGACAGTCCAGCGCCGGTTTGGCATCGGGCACCAGGCGCATGGCAATGCCTCTGAATGCCGGAACCAGCTCGTTCAGCAGCAGGCGTACGCCGCTATAAAGCACAAATACCCCGGCGACAAACTGCATCGATTGCATAAAGGCATACATAAGGTAGTTGGTGCCTCCGGCGAACCGGGCGATATACGCCGGCCCGGCGACAAACGCGGGGATGAGGTACATCGGCACCATCACCACGGCCATCGACAGGTAGGTGTCCTGTAAAAATTTGAAGTGATCGGGCAGCTCTAAATCTTCCGTGGAACGGGAGTTGTTACCGATAGCGCGCGCTACGGCGGCCTGAACCAGATAGCCAAGCGTACAAAAGTGGCCAAGGGCAATATCGTCCGAGTCGGTGATTTTCCGCACTACGGGCTGAGCGATAGCAGGCATCAGGACGGCCATCACGCCGCCAAATATGCCGCCGGTAAGGATAAGCGTGAGGCCGGTCAGCCCGGCTTTGTAGCCGATGACCGTGCCGATCGTGGCCATCCACAGCAGCGCCTGGCCGGTAAGGAAGATATATTTAAACGGCGTAAGGCGTGCAATCAGGATATTGACGGCAAAAATGACCAGCAGCGTCAGCGCCACTTCCGATCCCAATTCGCGGTTAGCCACGCCGGCGATGGCCGCCACGTCGGTAATGTAGCCTTTCATGCCAAAGCCGCTGGTAAAGATATCATTGAGAAAGGTCAGCGTTTCTACAATGATATTAATACCCGCCATCATAATCAGAAAACCGAGCAGGGTTTTAAATGTCCCCTCAAGCGTTTTCCCGAAGGATTTTTTTTGCAGGATAAGGCCAGTCATAGCAATTAAAGCGATTAAGATGGCAGCCTGGCCTAAAAAATCTTTAATAATAAAATGAATGATTGCGTCCATTTAACACCTCACTTTTTTTGGGTGCCTAACCAGGCCAGGATTTTCTCTTCCAGTTCTTTTTTATCGGTCAGCTTATTCAGGATGATGACCCGTTTTTTTTCTTCCTCACTGGCGTCGGAATTCAGAATGTCAGCAAATATTTTTTGTGTGAGGATAATGTCATACTTAAATGACGAAGCTTCCGATACCGTGGTGTGATCGATATCAGCATCAATAGATAATTTATGAAGAACAGACTTCGCGCTCATTTCAATAGCAAAGCTTGAGCCGAGGCCGCAGCCACATACGCAGAGTACTTTAAGCATGTTATTACCCTCAGATAAGATTATTTACTTTAGCCAGTTTGTAGAAGTTACTCTCTTTATCTAGCAAACGTTTGTCAGAGTCATTCAGATCAATAGGGATGGCTTTGTTATTGTTGTTGATGACGATAATTTTATTGGTCAGGCCGCTATTAATACATCTGACCACTTCTTCAGCCAGGATCGCGCCCTGGATAATTTCCTCCCCTGTTGGAAAACCGTTGCGTAAACCATAACCCATAATGGTTTTTCTGATCCTGATGCCAACCTTGTGCTCAAGTTTGCCGATCATGGTATCAATCGCACCCTGGAAACCGGGCGTATACTCTTTAGTATAGCCTTCGGAGCAAAGGATAATAACGCTGTTCTGCTGCGCTGCTTTCTGCCTGATGGTTTCTGCCAGTAAATCGATATCCCAAACCGATTCAGGAATAAGCGCAATATCCGCATTGCTTTTCAGGGCAGCCTGTAGGGTTAATTCACCGCAGTAGCCGCCCAGTAATTCGATCATAAATATTCTGCCGGGAAGCCCGCGGCCGGTATTGCGCAGTTTGGCAACCTCACTGATAACCTGTTCGCAGGCGGTGGAAAAGCCGATAGTGTAGCTATTGCCGATAATATCATTATCGATCGTCATGCCTATGCCATAGCAGTTAATACCGTAGCCGCTAAGGGTTTTTAAAAACTGGAAAGAACCATCGCCGCCGCCCATAACCAGACAATCAATTTTCTTTTTACGGATGTTTTTTACAATTTTTTCATACTCAGCTTTTTTACATTTTTCTTCTCTTCGACCGGAGGCGATAAGCGGTACCGGCGACAGGGAAAAATCAACAAGATCGCGGCGTGCTATATCCTTCGCGCTGTTTTTAAGCAGGCCGTTAATTCCACCATCAAAAATAACGATTTCATAATTCGTCATTCTGTTTATCTGAAACAGGACGTTGTTTATACCGCTGACATCACCGCCGCTAATGACCAGCCCTATTTTCATCGCCGACCTCAAATTAAATTTTTATCGTTAATCTGAGAATCGATGTTAAAGATGCCTGAATTATATTTTTCGAAGCCGGTCACACTTTAAGGATGAAATAGCCCTGTGCCGGTCATTGACAGCAATAAAAATGACTTATTTTTGTGATGGACATCACCATGAAAAACAGCGTTAGTTCGGGGTTTTTATATAACTATATGTTTATTAATGGATTAATTTTTGTGAGCTAAATCTCGCTCGCGCCGAATAGCGTCAGAAACAAGTTGTTGCGGGATTTGTGAGTGAATTCACATTAAAGCAGGTTTTGATTTGAAGCCGCCGCAGAGAATTAAGGCGGGGCAGACGAGGAGGGCAAAAAAAAAACTCCGCCGGGGCGGAGTTTTGCCGATAAAGCTGAGGCTTACTGCAGCAGAGACAGCACGCCCTGTGGAACCTGGTTGGCTTTTGACAGCACGGAGGTACCAGCCTGCTGAAGGATCTGCGCCTTCGACATGTT
>NZ_JBGCUC010000018.1:0-126175 GCF_043420595.1 Erwinia plantamica
CTTCTGACCCGGTGACCGTCAGGCCGTTGTTCCGTGTCAGTGGAGGCGCATTATAGGGAGTTTCTGACGGCTGACAACCCCTATTTTTAAAAAATTTTCCGACCGTTGTTTTTTTATGCAAAGCCGGGCTAAAGCGCCAGTTTTTCGAGCTTTTCGAAGCCATAACGCCGTAAAACGGGCATTAATTGTACTGCCTGCTCCGTCATTGCCAGACAAAAGGCCAGATTACTTTCTTCGGAGAAGACTTTTGGCGACTCATTTTCCAGCAGCCAGACGGTGCGACGCGCGATAGCCGCGCCGGAGTCGATTAATCGCGTCCCTTCAGGCAATACCTGTTGCAGTTCATCCGCCAATAAAGGGAAGTGCGTGCAGCCGAGCACCACCGTATCGGGCGGCTCTTTCATCCGCAGCCAGGGTTGCAGGATCTGTCTTACCTGCTCCAGCGGCACCTCTTTACCCTGCAGCTTGGCTTCCGCCAGCTCCACCAGCTCTGCGGAACCCAGCATTTCCGTTTTGCATTCACCGGCGAAGCGCTTAACCAGCTCATGGGTATAAGGACGCTTTACCGTCCCTCGCGTCGCCAGCAGGCCGACTACGCCGTTACGCGTTAAGCGCGCAGCGGGTTTAATTGCCGGCACCACGCCGACGACAGGAAAACTGAAACGTTCGCGCAGGGAGGGAAGCGTAACGGTGCTGGCCGAGTTGCAGGCGATAACTACCAGCGACAGCGGATACAGACGCGTAACGGCGGTCACGATTTCAAGCACGCGTTCAACAATAAAAGCTTCGCTTTTTTCACCGTAGGGGAAGGCAACGTTATCAAAGGTGTAGATATAGTGCAGATCCGGCAGCAGCTGCCGGATCTCTTCGCAGACGGAAAGCCCACCGACGCCGGAATCAAACACCAGCACGGTGGGTCGCGGATTAGAAGGTGTAGCTGCCGCTGAGGTAATACTCCCTTCCTGGAGTTTGATAGCCATAAACTGTCTCGTAATCTTTATCAAACAGGTTGGCTATTCTACCACGAACGGTCAGCCGGGATGTGACCGGATACGAAACCGCGAGATCCCATAAGCTGACGCCGCCAAGCTTCACAATTTTGCCGCTGACATCCTGTGAATACTCTTTATCGTAGCGCTGGCCCAGATATTGATAGCTGAGCGACCAGTCGAAGGCATACAGGGTGTAATCAAGCTGATACTTCACCTGCTGTTTGGCGCGACGCAAGAGGATTTCGTTGGTTTCACCGTTACGCGCATCCGTATAGTCATAGGAAAGCGTGTGGCTGACGGGGCCGGTATCAAACGACGCCGTGGTTTCCACGCCTTTAATCGTGGCTTTATTCACGTTGTAGTAGCTGCTGGTTACGTTGCTGTAGTCGATCAGACTATCGATATCGTTGCGATAGCCCGACACGTGCCAGGTAACCGGGCCGGTCAGGCCTTCGAAGCCCCCTTCCCACTGCTTGCTTTGCTCCGGATCGAGATCGCTGTTGCCGCCAAAGGAGCCGTAAAGCTGGCCGATGGTTGGCGCCTTAAAGGCCGTTCCATAGCTGGCGATAACGCGATAGCCTTCTGCAAACTCCCATGCGCCGCTGGTTTGCCAGGTGTTATGCCAGCCAAATTCGGCATGATCGTCGCCGCGCACCGCGCCTTCCAGCGTCAGTGAACCGAACGCCTGCTGGGCTGTTGCATAAAGGCCGGTATTTGTTACTTCGTGGCTGTCGGTAACGTAGGCCGTGCCGGGCTCGATGGTTTGCTTCTGCCAGTCGACGCCGCCGCTAACGCTGCCGTTGCCTACCACAATGTTATTGCCCCATTGCAGATTGTACTGCTGCGAGTCGTCTAACGTAGCGGATCCGTCATACCGTCCCAGGCCTGGGCTGTAGTTGTAATCTTTAGAGTGGCTATAGCTGGCGACAAGCTGAGAAGAGTAAAGCCCGTTATTGAAGCGCAGGCCGCCATCCCACGTCTGGCTGTAAAGCTGACGCGTATCGACATAGGTATCCGGCTTAACATAGGTAGAGTAGCCATCGTAGGCCGTGCGGTTGTCGTAGCCGTAGCCGCGCACGAAACCGCTGAACTCGTCATTGATCTGCTGTTCAATCGCGCCGTAAAGCGTTTTGCTCATAAAGCCATCGCGATCTTTCTGCCGCTCGTTGCCTGAAGCATCCGGATAGTTCGCCACCACATCATACCCTTTGGTATAGGTATAGTTACCCGCCAGGGTCACACGCGTGTTTTCCCCCAGCATCTGTTGCGTGGCGCCGTCATAAGCCTGATAGCCGTTTGAACCGACTCCGGCCGTTAAGGTCGTGCCCGGTTTTTCCCGCCCGGTAATAATGTTAACCACGCCGCCAATCGCATCAGAGCCATAAACGGCCGAGCGCGCGCCGCGCACGTATTCAATACGCTGCACCAGCGAGATCGGGATTTGGCTGAGGTCGGAAGAGCCGCTGATGCCGGCCTGATTCAGGCGAATGCCGTCAATCAGCACCAGCACGTGGCTGGAGTTGGTGCCGCGAATAAACAGCGAGGTTTGCTGCCCCAGCCCACCGTTGCGCGCGATATCCACGCCCGGCAGCCGACGCATCACATCGGCAACGCTTTTCGACTGCCAGCGATCTATCTCCTCGCGCGTGACGACCGTGGTGGGCGCAAGCACGGAGGAAACGGGTTGTGCAAAACGGTTTGCGGTGGTGACCAACGTGCTGTCGGCATCCTGCGCAAAGCCATATTGCGCCCAGAGGGAAAGTGCCGTAGCGCTGAAGGCGAACAGCTTCGGTTTCGTTATCATGGTGTCAGAGCATCCGGTAGATCATGCAGATGCCGCAGGCATACGAGAAAGAACGCGCTCGTAGGAGTTGCGACGTAATCACCGGCAGGTCTTCGGGCTCGGAATCATGAAACAGTGCAGACTTCCCATCCAAAGACAGTGTCAGGCACCCACGACGACATTCCATACCGCTGCGCGTCAGCTCCAGCTTTGCACTGGATTCCCTTTTAACTTATTGAAAGGCCGGCAGCGCATTTTATGGTTAACCCATACAGAATTCCAGACGCCCGCGCATCCAAACGATGCCAGCACCGGACAACGCTGGACATTACGCGGCGGATGCCTACAATCGCAGGGCTTTTAAGGCCCTTAACCCAGGAATGACCATGACTCCCGAACAGCTGCCGATCGAACACTACGATGCCCAACTGGAAGAGAAAGTAGCCCGTCTGCAAACGCTGATGGTTCCTTTTACCGCACAGGATGTCGAAGTTTTCCGTTCGCCAGTCAGCCACTACCGTATGCGCGCTGAGTTCCGGATCTGGCACGACGGCGACGACCTCTACCATATTATTTTTGACCAGCAGACGCGCCAGCGTATCCGCGTCGACAGCTTTCCGGCGGCCAGTGAACTGATCAATCAGCTGATGCCTCGCCTGATTGACGCCGTGCGCGATAAGCCGGTGCTGCGCCATAAGCTGTTCCAGATTGATTATCTCTCCACGCTGAGCAAGCAGATTGTGGTTTCCATGCTTTACCATCGCGCGCTGACGGATGAATGGCAGCAGGCGGCCACGGCGCTGCGTGACGAGCTGCGTGCGGAAGGCTTCGATCTGCATCTGATTGGCCGCGCCACTAAAACCAAAATCTGCCTGGATCGGGATTTTGTGGACGAGCGTTTACCGGTAGCCGGAAAAGAGCTGATCTATCGTCAGGTAGAGAACAGCTTTACCCAGCCGAACGCGGCGATGAACATTAAAATGCTGGAGTGGGCGCTGGACGTGACAAAAGACGCCAGCGGCGATTTGCTGGAACTCTACTGCGGCAACGGCAACTTCTCTTTAGCGCTGGCACGCAATTTCCGTCGCGTGCTGGCTACGGAGATCGCCAAACCGTCGGTCGCTTCCGCCCAGTACAATATTGCCGTCAACAATATTGAAAACGTGCAGATTATCCGCATGGCGGCAGAAGAGTTTACCCAGGCGATGAACGGCACGCGCCAGTTTAACCGTCTGGAAGGCATCGATCTCAGCAGCTACGAGTGCGAGACTATCTTTGTCGATCCGCCGCGTAGCGGGCTGGATGAAGAGACGGTAAAAATGGTGCAGGCTTACCCGCGCATCCTTTATATCTCCTGCAACCCGCAGACGCTGTGCGACAATCTGGCTACGCTTTCCGCCACCCATGACGTTGAACGGCTGGCGCTGTTTGACCAGTTCCCCTATACCCATCATATGGAGTGCGGCGTTCTGCTGACGCGGCGCTAAACGCAAAAGAGCGATGCCAGGCATCGCTCTTTTTATTGCACCGTCGGGCGTTAGCCGCCTCTGCGCGCCCGCAGCTTCAGGCCAATCCAGAAAATTAGCGCAACCATCAAAATAGTCTGCACAAAGTTAGAACCGATTTCAGGATATTCCGCGCGGACGATAGCGCTGTAAACCAGGATGCCGAGCAGGAAAAACGCAGCGGCGAGAGAAGGCATGCCGTCCGGCATCGCGCGGTTAAGATAGCGCTGATGCAGGCACCAGGCGGAAAGGCCCAGCGCGATAAGCGGGAAAACGGAAAACGGCACTATCGAACTGAACAGCACCGAAAACGAGCCGTTAATGGATAGCCCGGTCAGAAAGGCCAGCAGCAGCGTACCCTTGTCCCGGCCAGTCGCTAAACTCATCTCACTCTCCTAATCATGGGCGCCTGGCGACACCGCCAGCCGCTCCTGTTCGCGTCGATACCAGTAGTAAGCGCCTTTAGAGATCATCCGTAGCTGCAACACCAGCCGCTCTTCCAGCTGGCGTCGCTGCGCCACGTCGATATCCAGCGCCTCGGCCCCGGCGTTAAAGACAATAATAACCATCGCCTCCGCCTGCGCTTCGGTAAAGCTGCGCGGCATACGATTTTCAACTTCAAGATAGTCCGCCAGCTCGGCGATAAAATGCTGGATTTCACGGGCTACCGCGGCGCGAAACGCGGCCGACGTGCCGGAGCGTTCACGCAACAGCAGGCGGAAAGCGTTGGGATTATTGCCGATGAATTCCATAAATGTGGACACCGAGGTGCGGATAACGCTGCCGCCTTTAGCGATACGCTGACGCGCCTGGCGCATCAGCTGGCGCAGCATCAGGCCGCTCTCATCCACCATTGTCAGCCCAAGCTCGTCAACATCGCGAAAATGACGATAAAAGGAAGTCGGCGCGATGCCCGCTTCCCTGGCGACTTCCCGCAGGCTCAGGCTGGCAAAACTCCGCTCGGCACTCAGTTGGCTGAATGCCGCTTCGATCAGCGAACGCCGTGTCCGTTCTTTTTGCTGCGCTCTGACGCCCATGTTTGTGCCTGTTTTGCCTGCCAGATTTGCACTATATCAAACTTTTCAGCGTACAGCGGTATCAACTTTGTGTACGCCTGTTAACCTTCCGCTTTGTCAATAAATGGCAAATTGAACAGTTAAAATTGGGAACCCGCTCACGAGATGTTAGAATAAAGTTGAAAATTTGTATAAGAATATAGGACGTATTGGTATGCAACAGTCTTATGATTACGACGCCATCGTGATTGGTTCCGGTCCTGGCGGCGAAGGCGCGGCGATGGGCCTGGTTAAACAGGGCGCGCGCATTGCCGTTATCGAGCGTTATCACAATATCGGCGGCGGTTGTACCCATTGGGGAACCATTCCATCAAAAGCACTCCGCCACGCCGTCAGCCGCATTATCGAATTTAACCAGAATCCGCTTTACAGCGATCACACCCGCCTGCTGCGCTCGTCTTTTGCTGACATTCTGAACCATACGGAAAACGTTATCAGTCAGCAAACGCGGATGCGTCAGGGCTTTTACGAGCGCAACCGCTGCGAACTGTATCAGGGCGACGCCCGTTTCGTTGACGCCAACACTATCGAAATCGTTACGCACGACGGCAGCGTGGAAAGACTGACCGCTGAGAAATTTGTTATCGCCTGCGGCTCGCGTCCTTATCATCCGGTAGACGTGGACTTTACCCATCCGCGCATTTACGACAGCGATTCCATTCTTAATCTGCATCATGAGCCTGGCCACGTCATTATTTATGGCGCGGGCGTGATCGGCTGCGAATATGCTTCTATCTTCCGTGGACTGAACGTAAAAGTTGATTTAATCAACACGCGCGATCATCTGCTGGCGTTTCTCGATCAGGAAATCTCAGATTCGCTTTCCTACCATTTCTGGAACAGCGGCGTGGTTATCCGCCATAACGAAGAGTTCGAGAAAATCGAAGGCGTCAGCGACGGCGTGATCATGCATCTGAAGTCCGGCAAAAAAGTGAAGGCCGACTGCCTGCTGTACGCCAACGGCCGTACCGGGAATACCGATGCGCTGGGGCTGGAAAACGTCGGGCTGGAAGCGGACGGCCGTGGCCTGCTGAAGGTCAACAGCATGTATCAGACCGCCCAGCCGCATATTTATGCCGTAGGCGATGTGATCGGCTATCCAAGCCTGGCTTCCGCCGCTTACGATCAGGGCCGCATTGCCGCTCAGGCGCTGATGAAAGGCGAAGCGAACGCGCACCTGATTGAGGATATCCCAACCGGTATTTATACCATTCCGGAAATCAGTTCGGTGGGCAAAACGGAGCAGCAGCTGACGGCGATGAAGGTGCCTTACGAAGTGGGTCGGGCGCAGTTTAAGCATCTGGCGCGCGCGCAGATTGTGGGGATGAACGTTGGCAGCCTGAAGATCCTTTTCCACCGTGAAACCAAAGAGATCCTGGGGATCCACTGCTTTGGCGAACGCGCTGCCGAGATCATTCATATCGGCCAGGCCATCATGGAGCAGAAAAACGGCGGCAACACGATTGAATACTTCGTGAATACCACCTTTAACTATCCCACCATGGCCGAAGCCTACCGCGTGGCCGCGCTGAACGGGTTAAACCGCCTGTTTTAACGCGCTGTTCATATAGCCCTGCATATGGGTGCGGATCGCCTCTGCCAGCTGCTCATAGCGGCCGCGCAGCGGCGAGCCTGGCCGGTACACCAGCGCGATGGTGCGCTGCGGTTCCGGCTTGTAGCACGGCAGATAGCAAACGCCGTCGCGCACGCGCTCTTTCGGCACCGCCAGCGCGGGCAGCAGCGTGATGCCGCTGCCTGCCGCCACCATATTACGCAGCGTTTCCAGGCTGGTGGCGCGGAAATGCGTGTCTTCGTCTGCCCCGGCCTGAAAGCAAAAGCCCATTGCCTGATCGCGCAGGCAGTGGCCGTCTTCCAGCATCAGCAGCTTCTCGCCAGACAGATCCGACATCGGTACGCGATCGCGGTCGTGCCACGGATGATCCTGATAGATCGCCAGCTTCATCGGCTCATCAAACAGCGGCACCTCGATAAAGGCTTCTGACTCTTTCACCAGGGCCAGGATCGCGCAGTCGAGCTTGCCGCTGTCCAGCTGCGCCAGCAGCTGCTGCGTTTGCGCCTCGTGCAGATACATCTCCAGCTTGGGAAAGGTTTTGTGCAGCGTCGGGATAATCTGCGGCAGCAGATAAGGTCCCACGGTCGGGATCAGCCCGATATGCAGCGGCCCGGACATCGCCTCGCCCTGCTGGCTGGCCATCTCTTTCAGCACCTTGACCTCGCGCAGCACGGTGCGCGCCTGGTCGACCAGCAACAAGCCAGCCTGAGTGAAAAGCACTTTACGGCTGGTGCGTTCTAACAGCATAACGCCCAGTTCATCTTCCAGCTTGCGGATCTGACCGCTGAGCGTAGGTTGACTGACGTGGCAGGAATCAGCTGCCCGTCGGAAATGCCGATGTTCAGCCAACGCTACCAGATACTCAAGATCGCGAATATTCATCTTTTCCTCCGAGCCACGATAGTTCATGGCGATAGATAGAATAGCAATCAACGATTAGCCCTATCAAGCCCGGATGATAATAATGTCACCCGTTCGAGAGATGAATCACTTTTACCCCTAATCAAGAGGTAGTTTATGTTTGCAAGTCAGGAAGGTAAGTCAGTCCCGCAGGTCACTTTTCATACGCGTCAGGGCGACAGCTGGGTAGACGTCACGACTGATGAGCTGTTTAAAGACAAAACTGTCATCGTGTTCTCTTTGCCAGGCGCGTTTACGCCAACCTGTTCATCGAGCCATCTGCCACGCTATAACGAGCTGTCAGACGTTTTCAAAAAACACGGCGTGGACAATATTCTGTGCGTATCGGTCAATGACACCTTCGTTATGAACGCGTGGAAAGCCGATCAGCACGCTAACAACATTACCTTTATCCCGGATGGCAACGGCGATTTTACTCGCGGCATGGAAATGCTGGTCGAGAAAGCGGATCTGGGCTTTGGCCCGCGCTCATGGCGCTACTCCATGCTGGTTCGTAACGGCGTGGTAGAGAAAATGTTTGTTGAACCAAACAAGCCGGGCGACCCGTTTGAAGTGTCTGATGCCGACACCATGCTGCGCTATCTGGCACCGGAATTTAAGGTGCAGGAGTCCGTGTCCCTGTTCACCAAGCCGGGCTGCCCGTTCTGCGCTAAAGCCAAGCAGATGCTGTTGGATCGCGGTATTCAGTACGAAGAAATCGTGCTGGGCCAGGATGCCACCACCGTCAGCCTGCGCGCTGTAACCGGCCGTGCGACCGTTCCTCAGGTCTTTATCGGCGGACGCCACATCGGCGGCAGCGACGATCTGGAACAGTTCTTTTTAGCCTAAGAATTAAGAAGGCGAGCCATAGCCCGCCCTCTTATGTGCCTAAAATAAAAATATAAGTCGAAATTAGTTGGCGGGCCTGATGCCCGCCTTTTTTTTGCTTACGCCAGGCGATTTTTCGCGTCGGTAATCGCAAGCGACACCTGATGCGGCGAAACACCACCCTTCGCATTACGCTTGTCCAGACAGGATTGCAGCGACAGGATCGGATAGACGTCTTCACCAATCACCTTGCTGTACTGTTGCAGCTCTTCCAGCCTTAGCGCTTCCAGCGCCACGCCTTTGCCAATTGCCGCCACAACGACTTCGCCCACGATATGATGCGCTTCGCGGAACGGGACGCCTTTAGCTACCAGATAGTCAGCCAGCTCGGTCGCATTGGCATAGCCCTGCTCTGCCGCTTCCTGGCAGCGCGGACGCTTCACCTGAATGCCGTCCAGCACCAGCGCGGCCATATGCAGACAGTCGGACCAGGTGTCCAGCGCGTCGAACAGGCCTTCTTTGTCTTCCTGCATATCTTTGTTGTAGGCCAGCGGCAGGCCTTTCAGCGTCATCATCATGCCGGTCAGCGCGCCCTGCACGCGGCCGCACTTGCCGCGGATCAGCTCCAGCGCGTCCGGGTTTTTCTTCTGCGGCATCAGCGAAGAGCCGGAGGTAACCTTATCGGACAGCTCGACAAAGCCTGACTCGCCGGTATTGAAGAAAATCAGATCTTCGGCGAAGCGGGAAAGATGCACCATGCCGATAGAGGCGTCGGAAAGCAGCTCCAGCACGTGATCGCGGTCGGAAACGGTGTCCAGGCTGTTGCGCGTGGCGGAGGCAAAGCCCAGCCAGCCGGCCAGCTGCTCGCGGTCGATTTCATAAGCCGTGCCGGCCAGCGCGCCGCAGCCCAGCGGGCTGACGTCCAGACGCTTCAGCGTATCCTGCAGGCGGCTTTCATCCCGCGCCAGCATCTCGACATAAGCCAGGCACCAGTGCGCAAAGGTCACCGGCTGCGCGCGCTGCAAATGGGTGTAGCCCGGCATGACCGCGTCCTGGTTCGCTTCTGCCGTGGCCACCAGCGCCTGCTGTAGCTGACGCGTGGCGATCAGCAGCTCGCCGATCTGCGCTTTGCACCAGAGCTTCAGATCGGTGGCGACCTGATCGTTACGGCTGCGGCCGGTATGCAACTTTTTGCCGAGCGCGCCGACTTTCTCAATCAGCCTGCCTTCAACATAGCTGTGAATATCTTCCGCATCGCTTTCCAGGATCTGCTGCGGATTAGCGCGCACTTCCTCAAGCAGCACGTTCAGCGCGGCTTCCAGCTGCTGCTGCTCTTCTGTAGTCAGAACATTGACCGTCACCAGCGCTTTGGACCAGGCTACGGACCCGACAATGTCCTGCTCTGCCAGACGATAGTCAAAGCGCAGCGAGTCATTAAACAGTTTGAAACGTTGATCTGCTGCCTGAGTAAACCGTCCACCCCAAAGTGCCATGTCAGTGCTCCCTTAAATTCATTGAGTTTTCTTTAAAAGGCGGCCTGCGCCGCCTTATTTCGCCAGGCAAAATCCCGGCTTACTTTTTCTCGTTCAGCGCACGGATGCGTGAAGAGAGCGAGAACAGACGGATAAAGCCGCCCGCGTGACGATGGTCGTACACTTCATCTTCGCCGAAGGTCGCAAACTCTTCTGAGTAGAGGCTGTTGGCGGATTTCTTCTGGATCGCCGTAACCTGACCTTTATAAAGTTGCAGCACCACTTCGCCGTTGACTTCTTCCGCCAGCGATTCGGCAGCGGCCTGAATGGATTTACGCAGCGGCGCGAACCAGCGGCCGTCGTAAACCACGTAGGACATCTCGTGGCCCAGCTGTTCGCGCCATTTGAAGCTGTCGCGATCCAGCACCAGCTGCTCAACCGCACGCAGCGCGTTGACCATAATGGTGCCGCCAGGGGTTTCGTAGCAGCCGCGAGACTTGATGCCCACCAGACGGTTTTCGACGATATCGATACGGCCCACGCCGTGTTTCGCGCCGATAACGTTCAGTTTTTCCAGGCAGCCGAACGGGCTTAGCGCTTCGCCGTTTACGGCAACCACGCGGCCTTTCTCCACGGATACCGTCACCTGCTCAGGCTGGTCCGGCGCTTCCAGCGGATCGACAGTCCAGACCCAGCAGTCTTTGTTTGGCGCATTCCACGGGCTTTCCAGCACGCCGCCTTCGGTAGAGATATGCCAGGCGTTTTCATCACGGCTGTAGATTTTTTCCAGCGACGCGGTGGTCGGGATGTTGCGCTCTTTCAGATAGTCGAGCAGCGCCTCACGGGAACGCAGGTTCCACTCGCGCCATGGGGCAACCACTTTCAGCTGTGGGGCCAGCGCGGTGTAGGTGGTTTCGAAACGCACCTGGTCGTTGCCTTTACCGGTTGCGCCGTGGCACAGCGCATCCGCGCCGACTTTCAGCGCCAGCTCAACCTGCGCTTTGGCGATAATAGGACGCGCCATCGACGTGCCCAGCAGATAAGTACCTTCATACAGCGCGCCGGTTTGCAGCACGGGATAGACGTAATCGCTGATGAATTCTTCACGCAGATCCACTACGTGGCATTCGGAAGCGCCGGACTGCAACGCTTTCTGCTCAACGCCTTCCAGATCGCCACGCTCCTGGCCGATATCGGCCACGAAGGCGACCACTTCACAGCCGCCGTAGTTCTCTTTCAGCCACGGAATAATCGCGGAGGTATCCAGACCGCCAGAGTAAGCCAGAACGATTTTTTTGATGCTTTTATCTTGCATTGTCATTTCCTTGAACCGGTTAAGCGAGGATCCGGGTGCCAATCGACACGCCGTTAAATAGGGTTGGTAGCTGTTCGGCATGACGCCAGCTGGCGATATCGACCGGACGGCCCAGCGTGCGGGCGGCATCCAGCGCGGCGTTGACTTTAACAATCATGCCATCGGTAATGATGCCCTGGGCGATCAGCTGTTCCGCCAGCGCCGTCGTCATCTCTTCGATGCGCTGGCCTTTGCCGTCCAGAATGCCGCTGACGTCGGAGAGCAGCACCAGATCGGCGCCCAGCGTCGAGGCCAGCGCGGTGGCGGCCTGGTCGGCGTTGACGTTCATCAGCTTGCCGTCTTCGGTGATGCCGATAGAGCTGATCACCGGCAGGTAGCCTGCTTCCAGCAGCGTAGTAATGAGTTTGGGATTGCCCGGCGTCGCCTGGCCCACGTGGCCCAGCTCTTCATCAAAAGCCGCCACGTTGACGCTGCCGCCGTCGCCCAGGCACAGGCCAACGGCATCAATACCGTGTTTTTTCGACCAGGCCAGCAGCGTTTTATTGGCGGTGCCCGCCAGCGCGCCGGTAATGATGTCGATCTGATCGGCTGGCGTGACGCGCAGGCCGTTTTTCTTTTTCACCGGCAGCGCCAGCTTCTTCATCAGCTCGTCGACCAGGCAGCCGCCGCCGTGAACGATCAGCAGCGGGCGCTGATGGGTTTCGCGGTACGCCACCAGTGCGTCAAACAGGCGCGCCAGCGCCTCTTCGCTATCCAGCAACACGCCGCCGAGTTTAATAATTAAAGGATTGGTCATGGGCTTTCTCACTGATTAAATAAGCGACTGCGTTTCCGGGAAGCCGAAACGAATATTCATACACTGCACCGCCTGCGACGACGCACCTTTCAGCAGGTTATCTTCCGCCGAGACGATAATCGCGTGCTCGCCCTGCACGGCAAAGCCGATATCGCAGAACGGCAGGCCGACCACGCCTTTGATCGACGGCACGCCTTTATCATAGACACGCACCAGCGGCTTATCGTGATAGGCGTTATGGAACGCTTCCGCCACGTCTTCATGCGTTACGCCCGCCTTCAGCCGACAGGTGGTGGTGGCCAGGATGCCGCGCGGGAAGTTGCCCAGGTGCGGCGTGAAGATCACCGGCACGCCAAGATGCGCGGCGATTTCCGGCTGGTGACGATGGGTGAAAATGCCATAAGGCTGCAGGCTGACCTCGCAGAAACTGGTGGTCACGGACGCTTTGCGTCCTGCGCCGCTGACGCCGCTGGTGGCGTTGATCACCGGCCACTGCGCTTCGTTCAGCAGATCCGCCGCAATCAGCGGCTTCAGCGCCAGCTGCGCGGCGGTCGGGTAGCAGCCCGGCACGGCAATCAGCTGCGCTTCTTTTAGCTGGCTCTGCTGCCATTCGGCCAGGCCATACACGGCCTTTGCCAGCCACGCTTTATGCTGATGCGGGAAGCCGTAATAGTCGGTGAAGAAGCTCTCTTCGTTGACGCGGAACGCGGCTGACAGATCGAACACCACGCAGCCGGCGGCCAGGAATTCAGGCGCCAGGTCATGACTGACTTCGTGCGCCGTCGCCAGAAACACCACGTCCACTTTGTCGGCGAACTCTGCCGCGCTTGTCAGCGGCTGCAGCGGCATGTCCAGGATGCCTTTCAGCTGCGGATGCAGATCGGAAAGCAATTTTCCGGCGTCAGGGCTTTGCGCTGATACCGCTAAAGCGGTTATGTTCACCTGAGGGTGACGGTTCAGGTAGGTCGCAAGCTCTACGCCAGCATAGCCACTGGCACCAACAATCAGCGTATTTAACATCGGACACCTTATAACGGTCTCGGGTTTCGGGTGACGGCTTCATGCCGTATTCCCACGCGGTTAGCGCCGGTTATGCAGGAAATCTGGTTTCCATCCCCACGCCATTAATGTATTTTTATTCACTATTAATGCATGAATATTGATACTATCCTAACGCAAGGACTGTCAACAGTGAAGACAAAATTACCGCCTTTTATTGAGCTTTACCGTGAGTTGATCGCCACGCCGTCCATCAGCGCCACCGACAGCGCGATGGATCAGAGTAATGAAGCTTTAATCAGTTTGCTGGCAGGCTGGTTCCGCGATATTGGCTTTGAGGTGGAAGTGCAGCCGGTTCCCGGCACGCGCCATAAATTTAATATGCTGGCCCGTACCGGCAGCGGCGCTGGCGGCCTGTTGTTGGCTGGTCACAGCGACACCGTGCCGTTCGACGATGGCCGCTGGACGCGCGATCCCTTTACGTTAACCGAACACGATAACAAGTTGTATGGCCTGGGCACCGCCGATATGAAAGGCTTCTTCGCCTTTATCCTTGATGCGCTGCGCGATGTTGACGTGAAAAAGCTGGCGAAACCGCTCTACGTGCTGGCGACCGCCGATGAAGAAACCACGATGGCGGGCGCGAAATATTTCTCTGAAAACGCCACAGTGCGGCCCGACTGCGCCATTATCGGCGAGCCTACCTCGCTTCAGCCGGTGCGGGCGCACAAAGGCCATATGTCGAATGTGATCCGCATTGAAGGCCAGTCGGGCCATTCCAGCGATCCTTCACGCGGGGTCAACGCCATTGAGCTGATGCATGAATCCATCACGCAGCTGATGGCGCTGCGCGACACGCTGAAAACGCGCTATCGTCACGACGGTTTTGCCATTCCTTATCCCACCATGAACTTTGGCCATATCAGCGGCGGCGATGCGGCAAATCGCATTTGCGCCTGCTGCGATCTGCATATGGATCTGCGGCCGCTGCCGGGCCTGACACTGAACGAGCTGGAAGGCTTGATTAACGAGGCGCTGGCGCCCGTCAGCGAACGCTGGCCGGGCCGCGTCAACGTCAGCCAGCTGCATCCGCCGATCCCCGGCTATGAATGTCCGGCCGATCATCGGCTGGTCAAAGTGGTGGAAAAGCTGTTGGGCACGGAAACCAGCATCGTGAACTACTGCACCGAAGCGCCGTTTATTCAGGAACTGTGCCCGACGCTGGTGTTAGGGCCAGGTTCGATTAACCAGGCGCACCAGCCGGATGAATATCTTGATACCGCTTTTATTAAACCTACCCGCGAATTGATTACGCAGGTCGTACAGCATTTTTGCAATCACTGAGTGAAAAGCGGGGCATTTAGCCAGTAAAACGGCCTTTTACCCCGGCTTTATCATTTGTTTCTCGATAAGAATAACTTATCTCGCTGCGTCGCTGTTAAATTTCTTAAATTACCGCAAGTTAGCGACAGGTTCGCACACGTTTAAGTCAATTGACGGATGGACGGGAACGTGGCTAGATAAAAGGCAATGTTATACCGGCGACGGTAGAGAGTGATAAAAATAACGGTCAGGGGTCATATGAACGAACAATATTCCGCAATGCGAAGTAATGTCAGTATGCTCGGCAAACTGCTCGGGGATACGATTAAGGATGCGCTTGGCGAGAACATCCTGGATCGGGTGGAAACCATCCGTAAGCTCTCCAAGTCTTCCCGCGCGGGAAACGACGCCCACCGTAAAGAGCTGCTTACCACGCTGCAAAATTTATCCAATGACGAACTGCTGCCGGTGGCGCGCGCCTTCAGCCAGTTTCTGAACCTGACCAACGTCGCCGAGCAGTACCACACCATATCGCCCAAGGGCGAAGGCGCCAATCACCAGGAGCTGCTGGCGAAAACCTTCGAGCGCCTGAAGCAGCAGCCCAACCTGACGGAAGCCAAAATTCGCGAGGCTATCGAATCGCTTTCTCTGGAGCTGGTGCTGACCGCACACCCGACGGAGATCACCCGCCGCACGCTGATCCACAAGCTGGTCGAGGTCAACAGCTGCCTGAAACAGCTGGATCACAACGATCTTTCCGACTACGACCGATCGCAGATTATGCGTCGTTTGCGCCAGCTGGTTGCGCAGGCCTGGCATACCGATGAAATCCGTAAATATCGCCCGACGCCGGTCGATGAAGCCAAGTGGGGCTTCGCGGTGGTGGAAAACAGCCTGTGGGAAGGCGTCCCGGCCTTTCTGCGCGAGCTGTACGAGCAGGTAGAGGCGTCGTTTGGCGTTAAGCTGCCGGTAGATTTTGTGCCGGTGACCTTTACCTCCTGGATGGGCGGCGACCGCGACGGCAACCCGAACGTGACGGCTAAAATCACCCGCCACGTGCTGCAGCTAAGCCGCTGGAAAGCCACCGATTTGTTCCTGCGCGATATCGCCGTGCTGGTTTCCGAGCTGTCGATGTCGGAGTGTACGCCGGAAGTCCGCGAGCTGTGCGGCAACCCGGAGGCGCTGGAGCCTTACCGCGAAATCATGAAAAACCTGCGCGCCCAGCTGCTGGCGACCCAGGCGTATCTGGAGCGCCGCCTGAAGGGCGAGCGGCCTGCGCGTCCCGATAACCTGCTGATTGCCAACGAACAGCTTTGGGATCCGCTCTACGCCTGCTACCAGTCGTTGCAGGCCTGCGGTATGGGGATTATCGCCAACGGCCAGCTGCTGGACACGCTGCGCCGCATCAAGTGCTTCGGCGTGCCGTTGGTGCGCATCGATCTGCGTCAGGAGAGCACGCGCCACACCGACGCTATTGCAGAAGTCACCCGCTATTTAGGCCTGGGCGACTACGCCAGCTGGTCGGAAGCCGATAAACAGGCGTTTCTGATCAGCGAGCTGAGTTCCAAACGCCCGCTGCTGCCGCGTCAGTGGGAGCCGAGCGCCGAGACGCAGGAGGTGCTGGATACCTGCCGCGTGGCGGCGGAAGTGCCGAAAGGTTCCATTGCCGCTTACGTGATCTCAATGGCGAAAACGCCTTCCGACGTGCTGGCGGTGCATCTGCTGCTTAAAGAGGCGGGCATTCCTTTCGCCATGCCGGTGGCGCCGCTGTTTGAAACCCTGGACGACCTGAACAACGCCAACGACGTGATGCGTCAGCTGCTGGATATCGGCTGGTATCGCGGCTTTATCCAGGGCAAGCAGATGGTGATGATTGGCTACTCCGATTCGGCAAAAGACGCAGGCGTGATGGCCGCCAGCTGGGCGCAGTATCAGGCCCAGGATGCGCTGATTAAAACCTGCGAAAAAGCCGGTATCGCGCTGACGCTGTTCCACGGACGCGGCGGCACCATTGGCCGTGGCGGCGCGCCAGCCCACGCGGCGCTGCTTTCCCAGCCGCCGGGCAGCCTGAAAGGCGGCCTGCGCGTGACCGAGCAGGGCGAAATGATCCGCTTTAAATACGGCCTGCCGGAAGTCACCATCAGCAGCCTGACGCTTTACACCGGCGCCATCCTTGAAGCCAACCTGCTGCCGCCGCCGGAACCGGAAGCGGCCTGGTGCGGCATTATGGATCAGCTTTCCGCCGACTCCTGCGAGATGTATCGCGGCTACGTGCGTGAAAACGCCGACTTCGTGCCCTATTTCCGGTCGGCCACGCCGGAACAGGAGCTGGGCAAACTGCCGCTGGGCTCCCGTCCGGCCAAGCGGCGCCCCAGCGGCGGCGTCGAGTCGCTGCGCGCGATACCGTGGATCTTCGCCTGGACGCAGAACCGCCTGATGCTGCCTGCCTGGCTGGGCGCGGGCGCGGCGCTGCAAAAAGCGATGCAGGCGGGTCATCAGGATCAGCTGGAGGCGATGTGCCGCAACTGGCCGTTCTTCTCCACCCGTCTGGGGATGCTGGAAATGGTATTTTCCAAAGCCGATCTCTGGCTGGCGGAATATTACGATCAGCGGCTGGTGGACCAGACGCTGTGGCCGCTGGGCAGGCAGCTGCGCGACCAGCTGGATTCCGATATCAAAGCGGTGCTGACCATCGCCAACGATGCGCATTTGATGGCCGACCAGCCGTGGATTGCCGAATCCATCGCGCTGCGTAACGTTTATACCGATCCGCTGAACGTACTGCAGGCCGAGCTGCTGCACCGCTCCCGCCTACAGGAAACCAATGGTGAAGAGCCGGATCCGCGCGTTGAGCAGGCGCTGATGGTGACAATAGCCGGCGTCGCGGCGGGCATGCGTAATACGGGCTAACGGTACAGGGCGTTCATATCTGCCGGATATGAACGCCCTTATGGTTTAATGGGCGACCACGCGCACCAGAAGTTGACGACCCTGACGCCATACTTATTGACCTCTTCCACCACTTCCATTCTGTCCATGCCTCTTTCGCAATGTTCAGCCAGCCAGGCCCTGCTGCTGCAAAACTGTATCCAGCGGTTAAGGTGACGATCCTTAAGCCACAGCCCCATTTCGCAACGGCCCGATTTTCCCCGGCTCGGGCCGGGAAAAGAGACGTCATACTCCGTCAGATATTGACTGCTTTGATGGGGAAGATAGCGAACCAGAGCGGAGGGCAGCTGCAACGAGAACACGCCGATCATAAAAGCGCTACAGATAAAAAGTTTAGGGAGCTGCCGCAGCGTCAGGCGATGGTGAAAAAAGATGACGGCCACTAAGGTAATGACTAAGGCGGCGCCTACGCCGACTTCGCCAGCTATCCAGAAAACGCTATCTGGATCGGCCAGATAGACGTTGCGCGAAAGAGCAGACCAGTACGCCATCGCCACCAAAGGCACAACGGTAAAAAAGGCCATCAGTAAACAGCCTTTTATCCCCAGCCGCTTTATTTCCCTGATAATGTTTTGCATGGGTTCTTCATGATTCCTGCCCTGGAAAACAGGTATCATAAAAAAAATGCCGCCTCGCGTAAACGAAGCCGCAGCTGGCTTTTACTTATCAGGCCGGCACGGCAACCGCCGGGCGCACGCCCAGCGTGTGGCAAATGGCGTAGCTCATCTCCGCACGGTTCAGCGTATAGAAATGGAAATCTTTCACGCCTTCGCGGCTGAGGATTTTTACCATATCCATCGCCACGTTGGCGCCCACCATTTTGCGGGTTTCCGGGTCGTCATCCAGCCCGGCGAACATGCTGGTCATCCAGCCCGGCACGCGCACGTTGGTCAGCGTGGCAAAACGCTGCAGCTGTTTGAAGTTGGAAACCGGCAGAATGCCGGGCACGATTTCCACGTCGATCCCGGCGGTTACGCAGCGGTCGCGAAAGCGCAGATAGCTTTCCACATCGAAAAAGAACTGGGTGATAGCCCGGTTTGCGCCCGCATCAATTTTGCGCTTCAGGTTGATCAAATCCGCCTGCGCGCTTTTGGCTTCCGGATGCACCTCGGGATAGGCGGCAACGGAGATATCAAAATCGCCCACTTCCTTTAACAGCGCCACCAGATCCGCGCCGTACATTTCCGGCTTGCCGCCGCCCGGCGGTAAATCCCCGCGCAGCGCCACGATATGCCGAATGCCGCTGTCCCAGTAATCCTGAGCGATAGCGCGCAGCTCGCTGCGGCTGGCGTCAATGCAGGTTAAATGCGGTGCGGCTTCCAGCCCGGTGCGATCCTTAATACCTTTGATGATGCTGTGAGTGCGGTCACGCTCGCCGGAGTTGGCGCCGTAAGTAACCGAAACAAATTTCGGCTTCAGGCTGCCGAGACGATCGATAGAGCGCCACAAAGTCTGTTCCATTTCGCTGCTGCGCGGCGGAAAGAACTCAAACGAGACGTTAATCTGCCCGTTCAGTTCGGCCAGACTCTGGTTCAGTGCTTCGCGCTGGTTGGCGTGGAAAAAACTCATGGCTTACCTCATCGATCGCGGAAGAAAACGGCCCACCTTGAACTTCTATACGTTTAGACGTCCAGACATTCAAAATGACGGATCGGCGGTTTTACGTCAACAGATAAATGATGCCGCAGCGTGACAAATTCTCAACAAAGTTGAATGAAATTCATGCAGGAAAAAGAAGTGAGGAAAATCAAAGGGCCGCCGCGATCGGGCTGAATGCACAGAAAAATGACGCGCTATCATTTAAGCCGGGGCCGCGTTTTACGGCCCCGAAAGAAACTACAGCAGCTGCGCCAGCCGGTTGATGTCGGACTGGATTGCGCCTGCCGTTACGTCGCGACCTGCGCCCGGCCCGCGGATCACCAGCGGATTATCGCGATACCAACGGCTTTCAATGGCAAAGACGTTATCGCAAGGCAGCAGCGCCGCCAGCGGATGATCGTCCCTGACCGCCTCGACGCCGACGCGCGCCTTACCGTTGGCGTCAAAGCGGGCCACGTAACGCAGCACCAGCCCCATCTCCTGTGCGGCCTCAAAGCGCTGCTGCATCTGCTCGTTCAGCGCCTCGCCGTTCTCAAAGAAGTGATCGACCGACTCGCCTTCGCAGCTTTTCGGCACCAGCGACTCCACGCGCACCTGATCCGGTTCGATATCGTAGCCCGCCTCGCGCGCCAGGATCACCAGCTTGCGCATCACGTCCTGACCGGAAAGATCGACGCGCGGATCCGGTTCGGTCAGCCCCTGCTGCCATGCCTGATCCACCAGCTCGGTAAACGGCACGGTGCCGTCATACTGCAAAAAGAGCCAGGAAAGCGTGCCGGAGAAGATGCCGCTGATGGCGATAATGCTGTCGCCGCTTTCACGCAGATCGCGCACGGTGTGGTTAACCGGCAGCCCGGCACCGACGGTGGCGTTGTAAAGCCAGTGGCGGCCGGTTTTAGCGAAGGCGTCACGGATCTGACGATAGCGGTCGCTGCTTGACGCCCCGGCCACTTTGTTCGCGCCAATCACGTGAAAACCGTGGCTGGCGAAATCCAGATACTGATCGGCGAGCTGCTCGCTGGCGGTCACGTCCAGCACCACCAGGTCGTCGAACGGGTGCGCGCGCATCCACAGGAACAGCGACTCCTCGTCCCGCTCCACCGCCTCGTCATCAAAGAAGGCCAGCGCGCGGCTGGCGTCCAGCCCTTCGTAGTTCAGCAGGCTGCGACGACTGTCGACCACGCCGGCTAAAACATATTCAAATCCCGTCCGCGCCGATAGCGTTTCCTGCTCGCGCGCGAAAAGTTCCAGCCAGCGGGAGCCGATATTGCCCTTGCCGAACAGCATCAGGCCGACCTGTTTTTCCGCGCGGAACAGCGACTGGTGCAGACCGCGGATCAGATGTTCAGTCGGCCCGACGCGCAGCACGGCGACCAGGCTGATGCCCTCTTCCGACTGCCAGATAAATTCAACCGGCTGATCCTTCAGCTGCTGCCAGAAACGGTGGCTGTGCAGCGGATTGCGGCAGACGCCTGCGCCCACCAGCGCGACCAGCGCCATGTCTTCCCGCAGCTGTAGGCGTCCGGGAATGCCCGCGTCCTGCAGCAGCGTCAGCGCGCTGTTCACCACTTCCGAGGTATAACAAAGCTGTAAAAGGTGGCGATCGGGATGAACGCCGGTCGCCAGCGGACGCAGCTGCGCGCGCTGAAGCAGTCGTTCAATCTCTTTCTGCGCCGTGGCGAAATCGTGCTGCGGCGGCACCTGGAACTCAATCAGACAGACGTCGTCGTGGCTGGTGACAATCCGCGCGCCCGTGCCGGAAGCCAGCACGCGCTCAATGCGGGTCGAGCCCTGTTCCGGCTGGTAGCTACAGCGCAGCTGCAGGTCGATATCGCTGCCGGAAACCGGCTGTAGCGTACGGGTATGCAGCACCGGCGCGGCCAGGCGCGCCAGCTCGCTGGCCTCATCCAGCCGCAGCAGCGGCAGCAGGCAGGCGTCTTTCACCTTGCGCGGATCCGCACTGTAAACGCCCGCCACGTCGCTCCAGATGGTAACGCGCGACACGCCGGCCAGCGCGCCGATCTGCGTGGCGGAATAGTCGCTGCCGTTACGGCCCAGCAGCACGGTTTCACCCGCGTCGTTGCGGCTGATAAAGCCGGTTACCACCAGCCGCTCGCCCGGATGCTGGGCAATCAGCTGTTGCAGCAGCGGCCAGGATTTTCCTTCATCCACCTGCGGCTGGGCGGCCCGCTCGGCGCGCAGAAATTCCCGCGCGTCCAGCCAGCTCGCCGCCATATCCTGCTGCTGAAGCACGGCCGCCATCAGCCGTGCCGACCAGATTTCACCGTGTCCCACCACTTCCGCGTAGGCGGCTTCGGTTATTTTGCCATCCAGCAGAGCGGCCAGCTTTTCCAGATCGCGAATGAATTCGCCGATCAGCCCGTCCGCCGTCTGTGCCGGAAGCAGGCTGCTGATTAACTCGCTCTGGTAGCGTCGCAGCGCCTGCTGCACCTGATGCGCCGACAGACGGTCGCTCTGGCTCAGCTTCAGCCAGCTAATCAGCTGATTGGTGGTGCTGCCTGCGGCGGACACCACCATCACGTCGCCGGGACGGCTGTATTCCGCCATGATCCCCGCTACCCGCAGGTAACATTTGGCGTCGGCAAGGCTGCTGCCCCCGAATTTATGCAGCTGACGCGCGCCTGCTGCCACTGCTGAATGACTCATGCTTACCTCTTAGCCGCTATCCGGAATGCATTATCCAGATCGGCAATTAAATCTTCGTGATCTTCAATCCCTACGGAAACCCGCAGCAGCGTTTCCGAAATACCTGCCGCCGCGCGCGCCTCTGCCGACATGCCCGCATGGGTCATGGTAGCAGTATGGGAGATCAGGCTTTCCACGCCGCCCAGCGATTCGGCCAGCGTGAACAGTTCCAGCGCCTTCAGGAAACGACGCAGCGTCTGCTCGTCGCCGTTCAGCTCAAAGCTGAGCATCGCGCCGAAGCCTTTCTGCTGGCGGGCGGCAATCTGATGGCCCGCGTTTTCCGGCAGTGAAGGATGATACAGCTTTTTAACCAGCGGCTGCTGTTTCAGATAATCCACGATAGCGAGCGCGTTGCGCTGTGCGGCCGCCATACGTGGCGCCAGCGTGCGCAGGCCGCGCAGCAGTAAATAGCTGTCGAAAGCCGCGCCGGTTACACCGATATTATTCGCCCACCAGGCCAGCTCTTTCACCCGCTCGGGATCTTTGGCAATTACCGCGCCCGCCACCACGTCGGAGTGGCCGTTAAGGTATTTCGTGCAGGAATGGATCACCAGATCGGCGCCCAGCGCCAGCGGGTTTTGCAACGCCGGGCTAAGGAAGGTGTTATCCACCACGCTAACCGCGCCCGCTTCTGCCGCCGCCTTACAGATAGCCTCAATATCCACCACGCGCAGCAGCGGGTTGCTCGGGCTTTCTACCAGCACCAGCTTCGGTTTTTCCGCCAGCGCAGCGTGCAGCGCCGCTTCGTTGCCCTGATCGACAAACTTCACGCGATACGCGCCGCGCTTGCTCAGGCTGTCAAACAGGCGATAGCTGCCGCCATAGCAGTCGTGCGGCGCCACCAGCAGATCGCCGGGCTTCAGGAAGACGGTACAAACCAGGTGGATCGCCGACATGCCGGTATTGGTCATCACCGCACCGGCGCCGCCTTCCAGCTCGGCCAGCGCGCGCTGGACAACATCGCGGGTAGGGTTACCGCGACGTGAGTAGTCATGCGCCCGAGGCTCGTTGAAATCGGTAAAGTTATAGGTGCTGGAGAGGTGGATTGGCGGGACAACGCAGCCATACTGTTCGTCATCATTCAAGCCGCTGCGTACCGCGATGGTTGCCTGTTTACGCGTCATGGTGCATAAATTCCTGCAGGAGAAAGAAAGAAGAGCCACCAGCATAACAGGGAACAGATAGACGTCAATACATCTGGACTTCTAAATGTCTTTGCGTATAGATTGAGCAATCTGTCAATAACCGGTAATATTACCTTTTTGCTCCCTGGAAAAAGTGGGCGCAATACGGTGTGGCGTCGCCCAACTTCGGGCATAATTAGCTGAATTTCGGCACAGTAAATATTAATGATGACTAAGGTAACCCATGGCTGAATGGAATGGCGAATATATCAGCCCTTACGCTGAGCACGGTAAAAAGAGCGAGCAGGTAAAAAAAATTACGGTATCCATCCCGTTAAAAGTTTTAAAAATTCTGACCGACGAGCGTACCCGTCGTCAGGTTAACAACCTGCGTCACGCCACCAACAGCGAGCTGCTGTGTGAAGCGTTTCTGCACGCTTTTACCGGCCAGCCTCTGCCGGATGATGTCGATCTGCGTAAAGAGCGCAGCGACGAAATCCCGGAAGCCGCCAAAGCGATCATGCGGGAAATGGGCGTCGATCCCGATACCTGGGAATATTGAGCGCTTTTTCGCAGATATAAAAAAACCCAGCCGAAGCTGGGTTTTTTATTGCATCCGAAACGGTATCCGCTTCGTGCAGGCGACTTATTTGCTGCCTGGGATGCTGAAACGCTTGTTGAAGCGGTCAACACGACCACCGCTGGCAACGTCACGCTGCTTGCCGGTGTAGAACGGGTGGCATTTGCCGCACACGTCCAGGTTCAGGTCGTGACCCACGGTTGAGCGGGTTTTGATTTCGTTACCGCAAGAACATTTAGCAGTAACTTCAGCGTAATTTGGGTGAATACCTTTTTTCATGGGAAAACCTCAGTTAAGGCCGTGTCGCTCTCCCGTGCCAGGAAAACCCTGCACCGGCACCACACGAAGATTAATAATTCAGGTGATTTGATACCAAAATGCCGTACCAACGGCGGCGAACTATACAGAAAATAACCGCTCGCTGCAATCGAATCCGCACATTCAGGAAGACACAGTGTACACTATCCCGCTCATAATTTCATCCGGATAAATTCATGCCCGTCGTTCAGGTCGCTCTGCCCGTTCCGCTTGCCCGCAACTTTGACTATCTGCTGCCTGCGCATCTGCCTGCGGCGGTGCCGGGCGCGCGCGTCAGCGTGCCGTTTGGCAAGCGCAAAGCGGTCGGCGTGGTGGTGGGGCTTGCGGATACCAGCGACTTTCCCCTCGATCAGCTGAAGCCCGTTTATGAAGTGCTGGACGACGAGTCGCTGTATCCCGCTTCGCTGTGGCGCATTCTGCTGTGGGCGGCGGACTATTATCACTATCCGCTGGGCGAAGTGCTTTTTCACGCCATGCCCGTGCTGCTGCGCCAGGGGAAACCCGCGCGGGAAGCGCCGCTCTGGCAGTGGTTTATCACGGAAACCGGTCGGGAAACCGCCCCGGAAAGCCTGAAGCGCGCGCCGAAACAGCAGCAGGCGCTGGCGGCGCTGCGCCAGCGTAATCTCTATCGCCATGAAATCGGCCAGCACGACATTACCGATGCGACGCTTCAGGCCCTGCGCGCCAAAGGATTATGCGATCTCCAGACGCAGCAGCGCGCGCCGCAGGACTGGCGAACGCATTACGCCGTCAAAGGCGAACGGCTGCGGCTGAACACCGAACAGGCCACGGCGGTCGGCGCTATCCGGGCCGAAGACGACCATTTCGCTGCCTGGCTGCTGGCCGGCATCACCGGCTCCGGCAAAACCGAAGTCTACCTGAGCGTGCTGGAGAACGTGCTGGCCAGCGGCAAGCAGGCGCTGGTGCTGGTGCCGGAAATCGGCCTGACGCCACAAACCATCGCCCGCTTCCGCGAGCGCTTTGACGCGCCGGTAGACGTGCTGCACTCCGCGCTGAACGACAGCGAGCGGCTGGCGGTATGGCTGCGCGCCCGTCAGGGTGAAACGGCCATCGTTATCGGCACCCGCTCGGCGCTGTTCACGCCTTTTGCGCAGCTGGGCGTGATTATTATCGATGAAGAGCACGACAGCTCCTACAAGCAGCAGGAAGGCTGGCGCTATCAGGCGCGCGATCTGGCTGTTTTTCGCGCCCGTCAGGAAGATATCCCGATTGTAATGGGAACCGCCACGCCCGCGCTGGAGACGCTGCACAACGTGCAGATGGGCAAATATCGTCAGCTGAACCTCAGCAAGCGTGCGGGCAACGCGCGTCAGGCGACGCAGCAGCTGATCGACCTGAAAGGCGTGAAGCTTCAGGGCGGCCTGTCGCCGATGCTGATCAAAAAGATAGGGCAGCATCTGCAGGCGGATAATCAGGTGCTGCTGTTTTTAAACCGACGCGGCTTTTCTCCGGCCATGCTCTGCCACGAGTGCGGCTGGATAGCCGAATGCCAGCGCTGCGACCGCTACTACACGCTGCATCAGCACCACCGCCAGCTGCGCTGCCACCACTGCGACAGCCAGCGCCCTATTCCGCACCAGTGCCCGCAGTGCGGCTCGACGCATCTGGTGCCGGTCGGCCTGGGCACCGAACAGCTGGAGCAAAACCTGGGCGAGCTGTTCCCCGGCGTGCCGCTGTCCCGCATCGACCGCGACACCACCAGCCGCAAGGGCGCGCTTGAACAACATCTGGCCGACGTTCATCGTGGCGGCGCCAGGATCCTGGTGGGCACGCAGATGCTGGCAAAAGGCCACCACTTTCCTGACGTGACGCTGGTTTCGCTGCTGGATGTCGACGGCGCGCTGTTTTCCGCCGACTTCCGCTCCGCCGAGCGCTTCGCCCAGCTTTATACCCAGGTGGCCGGACGTGCCGGACGTGCCGGGAAACAGGGCGAAGTGATGCTGCAAACCCATCATCCTGAACATCCCCTTCTGCAAACGCTGCTGCATCAGGGCTACGACGCTTTTGCGCAGCAGGCGCTGGTCGAAAGGAAAACCGTGTTTCTGCCGCCGTTCACCAGCCACGCGCTGTTCCGCTCGGAGGATCACGATAACCAGCAGTCCGCGCTCTTTTTACAGCAGCTGCGCAATCTGCTGGAAGCCAGCCCGCTTAAGGATGAAGCGTTCTGGGTTATGGGCCCGGTGCCGGCGCTTCAGCCTAAACGAGGCGGGCGCTACCGCTGGCAGCTGCTGCTCCAGCATCCTTCCCGCGCGCTGCTGCAGCGGCTGATTAAGGCTACGCTGCCGCTGATGGGCACGCTGCCGCAGTCGCGCAAGGTGAAATGGACGCTGGATGTGGATCCCACCGAAAGCTGAAATGCCAGACGATATCGTCTTCTTGCTGCGAGCCGGCTCGAAAAAAGTCGCACAAGTCACTATTTTTATGCAAATTAAGTAACGCAATTGATTAGCATTGGTTAATTTCACGGTGAGGGTCGGCTATAACGCTGACAAAAAGCCTTTTATTTCCGGCCGACGCCGGGCAGTCAACCGGCCGGTATGAGGAGAACAGCGTTGGAGCACAAGCCAGAAACCGTGGGCGCCACGATGAAAGACGTGGCGGAAAAAGCGGGCGTATCGACGGCGACCGTTTCCCGCGCCCTGATGAGTCCGGAAAAGGTTTCTGCCGCCACGCGCCAAAAAGTCGACGAGGCGGTGATTGCCGTTGGCTATTCGCCTCATGCCATGGTGCGCCATCCGCGACGCAGCGAGTCCCGCACAATCCTGGTGATAGTGCCCGACATTTGCGACCCCTTTTTCAGCGAAATTATTCGCGGGGTGGAATCGGTGGCGGCCGAAGAAGGCTATCTGGTGCTGATTGGCGACTGCGCGCACCAAAACCGTCAGGAGAGCGCTTTCCTGAATCTGGTGATGACCCGACAGATTGACGGCATGGTGCTGCTGGGGTCGCAGGTGCCTTTTGAAACCGGGCCGGAAGAGCAGCGCAGCCTGCCGCCGATGGTGATGGCCAATGAATTCGCGCCCGATCTGGCGCTGCCGACCGTGCACATTGATAACCTGACGGCGGCGTTCGAGGCGGTGAACCATCTGCTTAAGCTGGGCCACGAGCGTATCGCCTGCGTCGCCGGGCCGCAGGAGATGCCGCTGTGTCAGTATCGCCTGCAGGGCTATATTCAGGCGCTGCAACGCAACGGCATCAGGCTGGATCCGCGCTATATCGTGCGCGGCGATTTCACGTTTGACGCCGGCAGCCGCGCGCTGAAGCAGCTAATGCGGCTGCCGCAGCCGCCGGACGCCCTGTTCTGCCACAGCGATATCATGGCGCTGGGCGCGATGGCGCAGGCGAAAATAATGGGGCTGCGCGTGCCGAAAGATCTGTCGCTGATTGGTTTTGATGATATCGAACTGTCGCGCTACAGCGATCCTCAGCTGACTACCATTGCCCAGCCGCGATTCAACATCGGCCGCGAGGCGATGAATCTGCTGCTGGAACAGCTACAGGGCAAGCTGGTAAACAGCGGTTCCCGGCTGCTGGATTTTGAAATAAAAATTCGCGGCAGCACGGCGCCCGCGCTGCGGCAAAAAGCGTAGCGCGAACAAAATTTTTCCTTTTGGGCAACAAAACCGAGATTCAGCAGATTCTTAATCGTATCCCTGCTGGTCAAACTTCCGGCCCTTGAGTAACATGGCGAGCTGCAGGCCAGCGCGCTGGCCCGACCTTACTCTTCATTGATTATTAGCGGAACGATAGTGGCACAAAAAGATTACGTAGGCCGCGGGCGTTCGACAGGGACGCGTCGCAAAAAGAGCAACGGCCGCGGCGGCAGTAAAAAGCGCAGCAGCGGATCGGGTGTATCAAAGATCATGGTAGGTCTGGCCGTCGCGGTACTGGTGACGTTTGTCGGTGGCTTATGGTTTATCGCCCATCATAAAAAAGAGGAAGAGGCGCCGGTCATCCCGGATCACAAAGCAGCCGGCAACGGTTTGCCGCCCAAGCCAGAAGAGCGCTGGCGCTACATTAAAGAGCTGGAGAACCGTCAAATCACCGTGCCGACACCCGTCGAGCCTTCGGCAGGCGGTGAAGTGCATTCGCCTACGCAACTGACCGACGAACAGCGCCAGCTGCTGGAGCAGATGCAGGCCGATATGCGCCAGCAGCCTACCCAGCTGAACGAAGTGCCGTGGAACGAGCAGACGCCAGCCCAACGCCAGCAAACGCTACAGCGCCAGCAGCAGCAGACGCAGCTGCAACAGCAGTCGCGCCAGCCGCAGAACGCCTATTCATCAGAACCTCAGCCTTCTCGTCAGGTACAGACGCAGCCACAGATCCAGCCGCGTCAGGTTCAAACGCAGCCGCAGGTACAGCCATCGCGTCAGCAGCCGGCACAGCAGCAGCACATGCTGCCGCAGCACAGCCAGCAGCCGACGGTAGCTCAGGAGCCTGTCCGCCAGCCGCAGCCGAAAACCGAGAAGCCAAAAGAAGTCGAAAAAGAGAAGACGCAGCGCTGGATGGTGCAGTGCGGCTCGTTCAAAGGCAGCGACCAGGCGGAATCCGTACGCGCCTCGCTGGCGTTTGAAGGCTTTGAAAGCAAAATCACCAGCGGCGGCGGCTGGAATCGCGTGATCGTCGGCCCTTACAACAGCCGCACCGCCGCCGACAGCACGCTGAAACGCCTGCGCGGCAACGGCCATTCAAATTGTATTCCTGTCTCTTTGGGGGGTTGAAACCTTCCAGATTCCCCCCATATCTGATCGCATCATTGCCCCGCAGTAGGCCTGCGGGGAGATCTTTCGACTGTAACAAGGGGTCTGCCCGTGACAACAATTGTAAGTGTACGACGCAACGGCCAGGTAGTAATTGGCGGTGATGGCCAGGCTACGCTCGGCAACACCGTAATGAAAGGCAACGTCAAAAAAGTGCGTCGTCTTTATAATGACAAGGTCATTGCTGGTTTTGCCGGTGGCACAGCAGATGCCTTTACGCTGTTTGAGCTGTTCGAACGCAAGCTGGAGATGCATCAGGGCCATCTGGTGAAGGCGGCGGTCGAGCTGGCCAAAGACTGGCGTACCGATCGGATGCTGCGCAAGCTGGAAGCCCTGCTGGCCGTAGCTGACGAAAACGCCTCGCTGATCATCACCGGCAACGGCGACGTGATCCAGCCGGAAAACGATCTGATCGCCATCGGTTCTGGCGGCCCGTACGCACAGGCTGCCGCTCGTGCGCTGCTGGAAAACACCGACATTGGCGCGCGCGACATCGTGGAAAAAGCGCTGGGTATTGCAGGCGATATCTGCATCTATACCAACCACAATCTTACTATCGAAGAATTATCGTCTAAAGCGTAAGGACCCTGATTATGTCTGAAATGACCCCGCGCGAAATCGTCAGCGAACTGGACAGATTTATTATCGGCCAGGACGGCGCCAAGCGCGCTGTTGCCATCGCCCTGCGCAACCGCTGGCGCCGTATGCAGCTCGACGAAGAGCTGCGCCACGAAGTGACGCCTAAAAATATTCTGATGATTGGCCCGACCGGCGTAGGTAAAACCGAAATCGCCCGTCGCCTGGCCAAGCTGGCGAATGCGCCTTTTATTAAGGTGGAAGCGACTAAGTTCACCGAAGTGGGCTATGTAGGTAAAGAAGTGGATTCTATCATCCGCGATCTGACCGATTCCGCGATCAAAATGGTGCGCTCGCAGGCGATTGAGAAAAACCGCTATCGCGCCGAAGAGATGGCCGAAGAACGCATTCTCGACGTGCTGATCCCACCGGCGAAAAACAACTGGGGCCAGCCGGAAGCCGCTGCCGAGCCGTCTGCTGCCCGCCAGTCTTTCCGCAAAAAGCTGCGCGAAGGCCAGCTGGACGATAAAGAGATCGAAATCGATCTGGCCGCCGCGCCAATGGGTGTCGAGATCATGGCGCCTCCGGGTATGGAAGAGATGACCAGCCAGCTGCAGTCGATGTTCCAGAACATCGGCGGCCAGAAGCAGAAGCCGCGTAAGCTGCCGATCAAAGAAGCGATGAAGCTGCTGATCGAGGAAGAAGCCGCCAAACTGGTCAATCCGGAAGAGTTAAAGCAGGAAGCGATCGACGCGGTCGAGCAGCACGGCATCGTGTTTATCGACGAAATCGACAAGGTCTGTAAGCGTGGCGAAAGCTCCGGCCCGGACGTTTCCCGCGAAGGCGTACAGCGCGACCTGCTGCCGCTGGTGGAAGGCTGCACCGTTTCCACCAAGCACGGTATGGTGAAAACCGACCACATTCTGTTTATCGCTTCCGGCGCGTTCCAGGTCGCCAGCCCTTCCGATCTGATCCCGGAACTGCAGGGTCGTCTGCCGATCCGCGTTGAGCTACAGGCGCTGACCACGCACGACTTTGAGCGCATCCTGACCGAGCCAAGCGCGTCCGTCACTGTGCAGTACAAGGCGCTGATGAAGACCGAAGGCGTGGATATCCACTTTACGGAAGACGGCATCAGCCGCATCGCTGCCGCAGCCTGGCAGGTGAACGAAACCGCTGAGAACATCGGCGCGCGTCGTCTGCATACCGTGCTGGAGCGCCTGATGGAAGAGATTTCCTACGACGCCAGCGACCGCAACGGCGAGTCGATCACCATCGATGCCGATTACGTTGGTAAACATCTGGACGAGCTGGTAGCGGACGAAGATCTCAGCCGCTTTATTCTGTAATCTTCCACGCTCGCGCCTTTTTAAACCCCGTCGCTTACGCGCGGGGTTTTTCTTTGTCCGCCGCCTCTGCTTTCCCGCCCAATTCCTGACGTGGATTAATTCTCCGCGTGCAGACAGCCAGTAAACTGGTCGCTTTCCGGCATTCATCCTCTTTCAGCAAAGGCCCAGCCTGATGAGCGACAATATCTCTGCAGTTCCGGCTTTTACCTCTTTCCGCGCATGGCTGGAAAGCCTGCGCTTACGTACGCTGCCTTTAGCCTGCGCGTCAGTGATTACCGGCTCGGCGCTGGCCTGGCGTGAGGGACATTTCGATCCGGCCGTCGCGCTGCTGACGCTGCTGACCACGGCGCTGCTGCAAATTTTGTCCAATCTGGCCAACGACTATGGCGATGCGGTAAAAGGCAGCGACAAGCCCGATCGCCTCGGCCCGCTACGCGGCATGCAGAAAGGGCTGATCGGCCTGAAGCAGATGCGCTTTGCGCTGACGCTGACGGTCGCGCTGACGCTGATCGCAGGCGTAACGCTGGTGGTGCGCGCCTGTCAGAGCCCCGGCGATATGCTGGGCTTTCTGGCGCTGGGCGCGCTGGCCATCGTCGCCGCCATCGCCTATACGGTAGGGAAAAAACCTTACGGCTATCTTGGGCTGGGCGATCTTTCCGTGCTGGTTTTCTTTGGCTGGCTGGGCGTGGTGGGCAGCTTTTATCTGCAAACGCACGGCCTGCATCTGTTGGCTTTTCTGCCCGCGACCGGCTGCGGCCTGCTGGCGGTCGCCGTGCTCAACGTCAATAACATGCGCGATATCGACAGCGATCGGCGGAACGGTAAATTCACCCTGGCCGTACGGCTCGGCGCCTGTAACGCGCGCTATTACCATGCCATGCTGCTTTCCGGCGCGCTGTTTTGCTTTGGCCTGTATGCCAAACTGGCGATGCTGGACGCGTCGGGCTGGCTGTTTTTGCTCAGCGCGCCGCTGTTGTTCGGCCAGGCACGCTTTGTTATCAAACATACCGCCGCCGCCGCTATGCGGCCCGTGCTGGAGAAAACGGTAAAAGCGACGCTGCTGGTTAATCTGCTTTTCGCCATTGGTCTGGCGATGAACTAATCGCGATGTCCCTGACCTGCCGCAATTTTTAACAACTGATGATTTTGCCAACAACCGCCAGAAAGCGATATACTTAGTCTCCCTGTGGCGAACAGATGAACCCCTTATGAAATACGATACTTCCGAACTCTGCGACATCTATCATGAAGATGTGAACGTGGTTGAACCGCTCTTTTCAAACTTTGGTGGCCGCACCTCGTTTGGCGGGCAAATCACCACGGTGAAATGTTTTGAAGATAACGGGCTTCTGTATGATCTGCTGGAAGAAAACGGACGCGGGCGCGTGCTGCTGGTAGACGGCGGCGGCTCTGTACGGCGCGCGCTGGTCGATGCGGCGCTGGCTCGCCTGGCGTTGCAAAACGAATGGGAAGGGTTGGTGGTCTACGGCTCCGTGCGTCAGGTAGACGACCTGGAAGAGCTGGATATCGGCATTCAGGCGATTGCGGCTATCCCGGCTGGCGCCGCTGGCGAAGGCATTGGCGAAAGCGACGTGCGCGTCAATTTTGGCGGCGTGACCTTCTTTTCAGGCGACCATCTTTATGCCGATAATACCGGTATTATCCTTTCCGAAGATCCGCTGGATATCGAATAGCACACCTTATCCTTCCAGAAGATCCACCGGCTGGCATATAGCAAAAACGGGTGCTGACTGGCACCCGTTCTTTTACCGCCTGCCGTCAAACCTGACTCAGACTTCTTCCATTTTTCCCAACAGCGCACGCAGACGCTCCTGCCAGACATGCTGCTCCTCTTTCAGGTGCTGGTTTTCACGCACCAGGGATTCGCTGTTGCCCGCGGCCTGCTGAACCTGCTGATTCAGGTTGTTGTTCTGCTCTTTCAGCTCTTCAATTTCCATCTGCAGCAGCGTGATAGTATCAATCGCCTGCTGTACTTTTGCTTCCAGTTTCTCGAACACTTCAAATGACATCGTAAATGACCTCTCCTAATCGCAAGGCGTTGATGTTGCAGACGCGGCGCGATCGACACTGGCCGACCCGCTGCGGCTCACAACGATGTTCCGATTGTATGTAGAGCGGCCCGCCAAGTCCAGCAACGAACCTGCTACGGCGCAGAGAGCCGCGTTTTTCAGCGCAGACCTGGTGTTTGTAACATTTACCCGCGATCCCTGCGCGGGTATTGTTAACAAATTGCAACATGAAATGGAAAACGAAAGCCAAAAGCCGCAGGAAAATTCCGTTAAAAGACGCGAAAACGCTCATTTTTTTGAAGCAGCACACAACTTTTGATTTCGCTATTTCTCGTTTATGCTCGTTAACGATAAATTCACAACAACCCCACACAAGATTGGGGCGACTCAGGGAAAGAGAAAAAAAAGCCGTACACCATTTAACCTCGCCTTCAGGAACCAACATCATGAGCCAGACAACCACCACCCTTAAAGGGCAGTGCATCGCCGAGTTTCTCGGCGTCGGCACGATTATTTTCTTTGGTGCCGGCTGCGTCGCGGCGGCAAAGGTAGCAGGCGCGGTACTCGGCCTGTGGGAAATCAGCATCATCTGGGGGATCGCCGTTGCCATGGCGGTTTACCTGAGCGCGGCCATTTCCGGGGCGCATTTGAACCCGGCCGTGACCCTGGCGCTTTGCCTGTTTGGCAACTTCGAAGGCCGTAAAGTTATTCCTTATATTGTGGCGCAGGTGGCAGGCGCCTTCTGCTCCGCCGCGCTGGTTTATGCGCTCTACCATAACCTGTTTCTGGACTACGAGCAGACGCACCATATGGTGCGCGGCAGCGTCGAGAGCCTGGATTTGGCCGGTATTTTCTCTACCTACCCTAATCCGCATATCAGCGTTGGCCAGGCTTTCCTGGTTGAAGCCGTGATCACTGCCGTGATGATGGGGCTGATTATGGCGCTGACCGACGACGGCAACGGCCTGCCGCGCGGCCCGATGGCTCCGCTGCTGATCGGCCTGCTTATCGCGGTTATCGGCGGTGCAATGGGTCCGTTGACCGGCTTCGCCCTGAACCCGGCCCGTGATTTCGGACCCAAGATCTTTGCCTGGCTGGCCGGTTGGGGTAACGTTGCTTTCACCGGCGCCCGCGATATTCCTTATTTCCTCGTGCCAATTTTTGGCCCGATTGTTGGCGCCTGCGTGGGTGCATTCGGCTACCGCTCTTTGATCGCCCGTAACCTGCCTGGCGCAGCTGCGGTAAAGAAGCCAGAGACGATAGCGCGTGCTGAACAGCGTAAAGCGTAAGTGCTAACCCTTTACACATCAGGAAGGATTTATGACTACAGATAAAAAATATATCGTCGCGCTGGATCAGGGCACAACCAGCTCCCGCGCCGTGGTGCTGGATCACGACTCCAACATTGTTGCGGTTTCCCAGCGCGAATTTCAGCAAATTTATCCTAAGACCGGCTGGGTCGAACACGATCCGATGGACATCTGGGCGTCGCAAAGCTCCACGCTGGTGGAAGTGCTGGCCCACGCCGATATCCGTTCGGACGAGATAGCCGCCATTGGCATCACCAACCAGCGTGAAACCGCTATCGTCTGGGACAAAGAGACCGGCAAGCCGATCTATAACGCTATCGTCTGGCAGGATCCGCGCACCGCCGACTACTGCGCCCGACTGAAAAAAGAGGGGCTGGAAGAGTATATTCAGCACACTACCGGGCTGGTGATTAACCCTTACTTCTCCGGCACCAAGGTTAAATGGATCCTGGATCACGTTGAAGGCTCGCGCGAGCGGGCAAAGCGCGGCGAGCTGCTGTTCGGCACCGTCGATTCCTGGCTGGTATGGAAAATGACGCAGGGACGGGTGCACATCACCGATTACACCAACGCCTCGCGTACCATGATGTTCAACATCCACAAGCTGGAGTGGGATCAGCGCATGCTGGATATCCTGGATATCCCGCGTGAAATGCTGCCGGAAGTGAAGTCTTCTTCCGAAGTCTACGGCCAGACCAATATCGGCGGTAAAGGCGGCACGCGTATCCCTATCGCCGGTATCGCGGGCGACCAGCAGGCGGCGCTGTATGGCCAGCTTTGCGTTCAGCCGGGCATGGCGAAAAACACCTACGGTACCGGCTGCTTTATGCTGATGAACACGGGCACGGAAGCGGTCACCTCCACTAACGGCCTGCTGACCACTATCGCCTGCGGCCCGCGCGGCGAAGTCAACTATGCGCTGGAAGGCGCGGTATTTATCGGCGGCGCGTCTATCCAGTGGCTGCGTGACGAGATGAAGCTAATCGGTGACGCCACCGATTCCGAATACTTCGCCACCAAGGTGAAAGACAGCAACGGCGTGTATATGGTGCCGGCCTTTACCGGCCTGGGCGCGCCTTACTGGGACCCGTATGCGCGCGGCGCTATCTTCGGCCTGACGCGCGGCGCGAACGCGAACCATATTATTCGCGCCACGCTGGAATCTATCGCCTTCCAGACCCGCGACGTGCTGGAAGCCATGCAGAATGACTCCAACACCCGCCTGCAGTCTCTGCGTGTCGATGGCGGCGCGGTAGCCAACAACTTCCTGATGCAGTTCCAGTCCGATATCCTGGGCACCCGCGTCGAACGCCCGGAAGTATTGGAAGTAACCGCGCTGGGTTCCGCCTATCTGGCGGGGCTGGCGGTCGGCTTCTGGAAAGATTTGGATGAAGTCCGTGCCAAGGCCGTCATTGAACGCGAATTCCGTCCGAGCATCGAAACCACCGAGCGTAACTATCGTTATGCAGGCTGGAAGAAAGCCGTTTCCCGCGCTCAGGCATGGGAAGATCACGAAGAGTAACGTCTTCTCGCCCGCAGTCGCCACGGCTGCGGGCATCTGTTCCGCCCCTCCTCCCTGATGTTCAGAACCCGGCGATAAGAATGCTGGCGTTTTTCCTCCCCGCCATGCCAGACTTCCTGCTTCATTACTTTGCGTAAGGCCCATTATGAAACGAGAACTCGCTATTGAATTTTCACGCGTAACGGAAGCGGCAGCGCTGGCTGGCTATAAATGGCTGGGGCGCGGCGACAAGAACGCGGCCGACGGCGCTGCGGTGCACGCCATGCGTATCATGCTGAATAAAGTCGATATCGATGGGCAAATCGTCATCGGCGAAGGCGAGATCGACGAAGCACCGATGCTGTACATTGGCGAAAAAGTGGGTAGCGGCCAGGGCGATGCGGTGGATATCGCGGTCGATCCTATTGAAGGCACGCGCATGACCGCCATGGGCCAGGCCAACGCGCTGGCCGTGCTGGCCGTTGGCGATAAAGGCACCTTTCTGAACGCGCCCGATATGTATATGGAAAAGCTGGCGGTTGGCCCTGGCGCGAAAGGCGCTATCGATCTGGCGTTGCCGCTGGCGGAAAACCTGCGAAATATCGCGCGGGCGCTGCAAAAACCGCTGACGGAGCTGACCGTCACCGTTCTTGCCAAGCCGCGCCATGACGGCGTGATTGCCGAGATGCAGCAGCTGGGCGTGCGAATTTTTGCCTTTCCCGACGGCGACGTGGCCGCCTCTATCCTGACCTGTATGCCGGACAGCGAAGTGGACGTGCTGTATGGCATCGGCGGCGCACCGGAAGGCGTGGTTTCGGCGGCGGTGATCCGCGCGCTGGATGGTGATATGCAGGGACGCCTGCTGCCGCGTCACGCGGTCAAAGGCGATACGCCGGAAAACCGCGCGCTGGGTGAACAGGAGCTGCAACGCTGTCGGGCAATGGGTATTGAAGCCGGAAAGGTGCTGGCGCTGGCCGACATGGCGCGCAACGATAACGTTATTTTCTCCGCAACCGGCATCACCAGCGGCGATCTGCTGAAAGGCATTACGCGCCAGGGCAACGTCGCCACCACCGAAACGCTGCTGGTGCGCGGCAAATCGCGCACTATCCGCCGCATCCAGTCCATTCACTATCTGGATCGTAAGGACGCGAGCCTGCATCAATATATTCTGTAGGATGTTTACGGGCCGTTTGGCCCGTTACTTCATACCGCGTGCATCTCCGGCCTTTTCGACAAGGGTAGCCAGCACAGCAGGATCAGCAGCGCCATGGCGAACATCAGCATTCCCAGGCTGAACTGGCCGTTCTGCGGCAGCAGCGCCGACAGCCAGGCCGCCAGGCCCGATCCCAGGTTTTGCAGGCCGCCCAGCAGCGCGCCCGCCGTACCGGCCATATAGGGCCACGGCTCCATGGCGCCCGTGGTCGCCAGGGGAAACAGCATGCCCGCGCCGAAGAAAAACAGCGCGGCAGGCGCCACCAGCGTCCAGATGGTCATCACGCCGAACCAGGCCGGGATCCACATCAGCGCGCCAGCCAGCAGGCAGCTATTGACCGACCACCACATCAGCTGCTGAAAAGGCTTATTGTCGCGACCGGCAAACCACGCGCCGAAAAACGCCGCCGGGATCGGCAGAATAAACAGCAGGCTGACCGTGAGGCTGTTGAGTCCCAGCACGCCGCCCATCAGCACGCCGCAGCTGGCTTCAAACACGGCGATGCCGCCCAGCGCGCCCATCAGCATAATCAGATAGCGCACAAAGGTGCTGTCAGCCAGCAGCGGCTTATAGCGTGAAAAAAGCGCGCGTTTTTCCAACGGCGCGGGACGCGTTTCCGGCAGCCAGCGCAGCATTGCCGTGCCCACGCCCAGGCAGAGCAGCAGCAGAAAAATAAAGCAGGCGTGCCAGCCAAACAGATGAGTCAGCAGCGCGCCAATCACCGGCGCAACCAGCGGACTGACCAGAATGCCCATATTCAGCAGGCTGTTGGCCTGCCGCAGCACGCCGCCCGCATACAGATCGCGCGGCATGGTGCGAGCCATCACGCCCGCCACGCCCGTTCCCAGTCCCTGAATGGCGCTGCCCAGCACCAGCAGATCGAAGGTCGGCGCGCCGAGCGCGACCAGTGAACCGATCATAAAAATAGTTAATCCGCCCAGGATAACCGGACGCCGCCCGATATTATCCGACAGCGGGCCATACAGCAGCTGCGAGCCGCCGTAGGTCATCAGATACGCGGCCATCACGCGCTGCACCACGCCGTCGCGCACGCCAAAATCCTGCGCGATGGTCGCCATCGCCGGAACATAAATGGTTTGCGCCATCTGTCCGACGGCCACCAGCGCGATCAGCATCACCAGCAAATGCCCGTTTGCAATTTTCTTCATTTTATCAGCACAATTTATCGGCTAAATCGCCATTAAACAGGACGATTGGCCAGGAAGGGTTTTCGATAGCGAGGAAAATATCAGGAACGCATGACAAAGCGAGAGGGCAAGGAAAAATGGTCTTTAATTAAGTGTCAGCAAAAGCGTTCAGCGGCGTAAATGAAACTGTACGTCGGATGCCGGATTTGTCGATATGAGCTTTGCGCAACACGGAGGCTGGCAAAAAAGCCGTTCCGTAGCGAAGATAGGCTATTCAACCGTTTTGACTAAGGAGCGCACTATGGCCGAGTGGGTCAACGCCACAGTACAGCAGGTGCAGGACTGGACTGAGAGCCTGTTCAGCATTACCGTCACCGCGCCCATCGATCCCTTTATTGCCGGACAGTTCGCCAAGCTGGCGCTGGAAGTCGACGGCGAACGCGTGCAGCGCGCCTACTCTTTTGTGAACGCCCCCAGCAACGCCAACCTGGAGTTCTACCTGGTGACGGTGCCGGAAGGCAAATTAAGCCCGCGACTTCATGCATTGCAGCCGGGCCAGAAGCTGATGATCACCAAAGAATCCGCCGGTTTTTTTGTGATAGATGAAATCCCCGAGTGCAAAACGCTGTGGATGCTGGCGACCGGGACGGCTATCGGCCCCTATCTTTCTATCCTGCAGGAAGGCAAAGGGCTGGCGCGTTTTGAGCATATCGTTCTCGTCCATGCCGTCCGCTACGCGCAGGACCTGAGCTATCTGCCGCTGATGCAGGCGCTGGAGCAGCGCTATCAGGGACAGCTACGTATTCAGACGGTGGTCAGCCGTGAAGCAGCTGAAGGCTCGCTGACCGGCCGCGTGCCCGCGCTGATAGAGCGTGGCGAGCTGGAAGCCGCCGTCGGGCTGCCCATGACGGCAGAAGAGAGCCATATCATGCTGTGCGGCAACCCGCAGATGGTCAGAGACACCCAGCAGCTGCTGAAAGAGACGCGCGACATGCGCAAGCACCTGAAACGTAAGCCTGGCCATATCACCAGCGAACACTACTGGTAATCGGGCGTCCGACGACCAAAATAGTTCACCTGCAACGTCGTTTTGCCGAAGCGGTTGGCGCCTTTGCTGCCGCTGAAGACGCCCAGCTCCAGGCTCATGGTCACCAGGATCAGCGTGGGAATAAAGCGCCCCAGCGTCCACTGCCAGCTGGCTGGCAGCGCCGACCAGTTCCCTGCCAGCAGCATCCACGCCACGATCAGCAGCAAAGCCCAGGCGGCCGATTTGTTACGGTCGTGCAGACGTTTCACCACCACGGCGCTGGACGGCCACAGCAGGCTGACCACGCAGAAGGCGGCGGTCTGCGTGCTGATCCAGCCTCGCGCGGCCAGGGTAAACAGCACGGTCAGCAGCACCAGCCACAGCGTCAGCCAAATCCACAGATCGCGCCGCCCCAGCCTGCCACGCCAGGAAAAACACCACGCTTGTAAGGTCATTTTTTCTTCCTCAGAACAGCGTCAGGCTTTGACTTTGCCGGTCATTGTCCGTTTTAATCTTGCGTTAACTGCATTAGTTAGAGCGACAGATAATGAATAAAGCGTTGTTCACGGGTTTTACGTTACTGGTCTGGCTGAGTACCGCGTCCGTTCGGGCCGAAGCCGATCCTCAGGAGCGTGCTGAACATATGCCTACAGCGCCCTATCTTCTGGCGGGTGCGCCGACCTTTGATATGACTATCGGCCAGTTTCGCGAAAAGTATAATGCTATCAATCCAAAGTTACAGATTGCTGAATACCGGGCGACGGACAGCCGCGGTGATAAAAGTAATTTGACCCGTGCCGCCAGCAAGATCAATGAAAATCTCTACTCTTCTACCGCGCTGGAACAGGGAACCGGAAAGATCAAAACGTTACAGATTACCTGGCTGCCGGTGCCCGGCCCGGAAGAGAAAGCCGCACGGGATAAAGCGCTGGCCTATATGATTGCGCTGACGAGGTTTTTTGAACCGACGCTGACTCAGGAACAGAGTCAGAAGCGGCTGGACGATCTGCTGAGTAAAGGGAAAGGCTCGCGCTACTATGCCCAGGCGGAAGGCGCGCTGCGCTACGTGGTGGCCGACAACGGCGAAAAAGGGCTGACCTTCGCCATCGAGCCGGTAAAACTCGCCCTGAACGGTGGCTAACCGGGTTTAAAAATGACGAAAAGCAAAGCTCTGAAGGGCTTTGATCTCTATACTGTCCGGCAGACAACGCTGCTGAGGCAGGGTAATTAAACCGTATCGCGCTAAGCGTGGAGGATAGAATGCGACATCCGTTAGTAATGGGTAACTGGAAACTGAACGGCAGCAAACACATGGTCAACGAGCTGATTGCCGGTCTGCGTAATGAGCTGAGCGCCGTCGATGGCTGCGGCGTAGCCATTGCCCCTCCAACGATTTATCTGGATCTGGCGAAGCACGCCAGCTCGGGTAGCCATATCGTGCTTGGCGCGCAGAACGTAGACGTTAACCTGTCTGGCGCGTTCACCGGCGAAGTATCCGCCGAGATGCTGAAAGACGTAGGCGCGAAATACATCATTATCGGCCACTCCGAGCGTCGCACTTATCATAAAGAGAGCGACGAGCTGATTGCCAAAAAATTCGCGGTGCTGAAAACGGCCGGTCTGATCCCGGTACTGTGCATTGGCGAAACCGAAGCGGAAAACGAAGCGGGTAAAACCGAAGAAGTTTGCGCACGCCAGATTGACGCCGTGCTGGAAACCCAGGGCGCTGACGCGTTCAACGGCGTGGTCATTGCCTATGAGCCAGTCTGGGCTATCGGCACCGGCAAATCCGCTACCCCTGCACAGGCCCAGGCCGTGCATAAATTTATCCGTGACCATATCGCCAAAAAAGATGCCGCTGTCGCAGAACAGGTCATTATCCAGTACGGCGGTTCCGTTAACGATAAGAATGCGGCCGAGCTGTTTGCCCAGCCGGATATCGACGGCGCGCTGGTTGGCGGCGCATCGCTGAAAGCGGATGCTTTCGCGGTAATCGTTAAGGCTGCCGCAGCGGCTAAAAAAGCCTGACGCTGCCGATAAAGCACAGTGCCTGTTCCGTCCGGCAGCATGCCGGACGTATCAATCTGTGACGCCTGTTCCGCCCGTGCGGAGCAGGCATTTTTTTGCCCGGCCTGCGCGGAGGTTTTTTTAATCGGCCTGTCCGCACGGAGATATCCGCCCTCATTTTACCCGCCACGCGGCTGGATCATCCGCTGGCCTTTCCCACTTAACAAACAATTAACATTTAATAACAACTAAATTCTCTGCGATCTTCCCTGCTCACGCCTGCTTTTCAGGCTTTACCTGTCTGCTTTTTGCACAACCCCATCCGAAGAAAGCCAAATTATCCTTATGAAAATTAATAATAAATAACCGATAACTCTCTTTGCCGTTTCGCTGAAGCAGCCTCTGGTATTACTTCCTCTAATTTTGTTTGATTATTCATTCTCATTTTTAATCTTTAAACAATTTTTTAATTGCTACGTAACAATGGTATATTTCCACAACGCTTAACGCGCGTTAATCATCCGTTTTTGTGATGGAAGCGCACTGTACTCAGCGAAGCGGCTACCACGGTCCGAAAGAGATCGCCGCCGTTTCACCTGCTCACCATGTTGATTTATCAACATACGGAGAAGTCGCCTCATGCCAAAATTAGCAGGACTTCTGGCCGCTATGGGCTCTGCGAAAGCCGCTACGGCAGATGAAGAAAAAGACGTATTACTGATCGGCGGAGGCGCGATGAGCGCTACGCTTGGCACCTGGTTGCAGGCTCTGGAACCCGAGTGGCGCATCAGTATGATCGAGCGCCTGGACAGCGTGGCTGAAGAAAGCTCCAACGGCTGGAACAACGCCGGTACCGGGCATGCCGCGCTGGCCGAAATGAACTATACGCCGCAGAAAGAAGACGGCTCGGTCGATATCAAAAAAGCCGTCGAGATCAACGAAGCGTTTCAGATCTCGCGCCAGTTCTGGTCCCATCTGGTCCAGAAAGGCGTCCTGCGCAATCCACGCAGCTTTATCAACACCGTTCCCCATATGAGCTTTGTCTGGGGCGACGACAACGTGGCGTTCCTGAAGAAACGCTTTACGGCGCTGCAGAAAAGCTCGCTGTTTCGCGGTATGGAGTATTCAGAAGACCCGGAGCAAATCAGGGCGTGGGCACCGCTGCTGATGGAAGGACGTGACGACAAAGATCGCGTTGCCGCCACGCGCATCACCACCGGCACCGACGTGAACTTCGGCGAAATCACGCGCCAGATGGTGGCATCGCTACAGAAAAACCAGCATTTTTCGCTGGAAACCGGCCATGAGGTTCGCGGCTTTAAGCGCAACGGCGACGGCAGCTGGAACGTGACCGTGGCCGATTTGAAAAACAACGGCCGCCGGAAAACCATTCGCGCGAAATATATCTTTATCGGCGCGGGCGGCGCGGCGCTGACGCTGCTCCAGCAGACCGGTATTCCAGAAGCCAGAGAATATGCGGGCTTCCCGGTCGGCGGCGAGTTCCTGGTAAGCGAAAACCCGGAGATCGTGAAGCGCCATCTGGCCAAAGTGTACGGCAAAGCTTCCGTTGGCGCGCCGCCGATGTCCGTGCCGCATCTGGATACGCGGATGCTGGATGGCAAGCAGGTGCTGCTGTTCGGGCCGTTTGCCACCTTCTCGACGAAGTTCCTGAAGCAAGGCTCGCTGTGGGATATGTTCGGCTCCATGACCTCGTCGAACTTTAAGCCAATGGTGCACGTCGGGCTGGATAACTTTAACCTGGTGAAATACCTGATTGGCCAGGTCATGCTGACCGATGACGATCGCTGCCAGGCGCTGCGGGATTATTTCCCGGAGGCGAGAAAAGAGGACTGGCGTCGCGTTAAGGCGGGCCAGCGCGTACAGATTATCAAGAAAGACGCGCAGAAAGGCGGCGTGCTGAAGCTGGGCACGGAGGTCGTCACGTCGCAGGACGGCACCATCTCCGCGCTGCTGGGCGCCTCGCCGGGTGCTTCCACGGCCGCGCCTATCATGATCGATCTGATGAGCAAAGTGTTCGCTGAGCAGATGGCGACGTCGGCATGGCAGGCAAAGCTGAAAGCAATAGTGCCCTCTTACGGCCAGAAGCTGAACGGCAACGTGGCGGCAACCGAGCACCAGCTGGCGGAAACCAGCCGCGTTTTGCAGCTCGACTACACGCCGTTTACCGCGGCCAATGACGAAGCGGCGGTGGCCGCAGCCGTAATCGGTAAATAGTAAAGCCTGAAGGCGGGATCTCCCGCCTTTTTTACGCGCGCATTTTGCCGCTTCCTGCACAACTCCCCCAGGCGTCTATGCTTTTAGCTGACTCATTTAAAAGGAGCAGCTGATGGACACCTCTTCACCCCATTCCGCTACCGAGACTGAATTAGCGCTGCTTGACCGTTACTGGCGCGCCGCTAACTATCTTTCGGTCGGGCAGATTTACCTGATGGCTAATCCTCTGCTGCGCGAGCCGCTGCAGCCTGAACATATCAAGCCTCGTCTGCTGGGGCACTGGGGAACCACGCCGGGCCTGAACTTTATCTATGCGCACCTGAACCGCATTATTCGCCAGCGCGATCTTAACCTGCTTTATATCTGCGGCCCCGGCCACGGCGGGCCAGGCATGGTCGCCAATACCTGGCTGGAAGGCACCTACAGCGAAATCTACCCAAAAGTCAGCGCGGACGCGCAGGGCATGCAGCATCTTTTCCGCCAGTTTTCGTTTCCCGGCGGCATTCCCAGCCACGCGGCGCCGGAAACGCCCGGCTCCATCCATGAAGGCGGCGAGCTGGGCTATTCGCTGGTGCACGCCTTTGGCGCGGCTTTCGATCATCCGGATCTTATCGTGCCCTGCGTGATCGGCGATGGCGAAGCGGAAACCGGCCCGCTGGCGGCCAGCTGGCACGGCACTAAGTTTTTAAACGCCGCGCGGGACGGTGCCGTGCTGCCGATCCTGCATCTGAACGGCTACAAAATTGCCAATCCTACGCTGCTTGGCCGCAGCAGCGATGAGGATCTGCGGCAGCTGTTCGCCGGTTACGGCTATGAACCGCTGTTTGTCAGCGGCGACGACCCGCAAAAAATGCACCGTCTGATGGCCGACACGCTGGATCGTGCTTTCGATCGCATCCGTGACTTCCAGCAGCAGGCGCGTCAGGGCCACACCAGCGACAGCGTACCGGCATGGCCGATGATTATTCTGCGCAGCCCGAAAGGCTGGACCGGCCCAAAAACGGTGGACGGCAAAAAGGTGGAAGGATTCTGGCGCGCGCATCAGGTGCCGGTTTCCGAATGTCGGGAAAACGACGAGCACCGCCAGCTGTTACAAAACTGGCTGCAAAGCTACCGGCCTGACGATCTGTTTGATGAACAAGGCAGGCTTAAACCCGAATTGCAGGCGCTGGCGCCACAGGGCGAAAAGCGCATGGGCGCGACGCCTTACGCCAACGGCGGCCGGCTGCGCAAACCGTTAAAAACGCGGGATATTCGGGAATTTGCGGTAAAAATCGATAAGCCTGGCGACACGCAGGAGCAGTCTACCGCCGTGCTGGCGAGCTATCTGAGCGCTATCTTCCGCGATAACCCTGATAACTTCCGTCTGTTCGGCCCGGACGAAACCGCCTCTAACCGGCTGAGCAAGGTTTTTGACGTCACTAATCGTACCTGGATGGAGGAGATCCGCGATTACGACGAGCAGCTGGCGCCGGATGGGCGGGTAATGGAAATCCTCAGCGAGCATCAGTGTCAGGGCTGGCTGGAAGGCTATCTGTTAACCGGTCGCCACGGCCTGTTCAACTGCTACGAAGCCTTTATTCATATTATCGATTCGATGTTCAACCAGCACGCCAAGTGGCTGAAGGTTTCCCGCAAGCTGCCGTGGCGCGAGCCGATCGCCTCGCTTAACTACCTGCTTTCCTCGCACGTCTGGCGACAGGATCACAACGGCTACAGCCATCAGGATCCCGGTTTTATCGATCACGTTATCAACAAGAAAGCCGATATTGTTCGCGTTTATCTGCCGCCGGATGCCAATACTCTGCTGTGGGTCGGCGATCACTGCCTGAAAACCTGGGACCGCATTAACGTGATCATCGCCGGCAAGCAGCCGGAGCCGCAGTGGCTGAGCATGGATGAGGCTATCGCGCACTGTGAGAAAGGCATGGGGATCTGGCCTTGGGCAGGCAACGAGAAGCCAGGCAAACAGCCGGACGTGGTAATGGCCTGCGCAGGCGACGTGCCGACGATGGAAACGCTGGCGGCCGTCGATCTGCTGCGGCAATATCTGCCCGATCTGTCGGTTCGCGTCGTTAACGTGGTGGATTTAATGGCTTTGCAAACCCGCGACCAGCATCCGCACGGGCTGGAAGAGCAGGATTTCGATGCGATCTTTACGCGCGACAGGCCGGTGGTGTTCGCTTTCCACGGCTATCCGGCGCTGATCCATCGCCTGGCCTACCAGCGCAATAATCATCCGAATTTCCACGTCAGAGGCTTCAACGAAGAAGGCACCACCACCACGCCTTTCGATATGACGGTGCTGAACGAGCTGGATCGTTACCATCTGGCGCAGGAAGCGATCCTGCGCGTGCCCGGTCTGCAGGAGAAAGCCGCCGACGTGCTGGACAAGCTTCAGGAGAAGCTGGCGGCTCATCACGCCTGGGTGCGTGAATACGGCGAGGATATCCCGGAAGTACGGGACTGGAAGTGGCCGTCGCAGGAAGGCGGCGGCGAAGTCGGCGACTAAAACAGAAGGCGGCTTTCGGGCCGCCCTTTTTTATGGCTTTAACACCTCTGCCAGCATCCAGCCGATGGTGGCCACCAGCGACAGCGCCATCACGCTGTTAAAGGCCCGCAGCTTCCACGCCACCTGCAAATGCCTGCCCAATCTGTCGCCCATCATCGCCCAGACCAAAATGCAGGGCAGATTCAGCGCGGCGAAACCGCTCATGATCGGCAGGATGCCGCTGCTGGCGGAATAGATCAGCGCTACGTTGGTGGCCATCAGCCAGGCCTTTGGATTGACCACCTGAAACAGCGCGCTGCCCAGCAGCGTCAGCGGCCTCGCTTTTTCCCGCAGTTCCGGCGCGCCCGCGCGGAAAATCTTCCACGACAGCCACAGCAGATAGGCACAGCCCAGCAGCGTTAAAGGCAGGCGAATGGCGCTCATCCACAGCAGCAGGCTGTCCAGCAGCAGCGCGGCGATCGCTATCTGCAAGGCGCAGCCCAGCGTGATGCCGAACATCATCGGCACGGTGCGGCGCATCCCGAAGTTAACGCCGGAAGTGGCAAGCATCAGATTGTTCGGCCCAGGCGTGATCGACATAACGGTAACGTAGCTGAAAAAAGAGGGATCGAGCATGGCCGCTCTCCTGCAAGTGAATGAGAAGAACATGGTAAGGCGTCTGCGATGATGGTAACAGATTCAGAAATCCACTATTGTTATGAGCACAATCCTTGTTATCGATTAACTGTACCCATTAGCCGGAGACGTGACTGTGTCCATTATCGATCCGCAAGAGCAGACGCTGTATCACCAGCTGGCCGAAACGCTGGCGGAAGCTATTCACAACGGCACCTGGCTGCCGGGTAGCCGCCTTCCCGCCGTGCGCCGCTGCGCCGCTATCCATCAGGTCAGCGTTAACACCGTGCTGACGGCCTATCGGCTACTGGAAGATCGCGGACTGATCGAAGCGCGTCCCCAGTCCGGCTACTATGTCCGGGGCGTTCTGCCTTCGTTAAGGGCGCGCAACGGCCACCAGTCACAGGTGCGCACGCCCGGCAGCGAGAAGCTCGATTTGATCGATACCGTCTTTGCGGCGCAAAACCATCCGGACTATATCAACCTTTCGCTGGCCTGCCCGCAAAACAGCGATTTCTTTCCGACGGCGAAAATCAGCCGCATTATGGCTTCGCTGCTGCGGCGCGAACCTGGGCTGATCGGCCGCTACGCGCTGCCGCCGGGAAGCCAGCGTCTGCGTCGTGAAATCGCCCGGCGCGTAGCGGATTTGGGCATGATGCTCACCGCCGAAGATATTACGCTGACGCACGGCTGTATGGAGGCGCTACAGCTGGCTCTGCGCGCCGTCACCAGGCCCGGCGACTGCATCGGGCTGGAAACGCCCACCTATTTCTACCTCTTCCCTCTGGTGGCGAGCCTGGGCCTGAAGGTGCTGGAGCTGCCTACCGATCCGCAGCACGGTCTGTCGCTGGACGCGCTGGAGCTGGTGCTGCGTGAGCAGCGCATTCAGGCGCTGGTAGCCATGCCGACGGTACAAAATCCGCTGGGCTGCACCATGCGGCTGGAGGATAAAAAGCGGCTGGCGAAGCTGGTTAACCATTATCAGGTGCCGCTGATCGAGGATGGGCTTTATGACGAGCTGCAATTCTGCTGGCCGCTGTCGCCAGCGGTAAAGGCTTTCGATACGGATGGCTGGGTGCTGCACTGCGCCAGCTTCACTAAAACGGTGGCGCCCGATTTTCACGTTGGCTGGATAGCGGCGGGACGTTTTTCCCAGGCGCTGGCGCGGCTTAAGTCGGTTTCTTCCCTGACGGAATCAAAATTGCTGAGCGAAACGCTTGGGCTGTTTCTGGAATCCGGCGGCTACGATCGTCATCTTCGCACCATGCGTCGCCGCTATGCCACGTTAATGGATGAGGCGCGCGGCCTGATCGCCCGGCATTTCCCGCAGGGCACCAGAGCGACGCTGCCCAGCGGCGGCTTTATCTTTTGGGTCGAGCTGCCGGGCCAGATCGACTGCATCGATCTGTTCCACCGCCTGCTGCAGGAGAAAATCTGCCTGACGCCGGGCGCGCTCTATACGCTGAGCGACCGCTGCAACAGCGCGATCCGGCTGACCTGCTGCTACCACTTTGACGAACGCTATACCTGGGCACTGAAGCGCACCGGCGAGCTGGCCTGCGAGATGAGCGGCATCCCGCCCGGCATAGCCTGAGCCGTTACGGCATCCCGTTGCGTCCCCAGTGCGCGTAGCCCTTACGCTTCGTCAGGCGCTCGTAGTAGGCGCGCACCGCCGCCAGCTCGGGATGCTCCATCGGCGTTTCATACCAGCGGTTCACCGACAGCCCAATCGGGATATCGGCCAGCGAGAACGCGTCACCCGCGACAAAAGCGCCGGTTTTTTCCAGCTGCTGATTAAGAATAGCCATCGTGTAGTTCCAGCCTTTACAGGCGGCGGCCAGCAGGCGCGGATCCTGATGGGCGGGGGAATGCCGCACCAGCGACATAAACGCATAGCGCCAGGAAGTATTCAGTTCGGTGGCCTGCCAGTCAATCCACTGATCGACCCGTCCACGGGCGCGCGGTTCCTGTGGGTAGAGCCAGCCGCCTTCATAAGCGTTCGCCAGATAGCGAATGATGGCGTTGGACTCCCATAATATAAAATCGCCTTCCTGAATAACCGGCATTAATGCGTTGGGATTAAGCGCCCTGAATTCGGCCTCCTGAGGCGATCTGGCACCTTCACCCCACTCTTCGCGTGCAGAGGCGATACCCAGTTCCTCACAGGCCCACAGGACTTTACGGACGTTGATAGACGATGCACGCCCCAGTATTTTCAGCATATTTCCGTCACTTTTTTGTTCGGGTTTAGGCTACCTGTTACAGCGTGAACTGATAACGGCGCTCCTTAACCTGAAAATAGCACCTCTTCAGCACCCCGACCGGGAAAATTCCTGATATTGTCAAAGAAAATTAATGGAAAGGAGAGACAGATGACGCAGCTACGCGCTTTTAAACAGGTTGATGTTTTTACCTCTTCGCCTTTAAACGGCAACCCGCTGGCGGTGATCATGGCGGCCGAGGATCTCAGCACAGAGCAGATGCAGGCCGTGGCCCGCTGGACGCATTTATCGGAAACCACCTTTGTTCTGCCGGCAACCAACGAGGCCGCCGATTACCGGGTGCGTATCTTTACGCCGGACGGCGAACTGCCGTTCGCTGGCCACCCAACGCTCGGTACGGCCCATGCGCTGCTGGAATCCGGTATTAGCCTGAAGAAGCCGGGCCAGATTGTGCAGCAGTGCGAGCTGGGGCTGGTAAAGGTTAAGATTGCCGACGACGGCGCGCTGGCTTTTGCCGCCCCGGAGGCGACGCTGACGGAATTTAACGAGGCGCCGCTGGGCAGCGCGTTAAACACCGATGCGATAGAAACCCGTCTGCCGGTAATGATTGCGGATATGGGCATTCGTTTTCTGCTGGTACCAATGGTTTCCGCCGAAGCGGTGCTGGCGATCAAACCCAACGTTACGGAATTTGAACGGCTGCTGAAAAAAGCCCGCGTGACCGGCGTGATGCCGTTTGGCCCTTTGCAGGGCGCAGCGGAACAGTATGAGGTGCGCGGCCTGCTGATGGAGCACGGCTCGCTGTGCGAAGATCCCGTGACCGGCAGCGCCAACGCCTGTCTCGCCCGCTACCTGCAGGCGCAGGGCGTGGAGCTGGATTACCGCGTGCGTCAGGGCACGGCCTTACAGCGCGCCGGTCGCCTGAGCGTCAGCTGGGCGTCGGGCACAGCCTGGATTGGCGGCCAGACGGTCACGGTCATAGACGGCACGATCCGTCTTTGAGGCTAAAGCCGGGAGGCGCGACGCTTCCCGGCCTGAAACGCCTCAGAGAAACATGCCGCCGGACGCCTCGATGCGCTGTCCGGTGATCCAGGCGCTTTCGTCACTGAACAACATGGCGATCGCCTTGCCGATATCGTCCGGCAGCCCCACGCGACCCAGCGCCGTGACGGAAGAGATAAACGCATTAATTTGCGGATTGTCGCGTACTCGCCCATCGCTGAAGTCCGTTGCGATAGCGCCGGGTGCCAGGATATTGACGCGAATGCCCCGCGCCGCCAGCTCTTTCGCCTGATAGCGCGTTAACACTTCCATCGCACCTTTTACCGCCGCATACGCTCCGGAGCCAGGCTGGCTGAAACGCGTCAGGCCGCTGGAGACATTAAGGATATGCCCACCGTCGGCTATCAGCGGCAGCAGCTGCTGCGTCAGAAAAAACGGCCCTTTAAAATGGACGTTAACCAAAGCCTCGAGCTGCGCTTCCGTGGTCGACGCAAAAGGCTCATGCAGCGCCGTGCCCGCGTTGTTTAATAAATAATCAAAGCTGTCGCGCTGCCAGATCGCTTTTAGCTGTTTTTGCACTTCGCTGACAAAGCCGGGAAAGGCCTGACTATCGCCGACGTCCAGCTGTAGCGCGACGCCACGGGCGCCCAGCGCCTCAATTTCCTTGACGACCGCCTGCGCCTCCTGTTCTTTACTGCGCCAGGTAAAAATCACGTCAACGCCCTTTTCAGCCAGTTTCAGCGCGCCGTTTCTGCCTAAACCCCGGCTGCCGCCGGTAATAACCGCAATTTTATGGCTCATTTCTCGCTCCGTAGGTTCCGCTGTGGATAAAAAACAGGATATTGCTCGCAAAGCGATCTATAAATGGTCATGGCTACGCATCACTGTTTCGTTATAAGCAACAATGGGCGGATAAATGGATAAAATTCACGCAATGCAGGTTTTCGTCAGGGTCGCTGAACTTCAGAGCTTCACCCGCGCTGCCGACAGCATGGGATTGCCTAAAGGCAGCCTGTCGCGGCAGCTGCAATCGCTGGAAAACGCGATGGGCGTGCGGCTGCTGCACCGCACTACGCGGCGCGTCCAGCTGACGCAGGACGGCCTGATCTATTACGAACGCTGCCGCGACGTGCTGGCGACGCTGGATGAAATGGATTCGCTGTTCCAGCACGATCCCGCCACGCTAAGCGGCAAGCTGCGGGTGGATATGCCCATCAGCATGGCGTGCGACTATATCCTGCCGCTGCTGCCGGATTTTATGCAGCACTATCCCGGCATCGAACTGGAGCTGAGCAGCAGCGACAGACGCGTGGACGTGGTGCGGGAAGGCTTTGACTGCGTGGTGCGCGTCGGCGTGCTGGAAAGTTCCGGCCTGATCGCCAGGCCTTTGGGTAAGCTGACGCTGATTAACTGCGCCAGCCCTGACTATCTGGCGCGTTTTGGTACGCCGACCACGCCGGACGATCTCGTCTCGCACGCGATGGTGCACTACAGCCAGCAGATTGGCGTGCAGCCGACGGGCTTTGAATACTTTGACGGTAAAAATAGCCGCTATATTCAAACCGGTGGAACGGTAACCGTTAACAGCACGGAAACCTATCGCGCCGCCTGTCTGGCCGGCCTGGGCATTATTCAGGTGCCGGAACGCGGCGTAAAACAGGCGCTGACCGAGCGAAAGCTGGTAGAGATCCTGCCGCATTTTCGCGCCGAACCGATGCCCGTTTCGCTGATTTATCCCCATCGCCGCAACCTGACGCGTCGGGTTCAGGTCTTTATGGAATGGCTGACCCAGGCAATGAAAAACTACGTTGCCTGAGCGTCCGGCTATAATTTGTTTTACGCCATGCACTTGAAGGATATGAAGAAGGATCCATGAAGGAAAATAAACCCGAAGAGAAAAAAGCGGAAAAGCCGCTGATTAATATCAAAACCGGCAATCAAACCGTTGATAAGTCGATTACGCGCGTTTCCCGTCTGGTAAGCTGGTTTCAGGCTATTCCGGCGGTGGCGCATTTTATCCGCGCCGGGGAGCGCTTTACCGACCGCATGGGCAGCCAGTTTGGCGCGGCGATCACCTATTTTTCTTTTCTTTCGCTGATCCCCATTCTGATGGTGTCGTTTGCGGGTGTGGGTTTCGTACTCGCTTCCAATCAGGATCTGCTGACGGATTTGATCGACAGAATGGTTAACAGCATCAGCGATCCTACGCTGGCCACTACCCTGAAAAACAGCGTGAAAACGGCCGTCGAGCAGCGCACTACCGTGGGGATCACCGGCCTGCTGGTGGCGCTCTATTCCGGCATCAGCTGGATGGGCAACCTGCGCGAAGCCGTCCGCGCGCAGTCGCGCGACGTCTGGGAACGTAACCAGCAGGATAAAGAAAAGATTTACTTCAAATACACCCGCGATTTTATCTCGCTGATAGGCCTGGTGCTGGCGCTGTTTATTACCATCATGCTGACTTCGGTCGCTGGTGCGGCGCAGGACGCCATTGTGCGGGCGCTGGGGCTGGACGGTATCGAATGGCTGCGCCCGGCGATGACCACCATTGCCCTGACCATCTCTATCCTGGCGAACTATTTGCTGTTTCTGTGGATTTTCTGGCGCCTGCCGCGCCACCAGCCGCGTAAAAAGGCGCTGTTCCGCGGGACGCTGCTCGCCGCTATCGGCTTTGAGGTGATTAAAGCCATTATGACTATGACGTTGCCGAAGCTGGCTTCTTCACCTTCCGGCGCGGCGTTCGGCTCCGTGCTTGGCCTGATGGCTTTCTTCTACTTTTTCGCGCGTCTGACGCTGTTCTGCGCCGCCTGGATAGCCACGGCGGAATATGCGGATGATGAGCCGGAGCAGGCTAATACTCCGGTCTGATAACAATCAGGATGACGGCTGCAAAATAGCGCAGCTGTGATCCTGAAGCTCTTCCGCCGAACCCCGGTTCAGCAGCAGCAGATTGCGCTTAATCACCATCAGCACCCGCCGCCCGCCCGGCATTGCCGCCACCGCGATACCGTATTTCCCCATCTCCTCACGCGCGCCCGGCAGCTCGTTTGCAATGCGGACAAACGGACTGGTTTTTTTCAGTTCGTCACGGCTCACTATCCTGATCTGATACTCATGCTTACCCAACTGCGCCGACTGCCATTTCTCGCTTAGCGAGCTGTTCAGGCTGTCCAGCCGCCGCCGGATATCCGGACGCAGGCAGGAGATATGAATATGCAGCTGATTTTGCGTTCTGCCGCGCTGCGAGTTAATGCTTAACGCTACCGCGCTGTCGTCTACCGGCGAGCCGCGACGCTCTTCCATATAGTGACGCGCGTGCCAGGCCTCGGCAAAATAGTTAGGAGCAAAAGGATTAAGCAGCTCCGGACTTTCGATACCGGCAAGCTTTTTCACGGGCATTAACAGGAACTGTAGCGGCCCTTCCCGATCTTTCATCACCACGTAGCCGTTGCGCAAATCTACAATGCGGCAGGGCGCCGGATCGTTGTTTTGTTGCTGATTGGGTACGCACTGCTGGCTGACGATATTCCATAATGCATTGGCATTGTGTTTAAAACTGAGCGCCTTGCAGCCTGCAATAACAGCCACGGACGCCACGATGCCCATAATCAGGACACGCGTTCCTCCCTGCATGACAACAACCTCTGCGCGTTAAATTGCGCATAATGTAAACGAATCGTTGCTAAAGGTCATGCTAAATAATCAACACGCGTGACTATTTGGCGGAAGCTTTTTGGAATCAGCAGGATATAACGAAGAAAACAAAAGCCAGTCGGATGACTGGCTTCTGACTGATGACAAACTCACCCTCTGTGAGCATTCTGAAGATATTAACGCTGCATGGCTTTGTCGTAGGTGCCGCCATCCGCAAAATGCGTTTTCTGCGCTTTGGCCCAGCCGCCGAACTTAGGATCGTCGATGGTAAACAGCTTCACCGGCGCGAATTTGTCGGCATATTTTTTCGCCACTGCCGGATCGCGCGGACGATAATAGTTCTGCGCCGCGATATCCTGACCTTCCGGCGAATAAAGGTATTTCAGGTAGGCATCGGCCACTTTACGGGTATCGCGCTCGTCGACCACTTTATCCACAACGGATACCGTCGGCTCGGCCAGAATCGACTCGCTCGGCGTCACAATCTCAAACTGGTCTTTACCAAGCTTGTTGACGGCCAGGTAAGCTTCGTTTTCCCACGCGATCAGCACGTCGCCGATGCCGCGTTCAACAAAAGTATTGGTTGCGCCGCGTGCGCCGGAATCCTGTACTTCAACGTTTTTAAACAGCGCCTTGATATAGGCCAGCGCCTTGTCGTTGTCGCCGTTGTTTTTGTCCAGCGCCCAGCCCCAGGCAGCCAGATAGTTCCAGCGCGCGCCGCCAGAGGTTTTTGGGTTTGGCGTGATCACGGAAACGCCAGGCTTCGTCAAATCCTGCCAGTCGTGGAGCTGTTTTGGGTTGCCCTTGCGGACCAGGAACACAATGGTGGAAGTATAAGGGGCGGAGTTTTCCGGCAAACGCTTGATCCAGTTTTTGTCGATGCGTCCGCGCTCGGCAATAGCGTCCACGTCGGAAGCCAGCGCCAGCGTCACCACATCGGCGCGAATGCCGTTAATCACGGAGGTCGCCTGCTTGCCGGAGCCGCCATGCGACTGACGGATCACCACGTTATCGCCTGTTTCCTGCTTATAGTGCGCGCTGAAAGCTTTGTTGTACTGCTCGTAAAGCTCACGGGTAGGATCGTAAGAGACGTTTAACAGCTGGATATCTTTTGCCAGAACACTGGTTGAAGCCAGCAGCAGGGTTAATCCGATGCTCCACTTTTTCATTATGCGCGCTCCCAAAGGTTTTTTCTGGCAGAGAGCGTGACACAAAGTGACTGCTGACTTAAAGAATTAAAAGATAGCTGTAATAACTGAATGGAATATCACTTTGCATAATAAAGGCGCTGACGGGCAGCGCCTGAAAAGTCATTACGATTTAATAAAGACGTTTAGCCGTATCCAGCCAGTCGCCTTTAAATGGACGCTTCATATTCTCAATGGCGTCAATAATATCGTGATGCACCATCTTCTCATTCTGAATACCGACGCAGCGGCCGCCGTAGCCCTGAAGCAGCAGCTCGATAGAGTAGGCGCCCATCCGTGAAGCCAGAATGCGGTCATAGGCTACCGGCGCGCCGCCGCGCTGAATGTGGCCCAGCACCGTCGAGCGGGTTTCGCGTTTGGTTTCGGATTCGATATATTTCGCCAGCTCGTCGATATCGCAAATGTGCTCGGTAATCGCCACAATCGCGTGCTTTTTACCTTTAGCGATGCCCGCTTTGATTTCCTGCACCAGCTCTTCGCGAGTAAACGGAATTTCCGGCAGGACGATAAATTCGCAGCCGCCCGCGATCGCTGCCGCCAGCGTCAGATCGCCGCAGTAGCGGCCCATCACTTCGACAATAGAGATACGCTGATGGGAAGAAGAGGTATCACGCAGGCGGTCAATGGCCTCTACCACCGTTTCCAGCGCGGTAAAGTAGCCGATAGTGTAATCCGTACCGGCCACGTCGTTATCGATGGTGCCCGGCAGGCCGATGCAGGGAAAGCCCATCTCCGTCAGCCTTTTGGCGCCCATATAGGAGCCGTCGCCGCCAATGACCACCAGCGCATCAATCCCGCGCTTTTTCATATTCTCAATGGCCACGGCACGAACGGACTCTTCGCGGAACTCCGGGAAACGCGCTGACCCCAGGAAAGTACCGCCGCGGTTGATCATATCGGAAACGCTGTAGCGATCCAGATTTACCATGCGGTCTTCATATAATCCCAGGTAGCCGTCATAAATACCAAAAACTTCAAGATTTTCACTCAGCGCCGCACGAACGACACCCCGAATAGCTGCATTCATGCCAGGCGCGTCACCGCCGCTTGTCAGTACACCGATTTTTTTGATCATGACAACCTCTGAACTTGTTAATGCAAATTTTAAATTCTGAACGCCTTGGGGGATCGGCGTACGCGAGCGATCGACTAATGTTGGCAATAGTATATCAAAGCCTTTTAGCTGAATTGATTCAGGTCAGAGATCATTCTGCTATTTTTCCATCGCAAAATAACTCTTTCAGGCAATTTTCGGGTAACTCTTTTAACTCTCTGAAAATCATAGCCCATTCAGCTCCTTTTCAGGTACTACCGAGCAGGGATCCTGGTGAATAGTAATATCAGAACCGGGAAAAGCTTTCAGCAACGCTCGTTCAACTTCTTCCGCAATCAGGTGCGCCTGAAACAGCGTCAGATGGTCTTTTAGTTCCAGATGCAGCTGAATAAAACGCGTCGGGCCGGAAAGACGCGTGCGGATATCGTGTACGCCTTCCACACCGGGCCACTGGCCGGCAATGGTCGCAATTTCTGCCTTCTCTGACTCCGGCAGCGCCCTGTCCAACAGCAGCTGTACTGCTTCGTACCCCATCCGCAGCGCGTTATAGAGGATCCAGACGCCGATACCCAACGCAAACAGCGCATCGGCGCGTTTAAAGCCATACCAGCTCAATCCCAGCGCTATCAGGATGGCGCCGTTCATAATAACGTCAGATTGATAGTGAAGCATATCGGCGCGAATGGCGAGACTGTGGGTTTTGCGCACCACCCAGCGCTGAAAAGCGACCAGAAGTAGCGTAGAAAAGAGCGCAATAAGCGTGACGATAACCCCAACCAACGGCGCACGCATCCCGGCAGGCGTCGACAGATGTTGTAATCCCGTCAGGAAGAGGAAAAGCGCGGAGCCGGAGATAAACATGCTTTGCGCGAGCGCGGCCAGCGATTCGGCCTTGCCGTGTCCGAAGGTATGTTCCTCATCGGCAGGTTGCAGAGAGTAGCGCACCACAAAGAGGTTAGTCAGCGAGGCAGCAATATCCACCAGAGAATCCACCAGCGCCGCCAGCAGGCTGACCGAGCCGGTATACCACCAGGCGAAAATCTTCACCAGAAGTAACAGAGAAGCCAGAGCCGTAGCCGCCAGAGCGGCAGAGTTAACCAGGCGCGCATAATGCTGTGCCATATCGCACTCCGTTCAGGACAGTGGCTTAAGTATACCGGATTTCGGGCAAAAAAAGCCCCGTTATCATGAGGGGAAAGACAGGGGTGGCATTAACCAGTCAAAATTAACTCATTGATAAAGATATTTATATTAAAAAAACGCATCCTGGTCTCATTAAAAAACCTTTTCCGGATGCTGTTTAACAGCGTCTATTGTGATGCGCTAATACGCTCTAACGCTGCCTGAGCCAGAAAGCCCGAGCGGCTTTTAAACGCCGGGTGCCTGGCAACGAAACGATCGATCCGGTCAATAAGAGACTTAGGCAAGGTAACGTTAATTTTTTCAGCGCCGCCCAGCAAACGAAGTATATCCACCTCCACCAGCGCCCACGTATAGCCCGCGAAGTCAGGGTTTTTAGCCAGCGTGCCTACAGTGGCCACGGCAGGAATGTCCTGCCCCAGCTCGACCAGTAACTCTATATGGAGTTATTGGGGTTATCCTTTCACGTGATCGGAAGACAAGCGGCTGTAATGAAGGTTTTTTGAGAAATCATCAGAGGCGGGAGGTGTGAAAAGCCTGATAAAAAAAACCCCCACATCATGTGGGGGAAGACAGGGATGGTGTCTATGGCAAGGAAAAAAGGGATATTCTGCTACTGGTTACTGCCTGTGCTACTTACAGCCTGCAGCGGTGTAACGTGCTGCGCTTCCGTCAGGCGGCGCATTTCGTTTATGCGCTGCTGATGCTTCTGATTCAGAACGGCTTGCTGCGTCGGCGTCAGCAGGTGATACATCTGGTAGCGCACTCGCGCCATCTCTACCTGCCGTGCTACTTCAGCCTGAGCAATTTTGTCGACGCGGGCTTTATAGGCCGCCTCATCAAATTTATCTGCAATAATCATTGCGTGAAGCTGTTCTAAATCGTTAATACTTATGGGAGAACGCTCATGACGAGCCTGCTGCATCAGATCCCGTAACTGCTGGCGCTGCTGTTCGGTAAGATCGATGCCATCAAACATGTGGTTTTGCGGAACTTGCGCCATACTGCCTGGCACTGCGCTACCCCGATGCATCTCGTCAAACGTCGTCACATCTGTAGCCCATGCGGCGGAGAAGCTGAGTATCAGCGCCGGAACCACAACGACGGCGGTAACTTTGCGCATCGTTAACTCCCAGGTTGGTTTCCATATTTCGATTCAACGAAAATCAGTCTACGGGGGCAGCTGCAAACATGCGTCAGGGGGTGTAAAACTACGTAAAGTCATGGATTGCGGGCATTCGTTCACGGTATTTTGCCTGTGGAGGGCGATAAAAAATGAATAAAATCCTGTTGGTTGACGACGATCGCGAATTGACTTCGCTATTGAAAGAATTGCTTGAAATGGAAGGGTTCGACGTACTGGTAGCCGGCGACGGCGAACAGGCACTGGCCCTGTTGGATAGTTCTGTCGATCTGTTACTTCTCGACGTTATGATGCCCAAAAAGAACGGTATTGATACCCTGAAAGAGCTGCGTCAGCAGCATCAAACGCCGGTTATCATGCTGACCGCGCGCGGTAGCGAGCTGGATCGCGTTCTGGGGCTGGAACTGGGTGCGGATGACTATCTGCCTAAGCCCTTCAACGATCGCGAACTGGTGGCCCGCATACGCGCAATTTTACGCCGCTCCAACTGGAGTGAACAGCAGCAACAGCACGACAGCGGTTCCCCAACGCTGGAGGTTGACCATCTGCGCCTGAATCCGGGGCGTCAGGAGGCCAGCTTTGACGACGTCACGCTGGATTTAACCGGTACCGAGTTTACGCTGCTCTATCTGCTCGCGCAGCATCTGGGCCAGGTCGTCTCTCGCGAACACCTGAGCCAGGAAGTGTTAGGCAAACGCTTAACGCCGTTTGACCGCGCCATCGATATGCATATTTCCAATCTGCGCCGCAAGCTGCCGGACCGCAAGGATGGACATCCCTGGTTTAAAACGCTGCGCGGTCGGGGCTATCTGATGGTCTCCGCTACATGATATCGAGCCTGACTACCCGCATCTTTGCCATTTTTTGGCTGACCCTGGCGCTGGTGCTGATGCTGGTGCTGATGGTGCCCAAACTGGATACCCGTCAGATGACGCCGCTGCTTGATAATGAGCAGCGGCAGGGCACCATGATAGAACAACACGTCGAGGCGGAGCTGATGCAGGATCCGCCCAACGATTTAATGTGGTGGCGCAGGCTGTTTCGCGCCATCGACAAGTGGGCACCGCCGGGTCAGCGCCTGCTGCTGGTGACGAGCGAAGGCCGCGTCATCGGCGCACAGCATAACGAAATGCAGGTTATCCGTAACTTTATCGGCCAGTCCGATAACGCCGATCATCCGCAGAAAAAGAAATATGGCCGCACAGAGATGCTCGGGCCGTTTTCCGTGCGCGATGGCGAAGACAGCTATCAGCTCTATCTGATCAGGCCTGCCGGCAGTTCGCAGCTGGATTTTATCAACCTGCTGTTTGACCGCCCGCTGCTGCTGCTGATAGTCACCATGCTGATCAGCTCGCCGCTGCTGCTCTGGCTGGCGTGGAGCCTGGCGAAACCGGCGCGCAAACTGAAACACGCGGCCGATGACGTGGCCGCCGGCAATCTGCGGCAACGCCCTGAGCTCGAATCTGGCCCGCAGGAGTTTCTCGCCGCCGGTTCCAGCTTCAACCAGATGGTGAGCGCGCTGGAGCGAATGATGACCGCGCAGCAGCGCCTGTTGTCCGATATCTCGCACGAGCTGCGCACGCCGCTGACGCGATTACAGCTGGCTACCGCGCTGATGCGTCGTCGCCAGGGTGAAGGTAAAGAGCTACAGCGCATTGAGATGGAGGCGCAAAGGCTGGACGGCATGATCAACGATCTGCTGGTGCTGTCGCGCACCCAGCATAAGAACGCGCTGGTCAGCGAAGCCATGAAGGCCAATCATCTCTGGTCAGGCGTGCTGGACGACGCCCGGTTTGAAGCGGAGCAGATGGGCAAAACGCTGGAAGTCCCCTATCCGCCAGGGCCGTGGCCGCTTTACGGCAACCCGAGCGCGCTGGATAGTGCGCTGGAAAATATCGTTCGTAACGCGCTGCGCTATTCTCATAGCCGTATCGTAGTCAGCTTTTCCGTGGATAAACAGGGTATTACCATCCATGTGGATGATGATGGCCCGGGCGTCAGCGCGGAAGATCGCGAGCAGATTTTCCGGCCGTTTTACCGTACCGACGAGGCGCGCGACCGTGAATCTGGCGGCACCGGCCTGGGGCTGGCGATTGTGGAAACCGCCATTCAGCAACATCGCGGCTGGGTGAAAGCAGATGACAGCCCGCTTGGCGGACTGCGACTGACGCTCTGGCTGCCGCTCTATACCAGCAACAGCTGAATTTGCTATGCTGCGGCCCTTGTGAACGAGGGCCGCTGCTGATGCTGAATATCGTACTTTTTGAACCTGAAATCCCCCCAAACACGGGCAATATTATTCGTCTGTGTGCCAATACAGGCTTTCGCCTGCATCTGATTGAGCCGCTGGGTTTTACCTGGGATGATAAGCGTCTGCGCCGGGCTGGTCTGGATTACCATGAATTCACCGCCATCCAGCGTCACGCCGACTATGCGGCTTTTCTGGCAGCCGAACAGCCGCAGCGCCTGTTTGCGTTGACCACCAAGGGCACGCCCGCGCACAGCGCCGTAAGCTATCAGAAAGGGGATTATTTGCTATTCGGCCCGGAAACGCGCGGCCTGCCCAAAGAGATCCTGGACGCGCTGCCTGCGGCGCAGAAAATTCGTATTCCAATGCAGCCGGACAGCCGCAGCATGAACCTGTCGAATGCGGTTTCCGTGGTGGTTTATGAAGCGTGGCGCCAGCTGGACTATGCGGGCGCGCTGATTAAAAGCTAAATACCGTCGCCGAACTCAAAGCCCGGCACCATACCGTTGAAGTGCTGATCCATCTCCATTGACGGTTTGTCGCTACTGGGTTTGCCGACGATGCGCGCCGGTACGCCGGCCGCCGTGGTATGCGGCGGCACGGGCTGTAGCACCACGGAACCGGCGCCGATTTTGGCACCGCGTCCCACTTCAATATTGCCCAGCACTTTCGCGCCTGCGCCAATCATCACGCCTTCGCGGATTTTAGGATGACGGTCGCCGCTGGTCTTGCCCGTCCCGCCCAGCGTCACCGATTGCAGGATAGAAACATCATCTTCAATCACGGCGGTTTCGCCCACGACAATGCCTGTGGCGTGGTCGAGCATGATGCCGCGCCCGATCTTCGCGGCCGGATGAATATCTACGGCAAAAGAGACAGAGATTTCGTTTTGCAGATAGATGGCCAGCGCACGGCGGCCTTCATTCCACAGCCAGTGGCCGATACGGTAAGCCTGTAGAGCATGAAACCCTTTCAGGTAGAGCAGGGGCGTAGAGTATTTATCGATGGCGGGATCGCGCTGGCGTACGGCCTGAATGTCGCAGGCGGCCGACTGGATCATAGAGGCGTCCTGCTTATAGGCCTCCTGGACAATCTCGCGGATGGCGATAGCGGGCATGATTGGGTTAGCCAGCTTGTTAGCCAGCATATAGCTCAGCGCGCTCCCCAGATCATCGTGCTTTAACAAGGTAGCGTGGTAAAAACTGGCCAGCATCGGCTCGCCTTCCGCCAGCGCCCGCGCTTCCTCTTTGATATAATCCCAGACCACCCCGGGCTCTACACACGGCATTACTCTACTCCCCATCAAATAACAGAATACTGCGGCGCTTCCCTGTCTCAGCTGATGCTGTTTTCGTCTTTCCGTGTACGCCCAAGCAGGCTTAATGCTGCCTCCCGCGCGTTCTTTTCGCAATACAATACCTGATAAATTTGCTCGGTTATCGGCATCTCCACGCCGTAGCGTGCGGCCAGCGCCCTCACCTCTTTGGTATTTCGGAATCCTTCCACTACCTGCCCGATAGTATTTTGCGCCGCCGTCACGTCCATTCCCTGCCCCAGCATCATGCCGAAGCGGCGGTTGCGCGACTGATTATCGGTACAGGTCAGCACCAGATCGCCCAGTCCCGCCATGCCCATAAAGGTGGCGGGATCGGCCCCCAGCGCTACGCCCAGCCGGGTCATCTCCGCCAGGCCCCGGGTAATCAGCGCCGTTCTGGCGTTGGCGCCAAAGCCGATACCGTCAGAAATACCCGCGCCGATGGCGATAACGTTTTTTACCGCGCCGCCAAGCTGCACGCCGGTGAAATCTGGGTTGTTATAAACGCGAAAGCTTTTGCCGCAGTGGAGCAGCTGCTGTAAATCGTCGGCAAATTCGGCATCCGTCGCGGCCAGCGCGATCGCCGTCGGCATGCCCGCCGCCAGCTCTTTGGCAAAGGTCGGGCCGGACACAATCGCCAGCGGCAGATCGTCACCCAGGATTTCGCGCGCCACGTCCTGCAGCAGCCGCCCGGTCTCTTTTTCAAGCCCTTTGGTGGCCCAGACAATGCGGGAGTCGCTGCGCAGGTGCGGTTTAATTTGTTGTAACAGATCGCCGAACACATGGCTGGGCACAACCACCAGCAGATCGCGGCTGGCGGCAATAGCCGTCGCCAGGTCGCTCTCAAGGCTCAGCGAATCGGGAAAAGGAACATCGGGCAGAAAAGCCGCATTGCAGCGGTCAGCCTGGAGCTGCGCCAGATGCTGTGGGTTATGGCCCCACATCACCACGTCGTGTCCGTTACGGGCCAGCGTGATAGCCAGGGCGGTGCCGTACGAGCCGGCACCGAGTACACTCATTGAGGCAGGCATTATGCATCCTGTTGCGGAGCGGCGCCTTCACCTGACTGCTGCTGCAGATAGTTCATAAACAGCGCGTCAAAGTTAACCGGCGCCAGGTTAAGCTGCGGGAAGGTCCCACGGGAAACCAGGCTGGTAATGCATTCGCGCGCATAAGGGAACAGGATGTTCGGGCAGTATGCGCCCAGGCAATGCGCCATCTGGTTGCCGTCAATGCCGGCCACGGAGAAGATGCCCGCCTGCTGCACTTCGCACAGGAAAGCCGTATCTTCGCCCACGGTGGCGGTCACGGTTACGCGCAGAACCACTTCGTATACGTCATCAGCCAGCAGAGTGGATGCCGTATCCAGATCCAGTTTCACTTCTGGTTCCCACTCTTTCTGGAAAACCTGCGGCGCATTTGGTGCTTCAAAAGAGACGTCTTTAGTATAGATACGCTGGATCTGGAAAGACATCTCGGTGTTATTTTGTTCTGACATTTTAAAATCCTATGGGTTAATAATCCGTTATTGCGCCACTTGCCCGCGTTACTGCAGCAGCGGGTCGAGGCCCTGGCGGCCCTCGAGGGCATAGAGGTCGTCACAGCCGCCAATATGCTGTGCATCGATGAAAATCTGCGGAACGGTGGTACGGCCGCTGCGTTTGATCATCTCTTCGCGCTTCTCAGCGTCGCCGTCGATAGCGATTTCCTGGAACGCTACGCCTTTCTGAGCCAGCAGCGCTTTGGCGCGATGACAGAAAGGACAGGTTGCTTTGGTGTAGATCTCAACGTTTGCCATACCTTCGTCTCCAGAAATTATTTGCCACGCACCAGCGGAAGGTTTTCACCGCTCCAGCCAGCCACGCCGTCTTTCAGAATGAAAACCTGTTCAAAACCGGCGGCGTTCAGCTGCGCAGCAGGATCGGCTGCAGAAACGCCGTTAGCGCACACCACGATAACCGGCTTGGTTTTGTGTTTTTCCAGTTCGCCAAAGCTGCCCTTTTTGATATCGGCAGCCAGCACGTTGATCGCGTTAGAAATATGGCCTTTACGGAAGTCATCGCGCCCGCGCACGTCCACTACCACGGCTTCTTCTTTGTTAATCAGACGCGTTGCTTCGCCGCGACTGATGGTTTTTACCTTGGAGAACATGCCCTTAACAGTGGTCACGATCACCAAAACCAGCAGGACGACCCATGCCAGACTAAGAAGGGTATGATTGCCTGCGAACTGCATAATATCTTGCATGAGGGGTAACAACTCCCGAAAGGGTTAATAAGCGAAAACAAGGCTTCTGAGTATACCTGCCAGGCGTTTCATGTACAGACGCGATGCCGTCAGAGTTGCTTTTTCTGCGGCAAATTTCCCAAAAAAATTGGCTTATGTCATAAACGTTCGATCCGAAGGTTAACGCAGCAATCCTGACTGGCGATTAATTGCGCAGCGACCCTCTTTGCGTCTGCGCTTTCCGGTCAGCCGCCTCGCTTTGTCACCGATGGAAACGCAAAACCCGCCGGCGAGGCTGGTAAGGCGCTGTTCATCGTGGAATAATCCTCCTCCTATGAGGGAAAAAGCGACAGTTTCATATCAACGAACCCCAGCTAACGGATTGGCCTCTGCACCCCCGTTACGATCGGGCATGTTCACGCTGTCAGCCAGCCTGTTTTGCGCTGGCCTGCTTCTGCTGCCCGCTATCGGCCACGCAGACGACACGAAATCCGCGCTCTCCAGCCTGCGTGCCGATATCGCCGCCAAAGAAAAAAGCGTTCAGCAGCAAAAACAGCAGCGCAGCAAGCTGCTCGACCAGCTGCAAAGCCAGGAAAAAATCATTGCCCAGGCCAGCCGACAGCTGCGTGAAACCCAGCGTACGCTTGGCGCGCTCAATGGCGAGATCGCGGCGCTTACCGCCTCGATCGGCAAACTGCAAACCCAGCAGGCGAAGCAGGAAAAAATGCTGGCCGAGCAGCTGGACGCCGCCTTTCGCCAGGGCCAGCACAACGGTTTACAGCTGCTGCTGAGCAGCGAAGAGAGCCAGCGTAGCGAACGTATCCTGGCCTACTTCGGCTACCTGAACGATGCGCGCCAGAAATCGATCGACGATCTGAAAAAAACGCGCAGCGATCTCTCTTCCCAGAAAACCTCGCTGGTCGACAAGCAGGCGAAGCAGAAAGCGATGCTTTCGCAGCAGGAAGTCCAGCAGCAGAAGCTGGAAAGCGCTCGTGCGGCGCGCCAGAAAACGCTGACCACGCTGGAATCCTCGCTGGAGAAAGACCAGGCGCAGCTGGAAGAGATGCGGGCGAACGAGAGCCGCCTGCGCGATAAGATCGCCAAAGCGGAGCGGGAAGCCCGCGCCAGAGCCGAAAAAGAGGCCAAAGAAGCGCAGCGCGTGCGCGAACGCGAGGCGCAGGCGAAAAGCAAAGGCACCACCTATAAACCCACCGAGGGCGAGCGCTCGCTGATGGCGAGAACCGGCGGTCTGGGCAGGCCCGGCGGCCAGCTGCTGTGGCCAGTGCGCGGCACCCTTGAGCACCGTTTCGGCGAGCAGTTGCAGGGTGAACTGCGCTGGAAAGGACTGGTGATCGACGCGCCGGAAGGCCGGGAAGTCAAAGCCGTTGCCGACGGTCGCGTGCTGATGGCGGACTGGCTACAGGGCTATGGTCTGGTGGTGGTGGTGGAACATGGCAAAGGCGATATGAGCCTGTACGGCTACAATCAGAGCGCGCTGGTCAGCGTGGGCGCTCAGGTCAGGGCAGGCCAGCCGATTGCGCTGGTCGGCACCAGCGGCGGGCGCGGCACGCCTTCGCTCTATTTTGAAATCCGCCGCCAGGGACAGGCCGTTAATCCACTTCCGTGGTTGGGAAAATAACTTTTGTCTTATCTTTATAAATTCAGCGGCGCGCTGACGGGTCTGCTGATGGCCTGTTCGGCGCACGCGGGTAAACTCGCTATCGTCATTGACGATTTTGGCTATCGTCCGGCGCAGGAAAACCAGGTATTACAAATGCCAGCAGCCATTTCCGTGGCGGTATTGCCGGACGCTACCCATGCTCATGAAATGGCAACGAAAGCCCACCAGCGGGGACATGAGGTGCTGATCCATCTGCCGATGGCGCCGCTCAGCAAACAGCCGCTGGAAAAAAACACGCTGCGCCCGGACATGTCCAGCGAAGAGGTAGAGCGGATTATCCGGGAGGCCGTGGCTAAAGTTCCCTACGCCGTGGGGCTGAACAACCATATGGGCAGCGCGATGACTTCCAGCCTGCCGGGCATGCAGAAAGTGATGCAGGTGCTGAACCACTACAACTTTTATTTTCTCGACAGCATGACCATCGGCAACAGTCAGTCGACCCGTGCCGCAGCGGGCACCAGCGTTAAAGTGATTAAGCGCCGCGTCTTTCTGGACGATACGCAAAACGAAGCCGATATTCGCAAACAGTTTTTGCGCGCGGTGCATCTGGCCCAGCGCGACGGCTCCGCGATTGCTATTGGGCACCCACACCCGACTACGGTGAAAGTACTGCAACAGATGCTGCCGACGCTGCCAGCCGATATCACGCTGGTCAGTCCGGGTCAGCTGCTGAACGAGCCACAAAACGCAGGCCGTCAGGCGCCGCCGACCGTCGCGAAACCGACGCCGCCGCGTAATCCGTTCAAGGGCGTGAAAGCCTGCCCGGGCAAGCCTGAATTTGTGCCGGCCAGCCGCGCGCTGAACGCCATAACGGAAAGCCTCGCCGACAGCGCGGGCGTCCGCTATATCAATACTTACTTTTCCGGCCTGAGGCTGGAACTGGACAACGATTAATCTTCATGCCGCATCACGTCGGCTAAACGAGTCTGGAAGCGGCATGATGGCGCCACAGCGTAAAAAAATTCTGTTACTGGATACCGGCAATGAATGGGGCGGCGGCACCAACAGTATGCTGGAGCTGCTGAAGCGTATCGATCGCAGCCAGTTCGATATCCGCTGCTGCTTTTACCATAACTACCGGCGCGGCAGCGGGGATTCCATTGAGCAGGTGCTGGCTTCGCTGGCTATCCCCGTTACCTTTATTGCCCAGCGCAAACAGCCGCGCTGGGCGAAGCTGCTTAAAGAGCTGCTGCGTTCGCTGGTGTTTTTCCATCGCGGCCTGCGGCTGAAAGCCACACGTTTTGTCGATAAGCTATGGCGCATCCGGCCCAACGCCCTCGCTATTCGCCAGCTGCTTATTCAGCAACAGAGCGATATGTTGTATATGAATAATCAGCCCGGCTCCAACGCCGAAGGCTATCTGGCTGCCCGCGATCTGCCCGTCAGCGTGGTGCAGCACTGCCGTATTGAGCCGGTGCTGGATCGCGAGCTGGTTGCGATGGTCAACCGGCGCGCCGATGCGGTTATCGCCGTCTCCAACGGCGTACGCGAAGTGTTGCTGGCCAACGGCGTAGCGGCGGAAAAATGCCTTACCGTTTTTAACGCCATCGATATTTATCAACCGTTACCGGAACGGGCCGCCATGCGCCGGCAGCTGCCGGACGTAACCGACGATACCTTTGTTTTCGGCAGTATCGGCTCGCTGATTGCCAGAAAATCCAATCACCATACCTTGCAGGCGTTGGCGAAGTTTGCCGCTGCTTTTCCCAAAGCCGACTGGCGCATGGTGATATTGGGCGAAGGGCCGGAGCTGGCGGCACTGCAGCAGCAGGCGGCGCAGGCCGGGATTCAGGATCGCGTGATTTTTACCGGTTTTCGCAGCAACCCGCTGGATTATCTGGCTGCTTTCGACGTTTTTATTCTGGCGTCGAAAAGCGAAGGCCTGCCGCGCGTGGTGTTGGAAGCGATGCTGCTCAACACCGCTGTAATCGGTTCAAAAGTCACCGGCACGGCGGAGCTTATTGAGCATAACAAAACCGGCCTGCTGTTTGATTATGGCGATACGCAGGGCCTGTTCAAACAGATGGAAACGCTGTGGCTTGATGCTGAAAAGCGCCAGCAGCTTCTGCGCCAGGCAAACCAGCACGTCAAAGAACACTATGCCATTGAGCACTACGTCTCTGGCGTGGAAACCATTTTGAAAACTGCGGCTTATGGAAACTCATCGCATGTTTGAATTTTTGAACCCCCGATTTCGGCATATTCGCGCACGGCATAATATTTCGTATCAACAGCCAGAAGTTCAGGGCGCTGTTCCGGTGACCTCTGTTGTTATTCCTTGTACGGGCGCGGATTTTGTTGAAGAGGCCAGGCTGAGCACGCTGTTCGCCTCGCGCTTCGCGCCTGCGGCACAGGAAATCGTCATCGTCAGCGACCAGCCTGTCGAAGCTTTCGGCCAGCTGCCGGAGAAAACGCGCGTGGTGACGCTGGATGTGCCCGTGCGGGAAGAGAGCTATCGTTATAAGCAAATTTACCGCAGTCGCCTGATCAAAATACAAGCGCCTTTGTATGCCGAGACGGACGGCATTTTGATGATCGATTCCGATCTCAATTTACTGAAAATGCCGGAAATCAACGTGCGGGACAACCATCTCTATTCCAGCTTCCGTCAGGGGAAAATGGCCGCCAAGCTGATGAGCGCGCCGGAAGAAAAACGCCCGGCGTACTATCGGCACACCATCCGACCTTTTTTGCAGGATCATGCCAACAGCGCCTTTCTCGTTGCTACCCGGTCGACCTGGAAACGCCTCTGTCCGTTGTGGCTGGCGATGTTTAAAGATACCTGGGAAATTCTGGATGATTCGCAGCCGCCGACCGATCAGCTGCCGCTGGCCGCGCTTCTGGATCTGCTGGATTTCAAAACGGTTAATTTAGGTGACTGGGTAAACTGGCCGGTTTCTAAAAAAATCGGTGGCACTACAGCAGCCATTCCTAAAGAAGTAGTGGGCGCGCACGGCGGGTTCCCGCTGGACGAATGGCAAAAATATTTGCAATCCCCTGATACGCCGCTGACGTTCAAGGGCCAGGATTATACCCGCAAAGTACGCTATCTGACCGACGCGGAAAAGCTGAAGTAGTTTGCCGCCTCCGGCCGGAATTTACCTTCTCTTACGGAGTCATCCGGCTGTTTGAGGCGGGCTGAGATGTTATGATATCAGGCATTAGCGCGTGAACTTTGTGTTTCACCCACATTCTTAAAGGTTAAAACTCATGATTATCGTCACTGGCGGCGCGGGATTTATCGGTAGTAACATCATCAAAGCGCTGAATGACAAAGGCCACACCGATATTCTGGTGGTCGACAACCTGAAAGACGGCACCAAATTCGCCAACCTGGCGGATCTGAATATTGCCGATTATATGGATAAAGAAGATTTCCTGATCGCCATTCTGGCCGATGAAGACTTTGGCGACGTCGAGGCAGTTTTCCACGAAGGCGCCTGCTCTTCCACCACCGAGTGGGACGGCAAATACATGATGGATAACAACTATCAGTACTCCAAAGAGCTGCTGCACTACTGTCTTGAGCGTCAGATCCCTTTCCTGTACGCCTCTTCCGCCGCGACTTACGGCGGCCGCAACGATAACTTTATCGAAGAGCGTCAGTATGAGCAGCCGCTGAACGTCTACGGCTATTCCAAAATGCTGTTTGACCACTATGTACGTGAGATCCTGCCGGAAGCGCAGTCGCAGATTTGCGGCTTCCGCTACTTCAACGTGTATGGCCCGCGCGAAGGGCATAAAGGCAGCATGGCGAGCGTGGCTTTCCATCTGAACACCCAGCTGAACAACGGCGAAAATCCAAAACTGTTTGAAGGCAGCGATAACTTTAAGCGCGACTTTATCTATGTGGAAGACGTCGCCGCCGTCAATCTGTGGTTCTGGGAAAACGGCGTTTCCGGCATTTTTAACTGCGGAACCGGCCGTGCCGAATCTTTCCAGGAAGTGGCCGACGCCGCGCTGAATTTCCATCAGAAAGGCCAGATCGAATACATTCCTTTCCCGGAAAAACTGAAAGGACGTTACCAGGCCTATACGCTGGCGGACCTGACCAAACTGCGCGCGGCGGGCTACGATAAGCCGTTTAAAACCGTGGCAGAAGGCGTGGCCGAGTATATGGCCTGGCTGAATCGCAACGCGTAACGGGACGGATCCGGCAATGAAAATTTTGGTGATCGGGCCATCCTGGGTCGGCGATATGATGATGTCGCAAAGCCTTTATCGCACGCTGAAACAGCGCTGGCCTGAAGCCACAATTGACGTGATGGCCCCCGCGTGGTGCCGTCCGCTGCTGTCGCGGATGCCGGAAGTCAACGAGGCGCTGGCGATGCCGCTGGGCCACGGCGCGTTGGCGCTGGGCGAGCGCCGCCGTCTGGGCCGCTCGCTGCGCGATAAGGGTTACGATCGCGCTTACGTCCTGCCCAACTCCTTTAAATCCGCGCTGGTGCCTTTCTTTGCCGATATCCAGACCCGTACAGGCTGGCGCGGCGAGATGCGCTACGGCCTGCTGAACGATATCCGCGTGCTGGATAAAGCCGCGTTTCCGTTGATGGTTGAGCGCTACGTCGCGCTGGCTTACGACAAAGCGCAGATCGCGAGCGCCAGCGATCTGCCGCAGCCGCTGCTCTGGCCGAAGCTGCTCGTCAACGAGCAGGAAAAGCAGGAAACCGCCGCCGCCTTCAGGCTGAGCGCGGAACGGCCGCTTATCGGCTTCTGTCCCGGCGCGGAATTCGGGCCGGCCAAGCGCTGGCCGCACTATCACTATGCCGCGCTGGCGCAGCAGCTGATCGACAGCGGCTATCAGATCGCGCTGTTTGGCTCGGCTAAAGATAAAGAGACCGGCGAGCAAATCCTGCAAAGCCTGGAAGAAAGCTCGCGCCAGCACTGCCATAATCTGGCTGGCGAAACCAAACTGGAGCAGGCGGTCATTCTGCTGGCGCACTGCCAGGCCGTGGTCAGCAACGACTCCGGCCTGATGCATATCGCCGCCGCGCTGGATCGCCCGCTCGTTGCGCTTTACGGCCCAAGCAGCCCGGACTTTACGCCGCCGCTGTCGCATAAAGCGCGCGTTATCCGGCTGATCACCGGCTATCACAAGGTCCGTAAAGGCGATGCGGAAGAAGGCTATCACCAGAGCCTGATAGATATTAAGCCGCAGCGCGTGGCGGAAGAGCTGTCGGCGCTGCTGGGTCAGCCTCTGGAGGCTGTATGCACGTCCTGATTGTAAAAACCTCCTCAATGGGCGATGTCCTGCACACGCTGCCCGCCCTCACCGACGCCATGCGGGCTATCCCCGGCATCCGTTTCGACTGGGTTGTAGAAGAAGGTTTCGCACAAATCCCCTCCTGGCATCCGGCGGTTGATCGGGTTATCCCCGTGGCAATCCGCCGCTGGCGCAAGCACTGGTTCGGCAGCGAAGTGCGCGAAGAACGCTTTCTGTTCAAGCGCGAAGTACAGTCGCGCCAGTATGACATGGTGATTGACGCGCAGGGCCTGATCAAAAGCGCCGCGCTGGTGACGCGCATCGCTAAAGGCGTCAAGCATGGTCAGGACAGCCGCAGCGCGCGCGAACCTTTCGCCAGCTGGTGGTATGACCAACGCCATGAAATCAATAAGCAGCAGCATGCCGTGCAGCGCACGCGCGAGCTGTTTGCCAAAAGCCTGAATTATCCGCTGCCGGAGACGCCTGGCGATTACGCTATCGCGCAACATTTTATGCGTGAGCCTTCGCCGGATGACGGCCGCTATCTGGTCTTCCTGCACGCCACCACGCGCGATGAAAAGCACTGGCCGGAAGCGCAGTGGCGTGAGCTGATTACGCTGCTGAACGGCAGCGGCCTGCGGATCAAATTGCCGTGGGGCGCGGAACATGAGCACCAGCGCGCGCAGCGGCTGGCGGCTGGCTTCGACTATGTGGAAGTGCTGCCCAAACTTACGCTGGAGCAGGTGGCGCGCACGTTAGCGGGCGCCGCCGCGGTAGTGTCGGTAGATACGGGGCTTAGCCATTTAACGGCGGCGCTGGATCGCCCTAATATCACGCTGTACGGCCCCACCGATCCCGGCCTGATCGGCGGCTATGGCAAAAACCAGTTTGTACTGAAACCCGCACAGGGCAATCGCATGGCGGATATTTCTGCCGAAAACGTGATGGCGCAGCTGATGCCGCTGCTGGGTTCCTCGCCGGAAGAAAAGTCATGAACAGCCCTGCGCTGAGCGTACTGATTGCCGCCCATAACTGCGGCGAGACGCTGGCCGATACGCTGGAAAGCGTCGTCGCTTCGCTGGGCGCGGCAATCGATCGCGCAGAGATAGTCGTGGTTAACGACGCTTCCACGGATGCGACGCAGAGCATTATTGAGCGCTACGCGGCGCGGCTGCCGCAGCTTCGCAGCAGCCATACCGACTATCGCAACGTTGGCAAAGTGCGTAACCACGCGGTAGGCCTGGCGCGCGGCGATTATGTCTTAATGGTGGACGGCGACGATATGCTGCTGCCCGACGCGCTGGCGCACCGGCTGACGACGCTGCGCCAGACCTCGCCGGATATTCTGCTCAGTAAAATTATCGAAGTGCGGCACGCCTCGCCCACGGTGCAGTGGCAGCCTGCCGAGCCTGAGGAGCTGACCACGCATGATGCCGTAGAGCGCTTCCTGATCCATCGTGATTATCAGGCGCATTTTATCGGCCAGTTTTTCTCCCGCGAGCTTATTCAGCAGCACGCCTTTCCGGACTTTATCTGCTACGAAGATAGCTGGCTGTTTCCGCAGCTGCTGATGCAGAGCAAAAAAACGCTGTTTACCTCCGCCGGTTTTTATCTCTACCGCAAGCATGAGCAGAGCCTGTCGTCCGCTATTGATGCCGACAAAATTGCCTGCCTGATCGCCGCAACGGCGCATATGGACGAGGTTTTACCGCCGCGCTATGAGCATTTGATCACCTGCCACTGGCTGGATATCGCCAATCGCTACCATGCCGATCTGCGAGGAACCTCGCAGGGCGACAAAGTGAGAGCGCGGATCGCGCAGGTCGGCCTGGGGCGTTTTTTGCTGAACGGCAAAATCAGGACGAGTTATAAAAGGAAAATGCTGACGGTGAGAAAACGGGGCCTTTAACGGCCCCGTTTCTGTTCAGGTGCCGGCTTTCGCGGCGGCATACTCCGCCAGCGTCATGCCATGAGTGCGGCTTTGCAGCCAGCTGAACAGCTGCGCCAGATCGTCATAGAGCCGGTCAATATCGGCCGCCGTTTTAAAGGTCGGGCTGCCATCGGGCATAAACTCGCTGGAGTGCAGCATAAACTCTACGTAGTCAGCGCCTTCCGCCAGCGTTTTTTCCGCCAGGTCGATCATCTGCTGCGCGTTGCCGCCAGTCGGGCGCAGCCAGTAAACGGAAGGGCTGCGGCGCTTGCCGCGCAGGCGATCGTAGCCCTGTTTAACCGCATTCATCAGCCCGGAGTGCTTATAACGGATGGTCATCGGCACTTCCAGCAGCGGTGAATTGCCGGGACGAGAAATATCTGCGCTATCGGGATGGTAAGCCGAGCGGGGAAAGTGCGTATAGTCCGTGCCGCCGTTGCCCTGCGGCGCGCCCGGGGAAAACCGCCAGTTAACGCCCGGCGTCACCGAGCAGTCAACCCGGTAGCCGTGTTCGACCAGCAGCTGAGCGTAATACTCGTTGAACGCCCAGCGTCCCGCACGGTGGCTGAGCATTTTGACGTTAAACGTCTCTTCCAGCAGCTCAGTCATAAAAGCGACTTTTTTGCGTATCTCTTCACGAGGGTATTCAATCAGATAGGGCTGATGCTGCCAGTCGTTGTCGGTTAATTCATAGGCTGGCGGGCTGTTCCAGGCGTGCAGATGCATGCCTACTTCGCCCTGGCCGCGAGCGATAACATCGCGGGCAAAATCGATATAAACCGGATCGACGGCCATTTCATAGTTCGTCAACCAGGTCGGTTTAAAGGTATATTTCTCGCAAAGCTGCTGAAAGCGGGCAAGCCAGGCGGCATTTTCGGTGGTCACCTGACCAGAGCGATTACGCCAGAGATTATCACCTTCCGTATCGATGGTGAGTAAGAAAGCAGGTTTTTTCATGTCGATGCGGCGCTCCGCGTTAACCTCGTGTTAACTCTGCCGGTATGGTAACAGCGGCATGACGGGACGCAACAGTAATTGCAGCGCAACGGCGCGAAAGCGATTGGCTATGGCGCTATCTTTTTTATTTTTCTAAGATAAACAGATAAAACTGGCTCAGCCTGACAGGATCGGCAGGACAGCTTTACCGGGCTACGGCAAGGGACTTGCCCGACTAGATAAAAAAATGCTTTTTTTCGTGCGGTTAGTGGCCTGGAATCGGTCGGCACCGCATGATTTTCTCTGCTAAGGGTACAAAATTGTCCAAGCGCGTATTAATGATCATTGATGGTCTGCCCGGCGGGGGCGCGGAGAAAGTTGTGCTGACGCTTTCCAAAGGGCTGATAGAGCGCGGTCATCGGGTTTCGCTGTTTTCGCTGCGTGCCGTCTGCGATTACGCCATTCCTGCCGGGCTGGATTATCAGGTCATTCAGGATACCTGCCATATGCCCTGGCGGAAACTTACGGAGCTGAGCCGGCGCGCAGCCTGCCTGGATCGGGCGATAATGCAGGCCGAAAAAGAGCAGGGCCGTTTCGACCTGGTGGTATCGCACCTGCACAAAACCGACCGTATCGTCAGCCGCTGTCGCCATCTCGACAAGGACAAGACCTGGTTTTGCCTGCACGGCGTCTTTTCCGCCTCTTATCTGGCCCACCGGCAGGGCTTTTCCCTGTGGCAGAAGAAACTGAAAACGCGCCGCGTATATCAAAACCGGAATATCATCGGCGTCTCTCAGTACGTGGTCAGCGATTTGAAACGCTCCTTTGCGATACAGCCAAAGCACGAGCGGATCATTTTCAACCCTTTCGATTTTGATACCGTTCGTACCGCGGCTATGCAGCCCTGCGAGATGGCGGGCGAACCCTATCTGATCCACGTCGGCCGCTTTCACCAGACCAAGCGCCACGACAGGCTGCTGCGCGCCTATGCCAAAACGGGGATAAGCGCGCCGCTGGTTTTAATCGGCCAGGGCACGGATGAAGCAGTAGGAAAAATTAAGAAACTGGCGCTAACGCTGGGCATTCAGGATCGGGTAATTTTTAAAGGTTTTACCAGCAACCCCTATCCCTGGATCCGCAACGCGAAGCTGCTGGTGGTCAGCTCGGACAGCGAAGGCTTCGGCAACGTGCTGGTAGAAGCGCTGATTTGCCAGGTGCCCGTAGTCAGTACGCGCTGTCCCGGCGGCCCCGTGTCGATCATGACCGGCGAACTGGCTCGCGGCCTGGCGAACCTGGATGTGGAGTCGCTGGCGGACACTATCGCGGACGTCTGGTCAAACCCGCCTGATGTTTCACAGCTTGATTTGGAGGCTTACAGCATCGAAGCAATCTGCAAACAGTATCTTGCGCTGATCGCTTCTTAGGCCCACGCAACGTTTGCGGATCGGAGATGTCTGAGAGGGTCAGACATTATTCTGGCGCGCTCCCTGGCCTGGCCGGACGCGCATTTTTATCTTTTAAGGTTTCAGTATGAATACGCTCATAACCGAAAACGGCTATCAGAGCACGGTGAAAACGTTACAAACGTCATCTGTGGCAGCTGAATACCGGCACTTTTCGCTCAGGGAGAACAGAGCGTGAATTATGTGTTGCTGTTTTTACTTTTACTGCCTTTTAAGCTGTTGATGAAACTCAGCCATAAAAAAGAGGCCCGTAATCTGGTGATCCAGACGGCGAAAATCGGCGATTTTGTCAATATCACCCCCCTGCTGGCGCATCTTGAAAAGAGCGACGCGCTGCTGAGCCGTACCGTTGCACCGCTGGCGGAGCACGACAGCACGCTGGCGGACATTTTTTATATTGAAGAGCATAAAAGCAGCACGTACAGCAAGCTGAAGCTGGCCCTGAAGCTGATGAATCGCTATGAAAACGTCTATCTGCTGCATCCCAATAATACCAATCTGTTTTATGCCGCCTGCTGTAACGCGAGCAACAAGCAGTTTCTGTCGATGTACCGCCGCAAATGGTATCAGGGGATCTTTTATCTGACCGCGACCGGCACCGTGGAACACGATAAGTATTCGCTAACCCTGGAAAACTACCTCAGGCTGGCCGATCGTTCGCTGACCAAAGAAAGCTATCCCAAGCACGCCACGCTGCCGCTGCTGAAGCCGGACACTACGCCGGAAGAAGTGTTCAGAACGGACAAGATTAAAATCGGCATCAGTATTTCGGCCGGCAACCAGGCGAAAACCATTCCGCCGACGATCTGGAAAGCCCTGTTCGACAGGCTGAGCGGGCTGCCCTGCCTGTTTTATGTTTTTGGCGCGCCAAATGAACTTACTCGCCTGCACGAGCTCAATAAAGTGGTGGGTGAAAGCGATAACATCGTTAACATGATCGGTAAGGTTTCGCTGGAAGGCCTGCCCTACGCCATCAGCCAGATGGATTTTTACATCGCCTCCGACTCGGGCAACATCTACATCGCTGACTCGCAAAATGTGCCAGTGATCCTGATCTACGGGCCTTGCTGCGTTGAAGAGCAGCGTCCGCTGGGCGACGTGCTGTTAATCGGGCCGAATCATATCGCGCCGTCGTCGTTTGTTTTTCACGCCCTGTATAAGTTTAATCATCCCGTCGAGCAGCTTTACGAGCTGGATAATCGCAAGCTCGACGATATTTATGATTTTATCTGCGCGCGCAAGCGGCCATTACAAGAAAAGAAGACGTCATCCTGAGCATGAAACCGCAAGATACCTCCTCAGCGCCTTTGCTGAGCGCGATCGTCCCGATGTACAACGCCGGAACCAGCTTTCAGGCTTTTATCGACTCAATGCTGGCGCAAACGCTGGCCTCGCTGGAAATCATCATCGTCAATGACGGCTCGACGGATGCTTCGGCGCAGCTGGCGCACCGCTACGCCAGCGAATATGACCATATCACCGTGATCGACCAGGCTAACGGCGGCGTTTCCCGCGCCCGCAACGCCGGGCTGGCGATAGCGCGCGGCAAATATGTCACTTTCCCCGACGCCGACGATACGCTTTCGCCAGAGATGTACAGCACGCTGATCGCCATGGCGGAACAGGACGATCTGGACGTGGCGCAGTGTAACGCCGAGCGCGTTTTTTGGGGATCGGGCCGGGCAAAAACGCTTATTCCTGCCGACCGTCTACAGGCTACGCCGGTGCTGAGCGGCGCAGAATGGCTGAACAAGGCGCTGGCGTCCAACCGCTATCTGCACGTCGTGTGGCTGGGTATCTATCGCCGTTCGCTAATCGACCAGCTGCACCTACAGTTTGAACCCGGCCTGCACCATCAGGATATCCCGTGGACGACCGAACTCATGCTGAACGCCCGTCGCGTACGCTACACCGATAAGGTTTTTTATCGGTACTACGTGCACGACCAGTCAATCAGCAACCGCAAGCGCAGCGGTATGGCTAACGTCGAGTATCAGCGTCATTATCTGAAAATCGCCCGGATGCTGGATGAGATCAACCTGCGCTATCGCGATAAAGTTAAAATTGGTCCGGCAATTTATCGTCAGGTAACCAAAGAGGCGCTGACCGTTTGCCACGCTTTACGGCGTGAACCTGATGCTGAAGCACGGCAGGCGATGATAGCGGATCTGCTCGCCAGCAAAACGCCGGGACGGATGCTGCGCAACGCGCGCGGCGTTAAACAGTGGTATCAGCTGTTGCTCTGGCTGAGCCGGATTTACCGCTGGCGTCGTTCGTAATGCGCGGCGCCTTTTTCCTGCACGAGCTTTCCCTTACAATCGGTCCACTTTATTTTGAGATCCCATGAGTATGGCCACTTCTTCGTCGATTCCCGCCTCCTTTGCGCCGCGAAAGATTTTGCTGATCAAGCTGCGTCACCATGGCGATATGCTGCTTACCACGCCGGTTATTGAGGCGCTGCGCCAGCGCTATCCGCAGGCCGCCGTCGACGTGCTGCTCTATAAAGAGACGCTGCCGATGCTGCAGGCGCATCCGCATATTCGTCAGCTGCGCTTTATCGATCGCAAATGGAAAAACGAGGGAACGCTGGCGCATTTGCGCCATGAAGCCGCGCTGCTTAAGGCGATCCGCCAGGAAGGCTACGATCTGGTCATCAACCTGGCCGATCAGTGGCGCAGCGCGATTATCACCGCCCTTTCCGGCGCGCCGGTTCGGATTGGGTTCGCTTACAACAAGCGTCGCAACGCCTTCTGGCAACGGGCGCATACGCACCTCGTGTCCACCAGCAACCACAGCCAGCTGCATACCGTTGAGCAAAACCTGGCCGCGCTACAGCCGCTGAATATTCCCTTTTCCGGTTTCCCGGCAGCGATGCACTACAGCGAAAGCGACTGGTCACATACGCAAACCGTGCTGGCGCAAAGCAAGGTTACGCGTCCCTATATCGTTATCCAGCCTACCTCGCGCTGGATTTTTAAATGCTGGGAAGATGACAAAGTGGCCGGGCTGATCGCCGCGCTGGCCTCTGAGCAGATCGATATCGTGCTGACCGCCGCGCCGGACAAAAAAGAGCTGGCGATGATCGACCATATTCTCTCGCTGTGTCCCGGCAAAGCGATTTCGCTGGCCGGAAAGCTGTCGCTGCCGCAGCTGGCTTCGCTGATCGATCATGCCCGCCTGTTTATCGGCGTCGATTCCGCGCCGATGCATATGGCCGCCGCGCTGGATACGCCGTGTATCGCGCTGTTTGGCCCGACCAAGCTTAAGCAGTGGCGTCCCTGGGGCGACAATAATCAGGTGATCTGGGCCGGCGACTATGCGCCTCTCCCTTCGCCGGACAGCATTAATACCAGGACCGAGACCCGTTATCTTTCTGCCATCCCACTTGATGACGTGGTCAAAGCCGCAAGGAACTATCTGGATGAGTAAAGTACGACTGGCTATAGTGCGGCAAAAATATCGCCCGGACGGCGGCGCGGAGCGGTTTATTTCGCGGGCGCTGGAGGCGCTGGACGATGACAGTCTGGATCTGAACATCATCACCCGCAGCTGGCAGGGCGAGCCGAAACCGGAATGGCACCTGCATATCTGTAACCCGAAAAAATGGGGACGCATCTCGCGCGAGCGCGGCTTTGCGCTGGCGGCGCGTGCATGCTGGCAGCGAGAGAAGTTTGATATCGTACAAAGCCACGAGCGCATTGCGGGCTGCGATATTTTTCGCGCCGGCGACGGCGTGCATCGCGTCTGGCTGGCGCAAAGAGCGCGCATCGTTTCGCCCGTGCAAAAGCTGCTGGCCGATTTAAGCCCTTATCATCGCTATGTGATGGCGGCGGAAGAAGAGATGTTCCGCTCACCTGCGCTGAAAAAAATCATCTGTAATTCGCTGATGGTAAAAAACGATATCATGCGCTGTTTTCAGGTGCCGGAAGAGAAGTTCGCGGTGATCTACAACGCGATTGACGCGCAGCGCTTTCAGCCTGCCACGCCGGCCGAGCGCCAGCAGGCGCGCGCGTCGTTGCGTCTGCCTGACGAAGCCAAAGTGTTTATTTACGTCGGTTCCGGTTTCGAGCGCAAAGGATTAAGGGCCTCCATCAGCGCCCTGGCCGCTACCGAAGCGCACCTGCTGGTGGTGGGTCAGGATAAACAGCAGGCCCGCTATCTTAGCCACGCCCGCGCGCTGGGCTGCGAAAAACGCGTCCACTTTGTCGGCGTGCAGCACAACGTGATCCCTTATTACCATGCGGCCGACGCGCTGATCCTGCCCACGCTTTACGATCCTTTCCCTAACGTGATCCTGGAAGCGATGGCCTGCGGTCTGCCGGTCATCACCAGCGACACCTGCGGCGGCGCAGAGTTTATCGTTAACGGCGAGCAGGGCTACGTTTGCGACGCGCTGGATATTGTGGCACTGAGCGCCGCCGCGCAGGCCATCCCGCTCAGAAGCGTTGATGCGCGCATGGGCGATGCGGCCCGGGAGCGCGTTCTCCCCTGCTCGCCGCAGCGCCTGGCAGGGCAGCTTCATGCGCTATATCAACAAGTGTTGCGACAGGCCTGAGAAGAAGGTGTGAGCATGCGCGACTTATCTGCTAACATGCGGTAATGTTTCTCTTTTCCGGCACTTTCTGACGCGAGTCACTCCGTAATTCGTAAACACTGTGATGACAACAATTTATTCCGTCCTGCTCTATCTTATTCAGCCGCTGATTTGGCTCCGGCTCTGGTTACGCGGCAGAAAAGCGCCCGCCTACCGGAAGCGCTGGGCCGAACGCTACGGCTACTGTAAAGGCAAGGTCAAGCCGGACGGTATACTCCTGCACTCCGTTTCTGTCGGCGAGACGCTGGCCGCCGTGCCGCTGGTCAGGGCGCTGCGCCACCGTTATCCCACGATGCCGATTACCGTGACGACCATGACGCCGACCGGTTCGGAACGAGCGGCTTCCGCCTTCGGTAAAGATGTTCATCACGTCTATCTGCCTTACGATCTGCCCGGCTCGATGAACCGTTTTCTGGATAATGTCAGCCCGCGGCTGGTCATCATTATGGAAACCGAGCTGTGGCCGAATATGATCGCGCAGCTTCACGCCCGAAAAATCCCGCTGGTCATCGCGAACGCCCGCCTGTCGGAGCGTTCGGCGAAAGGGTACGGCAAGCTCGGTAAATTTATGCAGCGTCTGCTGCAAAAGATTACGCTGATCGCGGCGCAGAACGAGGAAGACGGCGAACGCTTTGTGGCGCTTGGCCTGAAGCGTTCCCAGCTGGCGGTGACCGGCAGCCTGAAGTTCGATATTTCCGTAACGCCCGAGCTGGCCGCCCGCGCGGTCACGCTGCGTCGGCAGTGGGCGCCGCGTCGTCCGGTATGGATAGCCACCAGCACGCACGAAGGCGAGGAAAGCATTATTCTGGAAGCGCACCGCAAGCTCCTGGCGCGTTTTCCTTCTTTGCTGCTCATCCTGGTACCGCGCCATCCGGAACGTTTCGACACGGCTCGCGACATGACGCAAAAGGCCGGCTTCAGCTACACGCTACGCAGCAGCGGCGAGATCCCTTCCAGCGGCACCCAGGTGGTGATTGGCGATACGATGGGCGAACTGATGCTGCTCTACGGCATCGCCGATCTGGCTTTCGTCGGCGGCAGCCTGGTGGAGCGCGGCGGGCATAATCCGCTCGAGGCCGCCGCACATGCTATCCCCGTGCTGATGGGGCCGCATACGTTTAACTTCAAAGATATCTGTGCAAAACTTCAGCAGGCGGACGGCCTGATCGCCGTAACCGATGCCGACTCGCTGGATAAAGAGATCGGCACGCTGCTGACCGACGAAGACTATCGTCTTTACTACGGCCGCCATGCGGTAGAGGTACTGCACCAGAATCAGGGCGCGCTACAGCGTCTGCTACAGTTACTTGAACCCTATCTGCCACAGCGGAATCACTAAATGCCTTCACGTCAGCTTCTGTCGGTCGTGCTGATCGCTAAAGACGCAGCCGAGCTGCTGCCGGAATGTCTGGAGTCCGTGAACTGGGCCGACGAGATTGTGCTGCTGGACTCCGGCAGCAGCGACGGCACGCCGCAAATCGCCGCCCGCCACGGCGCCAAAGTGTTTCACTCCCGCGAATGGCACGGCTACGGCAAACAGCGCCAGCTGGCGCAAAGCTATGCCACGCATCCGATGATTTTGATGATCGACAGCGACGAGCGCGTGACGCCGCAGCTGCGCGCCGCTATCGAATCCGTGCTGCAACAGCCTGCCGCGCCCGCCACGGTTTATAGCCTGGGCCGCCGCAATCTGTTTCTGGGGCGTTTTATGCGCCACAGCGGCTGGTATCCTGACCGCGTGACTCGTCTCTATCCACGTGAATACGGCTATAACGATCATCAGGTGCATGAATCGCTGGAAGCCAGAGGGGCGCAGGTGGTGGCGCTGAAGGGCGATCTGCTGCATCTGACCTGCCGCGATTTCTCTGCGTTTCAGTGGAAGCAGTTCGCCTATGCCGAAGCCTGGGCGAAGCAGCGTCACCACCAGGGGAAAAAGTGCGGCCTGTTTTCAATTTTCGCCCATACGCTGGGCGCCTTCCTGAAAACGCTGGTGCTGCGCGCCGGTTTTCTGGATGGCAAACAGGGCTGGCTGCTTGCCGTGGTTAACGCGCAGTACACCTTCAATAAATACACGGCGCTCTGGGCGCTGAACCACTCTTCCCACGCTTCCGGCAAAGGCGGCCTATGAGCACAAAAGCGATCTATCCCGGCACTTTCGATCCCATGACCAACGGTCATCTGGATATCGTCACGCGCGCCGCGTTAATGTTTGACCATATCGTCCTGGCTATTGCCGCCAGCCCCAGTAAAAAGCCGATGTTCTCGCTGGATGAACGCGTGGTGCTGGCGCAACAGGTGGTCGCACACTTGCCGAATGTGGAAGTGGTAGGATTCAGCGATCTGATGGCGAACTTCGCGCGGGATCAGCAGGCCAACGTCCTGGTGCGCGGCCTGCGGGCGGTGTCCGATTTTGAATACGAAATGCAGCTGGCGCATATGAATCGGCACCTGCTGGCGGAGCTGGAAAGCGTGTTTCTGATGCCTTCAGAAAAATATTCGTTTATCTCTTCCACGCTGGTCAAAGAGGTGGCGCGCCATCACGGCGACGTCAGCGCTTTCCTGCCGCCGTCGGTGCACAGCGCGCTGCTGGCAAAGCTCTCCGCCTGATTATTTCTGACAGGTCGGGCAATAGAAGGTGCTGCGCTGCGCGTGTTTGGCGCCTACGATCGGCGTAGCGCAAACGCGGCAGGGTTCGCCAGCACGGCCATAGACCTGTAGCTCCTGCGCGAAATAGCCCGGTTTGCCGTCCGACTGCAGGAAATCACGCAGCGTGGTGCCGCCCTGCTCAATCGATCGCAGCAGCACGGCCTTGATCGTTTCCGTCAGCAGAACCACTTCTTCTCTGGTCAACGCCATTGCCGGTCGATCGGGATGGATCCCGGCGGCAAACAGCGATTCGCTGGCGTAAATGTTGCCAACGCCCACCACCAGCTTGTTGTCCATCAGCCAGGGCTTGACCGGCGTACGCCTGCTGCGCGACTTCTCAAACAGGTAATCCGCGTTAAAAGCTTCACTCAGCGGCTCCGGGCCAAGATGGGCCAGTACGTTACTGGCGGCCAGATCGCTGCTCCACAGCCAGGCGCCAAAGCGGCGAGGATCGGTATAGCGCAGCACTTTGCCGTTGCTCATCACCAAATCCACATGGTCATGCTTCGCCGGCGGTGCTTCTTCTGACAACACGCGTAGACTGCCGGACATGCCAAGATGGATGATGATCCAGCCTTCAGGCAGCTCCAACAGCAGATATTTGGCGCGGCGCTGTACGCTGAGTACCGGCTGGTCGCTGAGGCTGTGGATTTCATGCGAGACCGGCCAGCGCAACCGGCCGTTGCGCACCACGGCGTGCAGAATGGTGGCGCCGACAAGGTGCGGTTCGATACCGCGTCGGCTGGTTTCAACCTCTGGTAATTCCGGCATACAAACCTCCCGCAGATGTTTTCAGGCGTACAGATGTTTTCAGACGTGCAAATGTTTTCAGGCGCACAAAAGAAAAAACCCCGCCGAGGCAGGGTTTTTCAGTCGCTAAAGTCAATTACTTGATTTTAGCTTCTTTGTAGATCACGTGCTGGCGGACAACAGGATCGAATTTCTTCAGTTCCAGTTTTTCCGGCTTAGTACGCTTGTTCTTCGTGGTGGTATAGAAGTGACCTGTACCAGCAGAAGAAACCAGCTTGATCTTCTCACGAATACCTTTAGCCATGTTTCAGTTCCTTACCTTAGTACTTCTCACCGCGGGTACGCAGATCGGCCAGAACCGTCTCAATACCCTTTTTATCAATTACGCGCATGCCTTTGGCAGATACGCGCAGTGTAACGAAGCGCTTTTCGCTCTCAACCCAGAAACGGTGAGAGTGCAGGTTCGGCAGGAAACGGCGTTTCGTCGCGTTCATTGCGTGGGAACGGTTGTTACCCGTCACCGGACGCTTTCCAGTTACCTGGCAGACTCGTGACATGTCAATTCTCCAAAAATCAAATAAGCTCGAGCTTTAAAAATAAGGTCTTGGCCGCCTCGTCAGGCTCTTAGCCCATCCAGGCGAGTTCTATGTGAACCCGCTGAGCAGGCCCAAATGCCAAACCCGAGATTCTCAAAGGTGGCGTAGTATACGCCCTGCAACGCTGGTGCTCAAGTCCCGAACAGATAAAGATCCCTTTGGATCGCGCAAAATTGCCGCATTTGAACGGAAAAAGCACCGCCGCTACGTGGGAAAAAACACGGTTTGCCGCTTTTTTCCGCATTACAGCCAGCCTTTTTCCGCAAAGGAAACATATTCGCCCTGACCGATAACAATATGGTCAAGCACGCGGATGTTAAACAGCTTGCAGCAGTCGTTAACCTGTTGAGTCACATCGCGATCTGCCATGCTGGGCGCCGAAATGCCCGAGGGATGGTTATGCGCCAGGATAATCGCCGCCGCGTTTTGCTTCAGCGCTTCACGCACGATTTCACGCGGATGCACCTCTACGCTGGCTATCGTGCCCGCAAACATTTCACTGGTGTGAATGACCCGATGCTGATTATCAAAAAAAACCACCATAAATATTTCCCGTTCACGATGCGCCAGCTTGCTGTGCAGGAAATTCACCATATCGCCCGGGCTTTGCATGGCCTGTTTTACCGAATCCGCACAGGTGAAAAAACGCCTGCCCAGTTCGGCAATGGCATTCAGCTGGGCATACTTCGCCACGCCTACGCCTTTCACCCGTAAAAACGCGTCTTTGTCCGCCGTCATCAGCCGGTGCAGCGAACCGAACTCCTCCAGCAGCTGTTGCGCCAGCGTCATTACGTGGACACCGCGCGCGCCGGTACGTAAAAAAATCGCCAGCAGTTCCGTATCCGTTAACGTGCCGGCCCCGCCTGCCACCAGCTTTTCGCGCGGTGGCATTTTTTTCCATGGCTTCTTCATCCGCTTTCTCCTTCCGTAGCTGGCTAAATCATGGCATTATATACAGTAGTTTTCCATGCATTTTTCCGTCTGCCGGGCTGCTTTACAGTACGGTCGTTGTGCTAAAAGTCAGCAGGCAGGGATTATGATAAAATGGCGGAATTCCGGCGCGCGGGCGCCCTGCTGGCTCAATGGAGCAGAAACTATGACATTAACCGGTAAACGTATTGTGCTGGGCGTAAGCGGCGGTATCGCTGCCTACAAGGCGCCTGAGCTGGTAAGACGCCTGCGCGATCGCGGGGCGGAAGTGCGCGTCGTGCTGACTGCCGCAGCCAAAGCATTTATCACGCCGCTGAGTCTACAGGCCGTATCGGGTCATCCGGTCAGCGACGACCTGCTCGATCCGGCGGCGGAAGCGGCGATGGGGCATATCGAACTGGGAAAATGGGCTGACCTGGTGATCCTGGCACCCGCCACGGCCGATCTTATCGCTCGCGTCGCCGCAGGCATGGCTAACGATTTGGTTACCACGATTTGCCTGGCGACGGCGGCGCCTGTTGCCGTCGTTCCCGCCATGAACCAGCAGATGTATCGTGCCGCCGCCACGCAGCATAATCTTCAGGTTTTGCAGGCGCGCGGCCTGATGATTTGGGGGCCGGACAGCGGCAGCCAGGCCTGCGGCGACGTCGGGCCGGGCCGAATGTTAGATCCGCTGACTATTGTGGACGAAGCCGTCCGCTGGGCGACGCCGCAGCACGATTTAACGCACCTTAATGTGATGGTAACCGCTGGCCCAACCCGCGAATCGCTTGATCCAGTCCGGTTCATTAGCAACCACAGCTCGGGTAAAATGGGCTTCGCCGTGGCTGCCGCCGCCGCAAAACGGGGCGCTAACGTGACGCTGGTCGCCGGGCCGGTCGCCTTAGCCACGCCGCCGGGCGTCAAACGTATCGACGTGATAAGCGCGCTGGAAATGCAGCAGGCGGTGATGGCCAGCGCCGCCGAACAGCAGATTTTTATCGCGGCCGCTGCCGTCGGCGACTACCGCGCTGCGGAAGTCTCCAGCGAGAAAATCAAAAAGCAGGGCGACGAAATCCTGCTGAAGATGATTAAGAATCCGGATATCGTCGCGGGCGTCGCGGCCATGCAGCAAAATCGCCCGTACGTGGTGGGGTTTGCAGCGGAAACCCGGAATGTGGAAGAATACGCCCGGCAAAAAAGGATTCGGAAGAATCTGGATCTGATTTGCGCCAACGATGTTTCAAAAGCCGGGCACGGTTTCAACAGCGATACCAATGCCCTGCATCTTTTCTGGCAGGAAGGGAATAAAGCCTTACCGCTCGGCGATAAGCAGCTCCTGGGCCAACAATTACTGGACGAGATAGTCAGCCGTTATGAAGAAAAAAATCGACGTTAAGATTTTAGACCCGCGCGTGGGCACCACTTTCCCTCTGCCCGCCTATGCCACTTCCGGCTCCGCTGGTCTCGATCTGCGCGCCTGCCTGGACGAGGCGGTACAGCTGGCGCCGGGCGCGACCACGCTGGTACCGACCGGCCTGGCTATCCATATTGGCGACCCGCAGCTGGCGGCCGTTATCCTGCCGCGCTCCGGCCTCGGCCATAAGCATGGCGTGGTGCTGGGCAACCTGGTCGGGCTAATCGACTCCGATTATCAGGGACAGCTGATGGTTTCCGTCTGGAACCGCAGCCAGGAGACGTTCAGCATTGAGCCAGGCGAGCGTATCGCGCAAATGGTGTTTGTACCGGTCGTTCAGGCTGAATTCAATCTGGTTAATGACTTCGACGCCAGCGTGCGCGGCGAAGGCGGCTTCGGCCACTCGGGTCGTCAGTAACGACCGACCAGAGTACCCGTCCTTATTTCCACCGTGAGCGTGATGGCTCACGGATGTTGCGTGGGCGCTTGCCCGTACATGGTGATATTTCAGGGGTCTTTCAGGACATGGCAGAGAAAAAAAGTGCGAAAAGGAATCGTCGCGAAGAAATACTGCAGGCGCTGGCGCAGATGCTGGAATCCAGCGATGGTAGCCAGCGGATCACTACCGCCAAACTGGCGGCAAGCGTGGGGGTTTCTGAAGCTGCGCTTTACCGGCACTTTCCCAGCAAAACCCGCATGTTTGACAGCCTGATTGAGTTTATTGAAGACAGCCTGATTACGCGCATCAATCTAATCTTGCAGGATGAAAAAGAGACGCTGCCGCGTTTACGGCTGATTATCCAGCTGATCCTGGGCTTTGGTGAGCGTAATCCGGGCTTATCACGTATTCTGACCGGCCATGCGTTGATGTTCGAGCAGGACCGCCTGCAAAGCAGAATTAACCAGCTGTTCGAACGGATTGAGGTGCAGCTGAAGCAGGTGCTGCGCGAGCAGAAAATGCGTACCGGCGAAGGATTCCAGACGGAGGAGGCGCTGCTGGCCTCGCAGCTGCTGGCTTTCTGTGAGGGTTTGCTGTCGCGCTTTGTGCGTTCCGACTTCCGCTATCGCCCGACGGTGGAATTTGAAACGCGCTGGCCGCTGCTGGCCTGTCAGCTGGTCTGAATCGGGAAGGCCGCAGTTGGCCTGTCAGCCGGTCTGAATCGGGAAGGCCACAGTTGGCCTGCCAGCTGATCTGAATCGGGAAGGCCGCGGTTGGCCTGTCAGCCGGTCTGAATCGGGAAGGCCGCGGTTGGCCTGCCAGCTGATCTGAATCGAGAAGGCCGCAGTTGGCCTTCCAGCCGGTGTGAAATGAAAGGGCCGCAACTCGCGGCCCGCATTCGTCAGATACCGTACTCTTTGCGGTAGGCCCGGACGGCGGCCAGATGATCGGCCAGCTCCGGTTTCTCTTCCAGGTAGCTAATCAGATCGTTCAGCGTGATGATGGCAATAACCTTGCAGCCGTAATCGCGCTCCACTTCCTGAATAGCCGACGCCTGTCCGCGGCCTCGCTCCTGACGATCCAGCGAAATCAGCACGCCGGCCAGGGTCGCCTTATTCGCCGAGATAATCTCCATCGATTCGCGAATAGCGGTACCGGCGGTAATAACGTCATCTACCAGCATAATACGGCCCTGTAACGGGCTGCCGACCAGCGTTCCGCCTTCGCCGTGGTCCTTCGCTTCCTTACGGTTGAAGCAGTAAGGCACATCGCGGTCGTGGTGATCGGCCAGCGCAACGGCGGTGGTAGTAGCGATAGGAATGCCTTTATAGGCCGGGCCGAACACCAGATCGAAATCGATAGCGGAATCCACCAGCGCCTGCGCATAGAAACGGCCTAACAGCGCCAGGTCACGGCCCGTGTTAAACAAGCCCGCGTTAAAGAAATAGGGGCTTTTACGTCCGGATTTCAGCGTGAACTCTCCAAATTTCAGGACCTGCTTATTAATAGCAAATTCGATAAATTGGCGCTGCCAGGCTTTCATGTCTCGCTCCTCAATCATTAAAAAAGGCGACTCTCTGGTCGCCTGGGGAAATCAGTCTTGTAGCGCCGCTTTCTGCGCCTGAATCAGCGTATCAATACCGCCGCGAGCCAGCGACAGCAGCGTCAGCAGCTCGTCATGGCTGAACGGCTCGCCTTCTGCCGTGCCCTGCACTTCAATCATGCGGCCATCTTCGGTCATGACTACGTTCATGTCGGTTTCCGCAGCGGAATCTTCGACATATTCCAGATCGCATAACGCTTCGCCGTTGACGATGCCGACAGACACGGCGGCGACCATCCCCTTCATTGGGTTGGCTTTCAGCTTGCCGATAGCGACCAGATGATTAAGCGCATCTGCCAGCGCTACGCAGGCGCCGGTAATAGAAGCGGTACGCGTGCCGCCATCCGCCTGCAGGACGTCGCAGTCCAGCGTGATGGTGAATTCGCCCAGCGCTTTCAGATCCAGCGCTGCTCGCAGGGAACGGGCAATCAGACGCTGAATTTCCAGCGTGCGGCCGCCCTGCTTGCCTTTGGCCGCTTCGCGAGCGTTACGGCTATGGGTAGCGCGTGGCAGCATGCCATATTCTGCGGTTACCCAGCCCTGGCCCTGTCCTTTCAGAAAGCGCGGCACGCCTTCCTCAATGGTGGCGGTGCAAAGGACTTTGGTTTCACCGAATTCAACCAGAACGGAGCCTTCCGCATGTTTGGTGTAGTGGCGAGTCAGGGTGACGGGACGCACCTGATGGGCATTACGGCCTGCTGGACGCATGGTTTTTCTCCGGCTTGAAAATCGTGATTGGCTGCGCATTATACGGATTTCACAGCCGAATGCCTATGACAGCCTGCTGGTAACGCGGTTTCTGTGCAGCTGGCGCGATAGTAAGCGCCGCCTCAATCCCATTGATTTGTCAGAGTTTGACCAGATGCCTGTTAAGGCAAGGCCGGCACCGCTATAATCACCTGAACTTATTCTGAAAACGGGTACGCATAATGATCCGCAGTATGACCGCCTACGCCCGGCGTGAAACCAAAGGCGAATGGGGCAGCGCAGCCTGGGAGCTTCGTTCCGTAAACCAGCGCTATTTAGAAACCTATATTCGTCTGCCCGAGCAGTTTCGCGGCCTGGAGCCGGTGATCCGCGAACGTATTCGCAACCGACTGACCCGCGGTAAAATCGAGTGTAATCTGCGTTTTGACGCAGACGCGCGCGCGCAGAGCTCTCTGGTGCTGAATGAAAAACTGGCTATCCAGCTGGTTAAAGCCGCCAACTGGGTCAAAATGCAGAGCGACGAGGGCGAAATCAATCCGGTCGATATTTTGCGCTGGCCTGGCGTCATGTCAGCAGAAGAACAGGATTTGGATGCCATTTCCGCAGAGTTGCTGAGCGCGCTGGACAGCGCTCTGGACGACTTTATCGCCGCCCGTGAAACGGAAGGCGCCGCGTTAAAATCATTGATTGAACAACGGCTGGAAGGCGTCAGTACTGAAGTGACTAAAGTACGTGCGCAGATGCCGGACGTGTTGAAATGGCAGCGCGAACGTCTGGTTACCAAACTGGAAGAGGCTCAGGTTCAGCTGGACAGTAATCGGGTTGAGCAGGAACTGATTATGCTGGCGCAGCGCGTGGACGTGGCGGAAGAGTTGGATCGTCTGGAAGCGCATGTTAAAGAAACCTATAACATCCTGAAAAAGAAAGAAGCGGTGGGCCGCCGCCTCGACTTTATGATGCAGGAATTTAACCGCGAATCGAATACGCTGGCGTCTAAATCAATCAATGCAGAGGTTACCACTTCGGCTATTGAGCTGAAGGTGCTGATTGAGCAGATGCGTGAACAGATCCAGAATATTGAGTAAAGTTGCATACAGTCGCACTCAGTAGCAGAAAACCAATAAAGCCCGCTAATTGCGGGCTTTATTATTTTCATGCTGTTGCATAACATCGCGCATTTTCTTTGTACCCAAAGTACTTTCCTCGCTCCAGCTTGGGTACAAAGCACTATTCAATGTTAATGCAACACTATGGCAAAGCTGACAGATATTCAGATGCAGGCATGGATTAAGGCAGGAGAACGGCTTGAGGGGCGCCCCATGGAGATCATAGCCGTTCACCACAGAAGTAGTGGTTTCAGTGATGTTCTGGTCACCATTTTTCCGCCAACGGATAAAGGAAAGATTAACTGATGGTTAAAAAACAAAGGTATGTTAAAAGATAAACATGGCATTCCTGAACCTGACAGTGATGGTCATTTTTATGTGACATTCTGGTTATTTGGTGAGGGTTATAAAGAAGAAGGTAAAAATGACAGGCTTTGCTTTAATGATATGAACCCGCCTGTAAATTGTATTGAAAAGGACAGGGTATTTTCAATCAGTTCCAGCAGGAACAGAGGCACTATATTTACATTAAATGATGGCGAATATCGGATGAAAAAAGAGGGTGAAATAATCAAACTTAAAAAAGAGTAAGTCCGTCCTCGCAGGTTGAGACAGTACTAAAATCATCGTTTTTTCCAGGGCTTACACCAGCCATACGGAACGTACCCTAGGATGTCCTCATCTGGTGCCACCCAATGCAGAAAAAGACGCTAAAATCGGGCCATATTCCTAATTTTTGTCTGCCGGGCATCTAATATTATACAGGCCGCGTCAGCGGCGTATAATTTGGCTTTATCTGAACGTACTCATGGATTATTGCACGCAAGGAGGCGAAAACATGCCAGCCCTGGAGTTCCCCTGTACCTTTTTCAAGTCTCGGAAACGCATGGACGACTACAACGCCGACGATATGCGCTGTGGTGACCTTTCCGAAGCAGAGCTGAAATCCCAATACCGTCTGAATTATATTTCCGATCGGGTCGATCCTTATACGTTAACCCGACGTTCCTCACTGGATCGCCCTCAGTCCATGTTCTGCTGCAATCTGCGCGGAGCCGGTGAGAAAATTACTCGCCAGCAGTGCGCCATTATCCTGTTTGGGGAGCTCCGATCGCTATCACGCACATTTTCCCTTTATGGCCCATACAGCCATCTGATTGAAAAGATGATCGACCACATGCAGAACGAAAAGGGTGCCACTTTCCGGGATGCAGCGCTGAACAGGGCATTGAAAGAACAGATAATTAGAGATGTTTCCGAGGAAAAAAGCACACGCATTTTGTTATCAAAAGCATTTAGCACAGGTATAGACTGGGAAAGAAAAAATTTTCCAGTTGAAAACAAGGACAGACTAAGAGATGCAATACTAAGTAGTAAGTTACCAAAGTTCGACAGATTCCAGGATAATTACAATGGTATGGGCATTACCGTTCATGATACCTGGGCTACACATATCACTATAAAATCACTGCATATTGATAATGATCGCTACCGGACAGTGGTACATTACAAGGTACAGGACCATTTTGGTTTGAATAGCGATGATATTTTGAAAACAAAATTTAGTCAGTTCCATTTTTTCCGTATCTGGTTCGTGCTCCAGCGATACAACCAGTTTGGCTTCAGGCCATTCATGACCAATATGGAAGCTACTGTAGAGATTACAGGTGAGCGCAATGAAATCTAAAATTAAAAAAGCGTTTTGTGCGTCATTACTTATTAGTTGCACCCTGCTGGTTTACCTCCTCTTGTTGTCGTTACGTCCTGTGAAGATCATAGCTGTTCACCAAAGACATAACTATAGCGATGTTTTAGTAAAGAATTTCCCTCTAACTGAACAAGGGAAAATTAATTGGTGGTTGAAAAACAAGGAAATCCTCAAGAACAGGTATAACATCCCAAGGCCGGCCCGGGATGGTTTTTTCACCGTCATTTTTTGGGATTTTGGTGATGGATATAAAGAAACCGATGGGTATGACCGACTCTGTTTTAATGATATGAAACCGCCAGTAAATTGTATTGATAAAGATTCGCTCATTATGGTTAACAATAGCAGGAATACCGGCCTTTATTTCATTGTAGATAGCGGAACATATCGTATAAACGACAGTGGTAAGATGGTAAAAAACAAATCAGATTAGAACGGCTCCACTCGCGTAGAGATAACAATAAAATCTTCCGCTCCCTCCGTATTGTCCCCAACCATGCGAAGAAAACATGAGTGAGCCCGATCGCTATCCCGCAAATTTGCTCTTTATGAGCCGTACAGCCAACTGGTTGGTAAGATGATTGACCCAATGCATAAACAGTTATTGTCTGCCGTACACTTTTATCACTGGTGAGTGCATGAACCCTGTGCCTGGCGCATATCGTCAAAGATGAATAGTTTTACAGGCGGCACCAGGCTAAAATCCCCCTTCTTTTCCTGCGGATAATTTTAAGGTTTTTATGCAAACTCTTCCTCCCTGCCCTGAATGCCACTCCGAATACAGCTGGCAGGATGGCGACCTGTTTAACTGTCCCGAATGCGGCCACGTCTGGTCTGGCAACACAGAAGCCACAGAGGCGCTGGTAGTTAAAGATGCCAACGGCAATCTGCTGGCTGACGGCGACAGCGTGACAGTTATCAAAGACCTCAAGGTCAAAGGCAGCTCGACGCCTCTTAAGATCGGCACCAGGGTAAAAAGCATTCGCCTGGTGGAAGGCGATCATAATATCGACTGTAAAATTGACGGCTTTGGCCCGATGAAGCTGAAATCAGAATTCGTAAAGAAAAACTGATCCGGTTTTAACCTGCGGCAACGATCGCCGTACAGGCTGCGCAGTCTTCAGCTAAAGGCCGCAGCTTGTTCCGCCGTGATAAGCGCCTGCTTTTCTAACTGCATGGCGATTGAACGCGGCGAACGCTCACACAGGCCAGCCAGCTCGCTGACGGAATGGCCCTGCCGGAAAAGCGCTATCAACTCCTGTTTTTGCTCTTCAGACCAGGGAAGATAAGCATTGCCAGGCCGCCCTTCCGCTCGATTCTTTTCCCGACGCTCTTCTGGCGTCAGCTTCACTTTTTCTTGCCGTTTTACAGAACTGAAATTCACACCGCTGAACTCTTCAGCCAGAGCAAACAACAGCCTTATAGCATCGGGTGTATGCACAACAGAAGCTGGCGGCAACAGCTCGCCTGTTTCCGGATGGATCCCTTTTGCCAACAGTCGGAAAATTTCACCTGCCATCATTTTTCTCGTCCTTGTGGTAGCCTGCCCGACTTCAGGATCCAGCCGTGCAGTTTTTTAATCATGCTATGTCAGGTGGCTAAGCCCATTGCTGAATAGCGGATTCAAAAAAACTTAAACAAAATAAAACGTTGTCCTGGAGACGCGCACGGTTACTTTATTTTCAGATTAGGTAAACTCATTTACTTAACGGCTTTTAGAAAAATTCACTCGTCAACCTGTCTGGGATCCTGCAGGCTTGCCGCCGATTGCTCAGGAGCGGGTTATGCTACTTACTGTTTTTTATCTGATTGGGATCACCGCAGAGGCCATGACCGGCGCGCTGGCGGCTGGCCGCCGTAAAATGGATATGTTTGGCGTAATTATTATCGCTTCCGTTACCGCCATTGGCGGCGGATCCGTGCGCGATATGCTGCTTGGGCACTACCCGCTTGGCTGGGTAAAACACCCCGAATACATCGTCATTGTGGCGATGGCTGCCGTTATTACCACCCAGCTGGCGCCGCTGATGCCGCATTTGCGCAAGGTCTTCCTGGTGCTGGACGCGCTGGGCCTGGCCGTTTTCTCTATCATCGGCACCAAAGTGGCGCTGGATATGGGCCATGCCTCGATTATTGCGGCTATTAGTGCGGTGATTACCGGCGTCTTCGGCGGCGTGCTGCGCGATATGTTCTGCAACCGTATCCCGCTGGTTTTCCAGAAGGAGCTTTATGCCGGTATCGCTTTTGCTTCCGGCTGGCTCTATATCCTGCTGTTGAAAACGCCGGTATCCGACGAATTGGCCATCATCATCACGCTGCTGTTTGGCTTTCTGGCGCGCCTGCTGGCGTTGCGCTTCCGGCTGGGGCTGCCGGTATTTAACTATCCTCATGCCGATCACTAAAAGGTTCATCGCCTTGCCTCGTCTGCATAAGCAATCAGCTGCTGCACCTGAGGGTGATGCAGAAAACGCACGATTTGCCCGGCCAGCGTTTTACCTATGCCTGGTAGCTGCTGCCATGCCTCTTCCCGTCGGGCCAGTAGCGTTGACCAGTCGTTATCTTCAATAGCGTTCAGGGCACCTTCCGGTACAGGAACGCCCAGGGCTTTTACCCAGCGCCTGAAGGGCTGCCGTCGGCTTAGCGAGAATTGGTGGTAAAGCCAGTCTGCGCGGGCGGGCGTGAGGTCAGCAATTTTCCGCAGATCTTCCTGAGTCAGCGCAAGCCAGGAAAAGAGATGGGTCAGCTGCCCGGCCTGCATCAGGCGCTGCCAGCTGCTGCGGCTGACGCCGGTCATCGCCAGCGCCTGTGTGCCGCTTGCCCAGACAAGGCGGGCCAGAAACTGCTCGCGACAGGCAGGCGTATAGTCAAAACAGCTCAGAGCATGAAAAGCATCAGCATCCGGTACGGGAGGCCTGTCCCGTTTTTGTACCCGCCAGATGACCTCGTCAAGCCTGGGGATGCCCTGACCCGCCAGGCTAATGGCGACCCTGTCGCCCGGCACGATATCCAGCGCCTGCCAGCGTTTAAGCGAGCCAATATTGACCCGGCTGACTTTTTTATCATCCAGCTGTACGGGTAACAGATTTAGTACCGCGCCTGTTTTTCCCGTCCGCCCGATAGGAAAATCGACTGAGCGAACCTCTGCGCTCACTTTCAGCGGCGTATATTTCCAGGCTGCTGACCAGGTATTATCGCCGGGTAGCCAGTAAGCGCCCTTTACTGGCGTACCGTGGATCACCACGCCATCCGTAACAAAGGGCAGAGGCTGATGAAACCAACGTTCGCGCCAGTCGGCGACTTCATCAGCGTTGGCAACAGGCTTGCTCCAGGCTTCCATAATGCTGAAGCCCGCCTTGCTTAACTGCTGTAAGCGCTGCGGCATTTTTTCCGGGCCGTCCGGCCACGCCCAGATAAACATGCCCAGCTGTGCCAATAGCGGCGAGCTCTCATTACGCCGCATTGCGCCAGCCACGACGGCGCGGGCATTAACGCCGCCCTGGCTGGCCTGCTGGTGATCGGTCATCTTCAGATAAAGTTCGCCCTGCAAAACCAGGGGATCGTCATCCAGCGTTATCTGCTGCGGAATAGCGGGTATATGGCGTGCTTTTTCCGTCCAGTCTTCTCCTCGCAGCCCGTCGCCGCGACTGATTACCCGCACAAGTTTCCCATGCCGGTACCAGAGCGTCACGGCAATGCCGTCCAGTTTTGGCTGCACCCACAGCGGTTGCTTTCCCACCATCCAGCGCACCACCGCCCGCCTGTCCGGCAGCTTTTTGACGCCAACATGCGCTACCGGATGCCGTACCTTGCCGCTTTTCGCCAGCGCCGGCGAACGAGACTCGCTTTCGGGCCGGAAGCAGCGCTGCCAGTCGTGATACGTTTTCTCTAAGGCATCATAGCGTTCATCCTCTACCAGGCTGATGCCCTGCTCATAGTAGGCCCGATCCCAGTCGCTCAGCTGTTTTTCCAGCGCCGTCATCTCCAGTTCTGCCCGGGCGGGCGACCAGACGGGGCAAAAAGCCTGTGCAATGGCGCACCCTCCCAGCCCGAACATTATTACTATGCTTCGCATCTCCACACTCCCTTGTTGCTCTGCTTCGCTTATTAAATCGGCAAAATCAGAACATGGCGATAGCGTAAGTTCGCTTATGGAAAACGTATCGAAAAGTTTTTTCTCTAGCATGAAACCTGTCATCAGTACCGCGAGCCATCTTCCAGTTTTAGAGAAAAAACGCGGCAGAACAGCCGAAACGCTGCATCCTGGCCTTCACCCGTGTATACTGTGCAGGAAGTAAACTCCGACTGGCATAGCAAGAAATCATCATGGCTCAAGGCACACTTTTTATTGTTTCAGCACCAAGCGGCGCGGGTAAATCCAGCCTGATTAACGCGCTGCTAAAGACGCAACCGCTGTATGACACTCAGGTGTCCATCTCCCATACCACCAGGGGCGTGCGTCCGGGTGAAAATCACGGCGAACACTATTATTTTGTAAACCATGACGAATTTCGTCGTATGATCGAAGAAGATGCCTTTCTGGAGCACGCCGAAGTCTTCGGCAACTATTACGGCACGTCACGTAGGGCGATTGAGCAGGTGCTCTCAACCGGCGTGGATGTCTTTTTAGATATTGACTGGCAGGGCGCGCAGCAAATCCGTCAGAAAATGCCGCAGGCACGCAGCATTTTTGTTTTACCGCCGTCAAAAGACGAGCTGGATCGCCGCCTGCGCGGTCGCGGTCAGGACAGCGAAGAGGTCATTGCCCGGCGTATGGCGCAGGCCGTCGCGGAAATGAGCCACTATGCGGAGTACGACTACCTTATTGTGAATGATGATTTCGATCTGGCGCTGTCCGATCTGAAAACCATTATTCGCGCCGAGCGTCTGCGAATGGGCCGTCAAAAATCCCGTCATGATGCTTTAATCAGCAAACTGTTGGCAGACTGAGGACAACTCAGTATGATGCCCAGTCATTTCGTCAACCGTGGAGTATCACACTTATGGCACGCGTAACCGTACAGGACGCAGTAGAAAAAATTGGTAACCGTTTTGACCTGGTTCTGGTCGCCGCTCGTCGCGCTCGCCAGATGCAGGTTGGCGGTAAAGATCCGCTGGTTCCGGAAGAAAACGACAAGTCTACCGTTATCGCGCTGCGCGAGATCGAAGAAGGTCTGATCACCAACCAGATTCTGGATGTCCGTGATCGTCAGGAACAGCAGGAGCAGGAAGCCGCAGAACTGCAGGCTGTTACCGCTATCGCTGAAGGTCGTCGTTAATCATCAGCCGGAAGGCTCGCCCTTGTATCTGTTTGAAAGTCTCAATCAACTGATTGAAAAATACTTGCCTGAGGACCAGATAAAGCGCCTCAAGCAAGCTTACCTTGTCGCACGTGATGCTCACGAGGGACAGACTCGCTCCAGCGGTGAGCCTTATATTACCCATCCGGTTGCTGTCGCCTGTATTCTGGCGGAGATGAAGCTCGACCATGAAACGCTCATGGCCGCGCTTCTGCATGATGTCATCGAGGATACTCCCGCCACCTATCAGGATATGGAACAGCTGTTCGGTAAAAACGTGGCTGAACTGGTGGAAGGGGTTTCCAAGCTAGACAAGCTGAAATTTCGCGATAAGAAAGAGGCGCAGGCCGAAAACTTTCGCAAAATGATCATGGCGATGGTGCAGGATATCCGCGTCATTCTGATCAAGCTGGCTGACCGCACGCACAACATGCGCACGCTGGGATCGCTGCGTCCGGATAAGCGTCGACGTATCGCGCTGGAAACACTGGAGATCTACAGTCCGCTGGCGCATCGCCTGGGTATTCATCACCTGAAAACCGAGCTGGAAGAGCTGGGTTTCGAGGCGCTCTATCCCAACCGCTACCGCGTTATCAAAGAGGTAGTGAAAGCGGCGCGCGGCAACCGCAAAGAGATGATCCAGAAAATCCTTGCGGAAATTGACGGTCGTCTGCAGGAAGCCGGCATTCCGTGTCGCGTCAGCGGCAGGGAAAAACACCTCTATTCCATCTACTGCAAAATGCACCTGAAAGAGCAGCGCTTCCATTCCATTATGGATATCTATGCCTTCAGGGTCATCGTTCACGACGTGGACACCTGTTACCGGGTGCTGGGCCAGATGCACAGCCTCTATAAGCCTCGTCCGGGCCGGGTGAAAGACTACATCGCTATCCCCAAGGCCAACGGCTATCAGTCGCTGCACACTTCGATGATCGGCCCGCATGGCGTACCGGTTGAAGTGCAGATCCGTACGGAAGATATGGATCAGATGGCAGAGATGGGCGTCGCGGCGCACTGGGCCTATAAAGAGCAGGGCGAAAGCAGTACCACCGCGCAAATCCGCGCCCAGCGTTGGTTGCAAAGCCTGCTGGAGCTGCAGCAGAGCGCGGGCAGCTCCTTTGAATTTATCGAAAGCGTAAAATCGGATCTTTTCCCGGACGAGATTTACGTTTTCACGCCGGAAGGCCGCATCGTCGAACTGCCTGCGGGCGCGACGCCGGTTGACTTCGCCTATGCGGTGCACACCGATATCGGTCATGCCTGCGTGGGCGCGCGTGTCGATCGCCAGCCCTACCCGCTTTCCCAGCCGCTGACCAGCGGTCAGACCGTTGAAATCATTACGGCACCGGGCGCACGGCCTAACGCCGCCTGGCTGAACTTCGTGGTCAGCTCCAAAGCGCGCGCCAAAATCCGTCAGCTGTTGAAAAACCTCAAGCGCGACGACTCGGTCAGCCTTGGCCGTCGTCTGCTGAATCATGCGCTGGGCGGCAGCCGCAAGCTGGCCGAGATTTCGCCGGAGAGCATTCAGCACGAGCTGGAACGCATGAAGCTGGCGACGCTGGACGATCTGCTGGCAGAGATTGGCCTGGGCAACGCCATGAGCGTGGTCGTGGCGAAAAACCTGCAGCAGAGCGACCAGCCTGCACCGGTGGTTTCCAGTACGCCATCGCGCGGCAAGCTGCCAATCAAAGGCGCCGACGGCGTGCTGATCACCTTTGCCAAGTGCTGCCGCCCTATTCCCGGCGATCCTATCGTGGCGCATGTCAGCCCCGGCAAAGGCCTGGTAGTGCACCACGAATCCTGCCGTAATATTCGCGGCTACCAGAAAGAGCCAGAGAAGTTTATGGCGGTAGAGTGGGATAAGGTTACCGAGCAGGAGTTCGTGGCGGAGATCAAGGTGGATATGTTTAACCACCAGGGCGCGCTGGCAAACCTGACGGCGGCCATCAACACCGCCGGATCAAATATCCAGAGCCTGAACACGGAAGAGAAAGATGGCCGGGTTTACAGCGCCTTTATCCGTCTGACGGCACGCGATCGCGTTCATCTGGCGAATATTATGCGCAAAATCCGCGTAATGCCTGACGTGATCAAAGTTCACCGCAACCGAAACTAGCGCATGAATGCTCAACGTTTTGCCCGTATCCGTGAAATGCTGGCTGCCCGCCAGCACGATTTAACCGTCTGCATGGAGCTGGTGCACAAACCGCATAACGTCTCTGCGGTGATCCGCACGGCGGATGCGGTTGGCGTGCATGAAGTCCATGCGGTCTGGCCGGGCAGCCGGATGCGTACCATGGCCTCTGCCGCCGCCGGAAGCAACAGCTGGGTGCAGGTAAAAACGCATCCCACTATTGCCGATGCGGTCACGCATCTTAAAGGCCAGGGAATGCAGATCCTGGCTACGCATCTTTCTGATAAAGCAGTAGATTTCCGCGAAATCGATTACACCCGCCCGACCTGCGTGTTGATGGGTCAGGAAAAAACCGGCATCACCCAACAGGCGCTTGAACTGGCTGACCAGGAGATCGTTATTCCGATGGTCGGCATGGTGCAGTCGCTGAACGTTTCCGTGGCTTCGGCACTGATCCTCTATGAAGCGCAGCGCCAGCGCCAGAATGCAGGCATGTATCAGCGTCAGGAGAGCCTGCTTTCCTATAGCGAACAGCAGCGCCTGTTGTTTGAAGGCGGCTATCCCGTTCTGGCCAGGGTCGCCAAACATAAAGGCTTACCTTATCCGCAAATTAGCGAGACGGGCGAGGTGATTGCCGATCCCGACTGGTGGGCCACCATGCAGGCATCGGTACGTAAAAAATGACGGGCCGCCTGATGGACGCCATCCCGCTCAGCACGCTTGCCGGCGTTGGTGCCAGCCAGGCTGGCAAACTGGCGAAGCTCGGGCTGACCACCGTGCAGGATCTGCTGCTGCATCTGCCGCTTCGTTACGAAGACCGCACCCAGCTTTACGCTATTAACGACCTCCTGCCTAACATCTACGCCACGGTAGAGGGCGAAGTGCTGCAAAGCGATATCTCCTTTGGCCGCCGCCGCATGCTGACCTGTCAAATCAGCGACGGCACCGGCATCCTGACGCTGCGCTTTTTCAACTTTAACGCCGGCATGAAAAACAGCCTGGCGCCCGGCCGGCGCGTAACCGCCTATGGCGAAATAAAGCGCGGCCAGCGCGGGGCCGAAATCATCCATCCTGAGTATCGCGTTCAGGGCGATAACAGCGTGGTGGAGCTACAGGAAACGCTGACGCCGGTCTACTCCACGACCGAAGGGATCCGCCAGGCGACGCTGCGCAACTTGACCGATCAGGCGCTGAAGTTGCTGGATACCTGTCCTGTCGCCGAACTTCTGCCGCAGGAGCTGAGCCAGGGCATGATCAGCCTGCCGGATGCGCTGCGGATGCTGCACAGGCCGCCGCCCGACATGGCGCTGGTGGATCTGGAAAACGGCAGGCATCCCGCCCAGCGACGCCTGATTATGGAAGAGCTGCTGGCGCACAATCTCAGTATGCTGGCCGTGCGCGCCGGCGCGCAGCGCTATCGTGCTTTAGCTATGCCGGCTCGCCATGCGCTGAGCGACAGGCTGCTGGCTGCCTTGCCGTTTAAGCCGACTAACGCCCAGGCGCGCGTCGTGCAGGAAATAGAGCAGGATCTGGCACAAAGCTATCCCATGATGCGCCTGGTGCAGGGTGACGTAGGATCGGGCAAAACGCTGGTGGCCGCGCTGACTGCCCTGAACGTTATCGCCTGGGGCAAACAGGTGGCGCTGATGGCGCCAACCGAGCTGCTGGCCGAACAGCACGCCAATAACTTCCGCCAGTGGTTTGCACCGTTGGGGATTGAAGTTGGCTGGCTGGCTGGCAAGCAGAAAGGCAAGGCGCGCCTGGCGCAGCAGGATGCCATCGCCAGCGGCCAGGTATCGATGATTGTCGGCACCCACGCCATTTTCCAGGAACAGGTGCAGTTTAACGGCCTGGCGCTGGTGATTATTGACGAGCAGCACCGCTTTGGCGTCCACCAGCGGCTGGCGCTGTGGGAGAAAGGCCAGGAGCAGGGTTTTCATCCTCATCAGCTGATTATGACCGCGACACCGATCCCGCGTACGCTGGCGATGACCGCCTATGCGGATCTGGAAACCTCCACCATTGACGAGCTACCGCCGGGCCGTACACCGGTCACTACCGTCGCCATTCCCGATACGCGGCGCGCCGATATTATTACCCGCGTGCAGAACGCCTGTAGCGGCGAAGGTCGCCAGGCCTACTGGGTCTGTACGCTGATTGAAGAGTCGGAACAGCTGGAAGCCCAGGCCGCCGAAGCCACCTGGGAAGAGCTGAAGCTGGCGCTGCCAGAGCTGCACGTTGGACTAGTGCATGGCAGGATGAAACCCACCGAGAAGCAGGCGGTGATGCAGGCGTTTAAACAGGGCGAGATTGACCTGCTGGTCGCTACCACGGTCATTGAAGTTGGCGTGGATGTGCCTAATGCCAGCCTGATGATCATTGAAAACCCGGAAAGGCTGGGCCTGGCGCAGCTGCACCAGCTGCGGGGCCGCGTTGGTCGCGGCTCGGTTGCCTCCCACTGCGTGCTGCTTTATAAAGCGCCGCTGAGCAAAACCGCGCAGAAACGCTTACAGGTTCTGCGCGACAGCAACGACGGCTTTGTGATTGCGCAATGCGATCTGGAAATCCGCGGTCCTGGCGAACTGCTGGGCACGCGCCAGACGGGCAACGCCGAATTCAAGGTAGCCGATCTGGTACGCGATGGCGCGATGATCCCGGAAGTGCAGCGCGTCGCCCGCCATATTCATCAGCACTATCCTGAACAGGCGCAGGCGCTGATTGAACGCTGGATGCCGGAAACCGAGCGCTATACCAACGCCTGACCCCCGGCAGCCTGCTGTCTTTTCTCCTGCTCTGCGGCTACCGGCCGCTAAAGGCAGCCATCGCGGCGACCGCCTCGTTAACGGGCTGCTCGCCGCCGGTTAACTCAATAATCACCCTTTTCACCTCTGGCTGCTCAATCAGCGAATGCAGCACAGCGGCCACATCATCGCGCGGGATGGTGCCGTAAGGGATGGCCAACCCGGCGTTGACTTTTCCCGTGCCCGCTTCGTTAACCAGCGTGCCGGGCCGCAGGATCACCCAGTCCAGTGAGGTGGCGGAAAGCATCACGTCGGCCTGCTTTTTTACCTGCATATAGTGCTCAAAGCCCGGCGAAGGCGCCTTGCCCCTTCCGGCATCCGGAAAAGCGGAAACCAGCAGAAAACGCTGAATACCGGCCAGCCTGGCGGCCTCGGCAGCGAAGCGCGCGCCACGGCCGTCAATGCCGTCGGTGAGATCTACGCCAGCGCCTGCTGCGCCTGCGGAGAACACCACGGCATCGCAGCCCTGCATCGCCGCCGCCAGCCTTTCGCTACTGGTGTTCATCAGGTCGATATTGACCGGTTTTACACCATCGGCTTCCAGCGCCTCTTTTTGACTGTCCCGACGATGCAGCCCCGTTACCTGATGGCCCGCATTGACCAGCCGTTTTCTGAGACGTCGCCCCACGCCGCCCGTTGCGCCAATAATAAATACGTTCATTGTATGCTTCCTTTTTTCTGGCCCGCAGGCGCGATGATTAAGCTTAGTGAATTGTGGTTCGCTTTGCCGTCCGGCGTTTAGCCGATGCTGTTGGCAATCGTTTGCTTTTGCCGTGGAGAAGCTTAAAATCGCCACTTTGTTCGCCACGGAACCCCTGAGCATGTCCGCTAATCTTTCTGAAGCCAGCCGCAGCGCAGCGCCCGCTGCAAAAAGTGAATTAATTTACCGCCTTGAAGATCGTCCCCCGCTGCCGCAAACGCTGTTTGCTGCCTGCCAGCATTTGCTGGCGATGTTTGTGGCGGTTATCACGCCCGCACTATTGATCTGCCAGGCTTTGGGCCTACCCGCTCAGGACACGCAGCATATTATCAGCATGTCACTGTTCGCCTCCGGGGTCGCCTCGGTGCTGCAAATAAAAACCTGGGGGCCCATAGGATCGGGACTGCTGTCGATTCAGGGCACCAGCTTTAACTTTGTGACGCCGCTGATCATGGGCGGTATGGCGCTGAAAAACGGCGGCGCTGATGTGCCGACCATGATGGCCGCCCTGTTCGGCACGCTGATGCTGGCTTCCGTTACCGAAATGGCGCTTTCCCGCGTGCTGCATCTGGCGCGCCGCGTAATTACGCCGCTGGTTTCCGGCATTGTGGTGATGATTATCGGTCTGTCGCTGATCCAGGTCGGCCTGACCTCTATCGGCGGCGGTTTTGCCGCCATGAGCGATCACACCTTTGGTGCGCCAAAGAACCTGCTGCTGGCCGGCGCGGTGCTGCTGGTGATTATTTTGCTGAACCGCCAGCGTAATCCTTATTTGCGCGTGGCTTCTCTGGTGATAGCCATGGCCGTTGGCTATCTGCTGGCCTGGCTGATGGATATGCTCCCCGCCGGAACCGCCGCAACGAACCAGCCGCTGATTGCCGTGCCACAGCCTTTCTATTACGGGCTGGGCATCGACTGGAATTTGCTTATCCCGCTGATGCTGGTATTTATGGTGACCTCGCTGGAAACCATCGGCGATATTACCGCCACTTCCGACGTTTCCGAACAGCCGGTCAGCGGCCCGCTCTATATGAAGCGGCTGAAAGGCGGCGTGCTGGCGAACGGCCTGAACTCGTGCGTCTCGGCGCTGTTTAATACCTTTCCCAACTCCTGTTTTGGACAGAACAACGGCGTGATCCAGCTGACCGGCGTCGCCAGCCGCTACGTTGGCTTCGTGGTGGCGCTGATGCTGATGGTGCTGGGGCTTTTCCCGGCGGTCAGCGGCTTTGTGCAGCATATTCCTGAACCGGTGCTGGGCGGCGCGACCATCGTTATGTTTGGTACGATTGCGGCCTCGGGCGTGCGCATCGTCTCGCGCGAGCCGTTGAATCGTCGGGCGATTATGATTATTGCGCTGTCGCTGGCGGTGGGACTGGGCGTTTCACAACAGCCGCTGATCCTGCAATTCGCACCGGAATGGCTGAAAACGCTGCTCTCTTCCGGCATCGCCGCCGGCGGCATTACCGCTATCATCCTGAATCTGCTTTTCCCGCAGGAGAAATAGCGTAAACGGCAGAGGGCAAAGCGCCTTCTGCCGTCTTCCCAGGGTTGAGCTTCGCGCATAAATCAGGCATAACACCCCTTATTGCAAGCGCACAGGGATAGCTCATGAAATTTGTTGGAAAAATTCTTCTTTCGCTGCTGGTTATCCTGCTGGCATTGGTCATTGTGTTGTATCTACTGCTGCAAACTCGCTGGGGAGCCAGCTGGCTCAGCCGCACCGTTAGCCAGCACAGTAGTTATCAGCTGGCAGTCGGCAAGCTGGAGCATAATTTTTCCGCGCCATCGCATCTCATCCTTCATGACGTTTCGTTCGGCCATAAAACCCGACCAGCCACCCTGGTGGCAAAAAGCGTCGACTTAGGGTTAAGCGCCGGGCAGTTTTCACGGCCGCTGCATTTTGCCAGCGTTTTGCTTAACCAGGGTACGCTAAGAATTACCAGCAAAACCAGCCAACTGCCTCTTTCCGCAGCGCGTTTGCAGCTGAGCGAAATGGCGGTTAGCAGCCATCACGACATGCTGCCCCTGAACGCTCAGCACGTAAACGGCGGCGTGATGCCGTGGCAGCCCGAGGCGACAAGCTTTATCGGTAATAATGCCAGCTTCCAGTTCAGCGCCGGATCGCTGACGTTTAAAGACATTCCCGCCAGGAATGTGCTGATTGAAGGCCGCATCAGGTCCAAACAGCTGGAGCTTAGTAATATGGGCGCCGACGTGGCGCGCGGATCGGTGACGGCCAGCGCACAGCGTGACGAGCAGGGCAGCTGGCAGGTCAGCACGCTAAGGCTGAACAATCTGCGTCTGCAAAGCAGCAAAACGCTTGCCGAATTTCTACAGCCTCTACTGACGCTGCCCGTCGTGCATTTCGAGCGAGTGGATGTAACCGATGCCCGACTGGAAGGTCAGAACTGGGCGGTGACCGATCTTAATCTGGCGTTGAAAAATATAACGCTGCGCGACGGCGACTGGGAAAGCGAGGACGGCTCGCTGTCGATGAACGCCAGCAGCTTTGTAAATGGCGCGCTGCTGCTGAACGATCCTATCGTTAATATGACCTTCTCGCCGCAGGGCGCGGCGCTGACGCAGTTCAGCTCCCGCTGGGTTAACGGGCTGATCCGCGCGTCAGGTAACTGGACGCGCAGCGATAAAAAGCTGACGCTGGATGACGTGGTAATCGCCGGGCTGGAGTACACGCTGCCGCCAGCCTGGCGGGCGTTCTGGCTGAGCCGTTTACCGGCGTGGCTGCACGCTGTGGAAGTAACAAAGCTGAACGTCAGCCATAACCTGATTATTGATATCGATCCGGATTTTCCCTTCCAGCTGACCTCGCTGGATGGCAACGGCAGCAACCTGCTGCTGGCGCGCGATCGGGAATGGGGCATCTGGGGCGGCAACCTGAGTTTTAACGCGGCGGAAGCGACCTTTAACCGTGTGGATCTGCGTCATCCTTCTCTCGCCCTGACGGCGGACAGTAATGCCATTAACGTCACGGAGATGAGCGCGTTTCCCCGCAGCGGCCTTCTCGAAGGGCTGGCAACGGTTTCGCAGCAGCCGCAGCGCGCCTTTTCGCTGTCGCTGCATGGCCGTGAAACGCCGCTGAATCTGTTGCAGGACTGGGGATGGCCAGCGGTGCCCCTGACCGAAAACGGTGAGCTGACGCTGAAGATGCAGGGCAGCCTGGCGAAAGACGCGCCGCTGAAGCCTTCCGTTAACGGCTCGCTTTCCGCTGTTGCTGGCGATAAGTCAGTCCAGCAGACCGTGCAGGCAGGTAATCTCGGCAGCAGGTAAAAACGCTGCCCGTAAGCGGACTATATGATTAACCCGTATTCGCAACGTAGCGCGGTTAATGTATAGTCCGCTTTTTTACGGAGGAACCATGCTGACCAACTCATCCATACGTCTCAATAAATACATTAGCGAGAGCGGTATCTGTTCTCGTCGCGATGCCGATCGCTATATCGAACAGGGAAATGTCTTTATTAACGGCAAGCGGGCCGCCGTTGGCGCGCAGGTTTTTGCCGGTGACGTGGTGAAAGTGAACGGTCAGCTTATCGAGCCGCGCGATGAGGAAGATCTGGTCTTTATCGCCCTGAATAAGCCCGTCGGCATTATCACCACCATGGAAGAAGGCGAGCGGGATAACATCAGCGACTTCGTTAACCACAGCAAGCGGGTTTTCCCTATTGGCCGCCTGGATAAAGATTCGCAGGGCCTGATTTTCCTGACCAATCACGGCGATCTGGTCAATAAAATCCTGCGCGCCGGAAACAATCACGAAAAAGAGTATGTGGTCACGGTAAACAAGCTGGTGACGGATGAGTTTATTGAGGGCATGAGCGCTGGCGTGCCGATGCTGGGCACGGTGACGCTGAAGTGCAAGGTGCAAAAGGAAGCGCCGTTTGTTTTCCGCATTACGCTGGTGCAGGGGCTTAACCGCCAGATCCGCCGCATGTGTAAGCACTTTGGCTACGAGGTCACTAAGCTCGAACGCACGCGCATTATGAACGTCAGCCTGAAAGGCCTGCCGCTGGGCGAGTGGCGCGATCTGACCGACGACGAGCTGACCGAGCTGTTCGGCCTGATTGAGGATTCCTCATCCGAAGCGAAACCCGCCAAAAAAGCGCAGGCAAAAGCGAAGCCCGCCGCCGCGAAGAAACCGGCCATCGGCGGGCCGAAAGGCGGCGATAAAGGCGGTAAAGAAGGCGCGAAGACGCCGGGCAACCTGGCCTCCCGCAAGCGCTTTACCCAGCCGGGCCGCAAGAAAAAAGGCCGTTAAGGCATATTCGATCCGGCTGGCTCCAGCGGGCCATCCGGATCGGCAGGCAGCACAATATAGACGCCCTCAAATACCGCCCCGCACTCTTCATTGCCAAACAGCTCGACTTCCAGCTGAACGCGCGCCTTGCGTCCCCGGGCCAGCCTGTCCAGATCGCCGCTCAGCGAGCCTAAGTCCGCTACCGCGCCCGGCCTGCCGCTGATGGGATGACTGTAGCGGATATGCGCATCGGCCAGGATAATGGTGCCGCCTAAATGCCGCTCGCGCAGCAGCAGCCAAATCAGCCCCCAGCCGGTTAGCGTCGCCAACGAAAACAGGCTGCCGGCGAACAGCGTATGGTGCGGATTCTGGTTGCCGGTTTCCGGCATCGTGGTGATAAATTTTTGCCCGGTATACTGCAAAATACGCACGCCCATTTTTTCACTGAGCGGGATGTGCTCGTACCAGGCCTGCTGCAGCTGCCCGCACCAGTCGGCACGATGCAGAATATCGTCCAGCGTGATCACCGGCTTAATCATTAAAAAATGACGAACCGGCGTTGTCTGTGGCACGGTGATTTCGCCCTGATTGACGTAGCCAAGCTTGGCGAAAAATTCGACGGCGTCTTCACGGGCGCTGCACACCACGCGCTTGGCCCCTTCCTGACGCGCCACCGACTCCAGCGTCATCGCGACCAGCGTGCCCAATCCTTTGCCCTGCACCGCCGGGTGCACGGCAAGAAAGCGAATGGCCGCCTCGTTATCCGCATTGATATAGAGCCGCCCTGCGGCAACCGGCGCGCCGCTTTCATCCACCACCATTTGGTGATGCGCAAAGGCATCCCAGGCGTCGCGCTCCGATCCCTTGGGCTGGCGAAGCGGTTTACGCAGCATTTCCCAGCGAAACTGGTAGTAGATATCCAGCTCTTCTGCGGTTTCAGGTACACGAAGATGATACATAAAGTGATTCTCTTTTTCCGGAGCGCCCGTTAGCCTTTCCGACCGCTTCATACCTGGAGCCAGAACGTCACCGGCCCGTCATTAACCAGCGATACCTGCATATCCGCCGCAAAGCGGCCCGTCTCGGTGACAAGGCCTCTTTCGCGACAGCAGGCGACAAAGTACTCATATAACCGCTCGGCCTCTGCTGGCGCCGCGCCGCCCGAAAAGCCTGGGCGCATGCCTTTTTGCGTGTCGGCCGCCAGCGTAAACTGCGAAACCACCAGCACGCTGCCGCCAGCCTGCTGCACGTTAAGATTCATCTTGCCGTTCTCATCGCTGAAAATGCGATAGCCCAACACGCGGTCGCACAGCCGCTGCGCTTTTTGCTCGTCGTCGCCTTTTTCCACGCCCAGTAAGATTAGCAATCCCGGCCCGATTTCACCGATGGTCTGACCGGCTACCGTCACGCTGGCGCTCAGCGCTCGTTGAATTAAGGCAATCATTCTCTTCCTTTTCTTCTTCCTGTTTAAGCTGGCGATAGTCGCCGAGAGAGGCGGTGATCTCTGCACCCAGCAGGACAATACACCATGTCCAGTAAACCCAAAGGAACAGAATAGGGATAACCGCCAGCACGCCATAGATAAGCTGATATGAAGGGAACATCGTAACATAGAGCGCAAAGCCTTTTTTCCCCAGCTCAAACAGCAGCCCCGCCACCAGCGCGCCGACCAGCGCATCTTTCCCCGGTACCTGCCGCGTTGGCACAATGCTGTAGAGCAGCCAGAAAGCCAGCCAGGAGAGCAGCAGCGGAAAAATACGCAGCCCGTAGTCAATCAGTCCGCTGACGCCGCTGACCGAAGCCCAGCGCAGCGACAGCAGATAAGAGCTTATCGCCAGGCTGGCACCCGCCAGCAGCGGGCCAAGCGTCAGGATCATCCAGTAGACGGCAAAAGAGTAAACGAGGGGCCTTTTGCGCTTGCTGCGCCAGATGACATTTAGCGCGCTGTCGATGGAGTACATCAGCAGCAGCGCCGTCACCACCAGCCCGCAGGCGCCCACCGCCGTCATTTTATTGACGTTGGCGACAAACTGTTCCAGATAGCTTTGAACTACCGTGCCGGACGCCGGCACAAAGTTCTGAAAGATAAACAGCTTGAGCTGCCTGCTGACATCGGCGAAGGCCGGGAACGCGGCGAACAGCGCAAATACCACCGCCACCAGCGGCACCAGCGACAGCAGCGATACGTAGGCAAGATGCCCCGCCAGCAGCGTCATGCCATCCTCGTCGATACGCTGCCACAGCAGCTTTATCCAGCGCCAGGTCGCCCGCAGGCGGTGTCGATAATGGTTAATCGGCCGCATTAGCGAAAAAGGCCGGTATGGTGGTCGCATCAAATACGGGCACGCTCTGAATGCCCAGCGCCTGCGCCGCGTCGATATTTTCCTGGTTGTCGTCAAAGAAAATAGCCTGGCCGGCGGTGAAGCCCTCTTCGCTCAGCACCTGCTGATAGATACGCGCTTCCGGCTTGCGCATCCCCATCTCCTGGGAAAGATAGAGCTTGTCCGCCGCGCTTTGTACCTCAGGATACTGCGACGGCCAGAAACGCTGATGCAGCCGGTTGGTGTTAGACAGGATCACGACCCGATGGCCGCGCGCGCGCAGTCCGTTCATGATACGGATGGTGTCCGCCCTGACGCCGACAAAAACGGCCTGCCAGCCTGCGGTGAACTGTTCGAAGCTCAGCGCCAGACCCAGCTCGTCGCACAGCTGTTCGGCAAAATCCTCGTCGCTGATTTCTCCTCGTTCATGACGATGAAAGCTTTCTCCCATCGTAAAACGGCTTTGCAGCGTGGCCAAAGGCACGCGTCCCAGATCGCTCCAGACGCCAAGAACCCGGTTGAAATCAATATCAACAATGACGTTACCTAAATCAAAGATATACAGCATGGCCATCTCCATTTGTTCCGGTAAGGTATTCACTCTAGCGGTAAAAAGAGAAGCTGAACAGGGCAGGATTTTGAAATCTGGAAGGAAGGTTCCACAGGCGAAAAAAAACAGGGCCGGAAAGATCCGGCCCTGTATTACAGCTTAAAAAAAGCGATTAAGCTTCTTTGCTGCCGCGTGATGCGCGTTTACGATCGTTTTCAGTCAGGTGACGTTTACGGATACGTACGGACAGCGGAGTCACTTCCACCAGCTCGTCGTCATCGATAAATTCAATCGCCTGCTCAAGCGTCATCTTGATAGCCGGCACCAGCGTGGTCGCTTCGTCAGTACCGGAAGCACGCATGTTGGTCAGCTTCTTACCGGTCAGACAGTTCACGGTCAGGTCGTTAGAACGGCTATGAATACCGATAATCTGGCCTTCATAAACTTCTGCGCCGTGACCCAGGAACAGCTTACCGCGATCCTGCAGGCTGAACAGGGCGAAAGCTACCGCTTTACCCTGGCCGTTAGAGATCAGCACGCCGTTCTGGCGCTGGCCCACTTCGCCCGGACGAATATCGTCGTAGTGGCTGAAGGTAGAGTACAGCAGGCCGGTACCGGAAGTCATGGTCATGAATTCGTTACGGAAGCCGATCAGGCCACGGCTTGGGATCACGTAGTCAAGACGTACGCGGCCTTTGCCATCCGGATCCATGTTTTTCATGTCCGCTTTACGTTCGCCCATCGCCTGCATCACAGAGCCCTGATGCTGCTCTTCGATATCCAGGGTGACGTTCTCGAACGGCTCCTGCTTACGACCGTCAATTTCGCGGAAGATAACTTTTGGACGGGATACCGCCAGCTCAAAGCCTTCACGACGCATGTTTTCGATCAGTACGGACAGGTGCAGTTCACCACGGCCGGAAACGCGGAATGCATCGGCGTCTTCGGTCTCTTCCACGCGCAGCGCAACGTTGTGCACCAGCTCTTTACGCAGACGATCCAGGATCTGACGAGAAGTAACGAACTTACCTTCTTTACCGCAGAACGGCGAGGTGTTGACGTTAAAGAACATGGTAACGGTTGGCTCATCAACGCTCAGCGCCGGCAGCGCTTCCACATTCTGTGGGTCACAGATGGTGTCGGAGATGTTCAGCTCGCCCAGACCGGTGATAGCGATGATATCGCCCGCTTCCGCTTCGGTCGCGTCGATACGCTCCAGACCCAGGTGAGTCAGCACCTTGCCGACTTTACCGTTACGGGTTTTGCCTTCGCTATCGACGATGGTGACCTGCTGGTTCGGCTTCACTTTGCCGCGCTTGATGCGGCCGATGCCGATAACGCCAACATAGTTGTTGTAGTCCAGCTGCGAGATCTGCATCTGGAACGGCGCTTCCATTTCTACCTGTGGAGGAGAAACGTGCTGCACGATGGCTTCATACAGCGGGGTCATGTCTTCTGCCATGTCGCTGTGGTCAAGACCAGCAATACCGTTCAGAGCAGAAGCGTAGATAACCGGGAAGTCGAGCTGTTCGTCGGTCGCGTCCAGGTTAACGAACAGGTCAAAGACCTGATCCACAACCCAGTCAGGACGTGCGCCAGGGCGGTCAACCTTGTTGATGACCACGATCGGCTTCAGACCATTAGCAAACGCTTTTTTGGTCACGAAGCGGGTTTGCGGCATAGGGCCATCCATTGCATCCACAACCAGCAGCACCGAGTCGACCATAGACATCACACGCTCTACCTCGCCGCCGAAGTCGGCGTGTCCCGGGGTATCCACGATGTTGATACGGTAGTCGTTCCATTTAATGGCGGTGTTTTTTGCGAGGATGGTAATCCCACGCTCTTTCTCCAAATCGTTGGAGTCCATTACGCGTTCGGTCGCTTCGGTGCGGGCGTCAAAGGTCCCGGACTGCTGCAGCAACTTATCAACCAGGGTAGTTTTACCATGGTCAACGTGGGCAATAATGGCGATGTTACGCAAATTTTCGATCACAGCTTTGCCTCAGGCATTAGAAATAGCGCGCTATTGTACACGGATTAATCGAAGAGCTGAACAGGATCACAGTTTTCAATTAAAGATAACTTTCGGGATTGCTTTCGGGGCCGTTTCCGGTGCAAAAAACACCCTTTATCAGAAAAATGCACTATTATTGTGCACTGACCGCACGCAAAAGCACCATAATGGTGCGCGACTTCCATCATGGTGCAGCTCCCGTTTCACGAGAGGGCGCATCATAGCGCTTTTTTCATCAATTAAGAAAGTTGGCATAGTTTTCGCTTTAATTATAACAAGCGAAAGAGGCCAGTTTCCACAACGGTTGCTAAGCAGTCAGAGAACATAATTATCGGTCGGCTGGGCGAGATAAGCAAAGCGCACCGCGAAAGTTCTCTAACCGACGACCATGACAAATCCAGGAGAGTTAAGTATGTCCGCTGAACACGTTCTGTCGATGATGAACGAGCATGAAGTCAAATTTGTTGACCTGCGCTTCACTGACACCAAAGGTAAAGAGCAGCACGTTACCATTCCTGCTCACCAGGTTAACGCTGACTTCTTCGAAGAAGGCAAAATGTTTGACGGCTCCTCCATCGGCGGCTGGAAAGGCATTAACGAATCCGACATGGTGCTGATGCCGGACGCGACCACCGCGGTCCTGGATCCTTTCTTTGAAGACTCTACGCTTATCATTCGTTGTGACATCCTTGAGCCAGGCACCATGCAGGGCTACGATCGCGACCCACGTTCTATCGCCAAGCGCGCCGAAGATTTCCTGCGTTCTTCCGGCATTGCGGACACCGTGCTGTTTGGCCCGGAGCCAGAATTCTTCCTGTTTGACGATGTGCGTTTCGGCGCGACCACCTCTGGCTCTCACGTGGCTATCGATGATATCGAAGCGGCATGGAACACCGGCAAAGAATATGAAGGCGGCAACAAAGGCCACCGTCCGGGCCTGAAAGGCGGCTATTTCCCGGTGCCACCGGTCGACTCTTCACAGGACATCCGTTCTGCTATGTGTCTGACCATGGAGCAGATGGGTCTGGTTGTTGAAGCTCATCACCACGAAGTGGCGACCGCAGGTCAGAACGAAGTGGCCACCCGCTTCAACACCATGACCAAAAAAGCCGACGAAATTCAGATCTACAAATATGTCGTGCACAATGTGGCGCACGCTTTCGGCAAAACCGCGACCTTTATGCCAAAACCAATTTTTGGCGATAACGGTTCCGGTATGCACTGCCATATGTCCCTGTCCAAAGGCGGCACCAACCTGTTCGCTGGCGACAAATACGGCGGCCTGTCTGAAATGGCCCTGTTCTACATCGGCGGTGTGATCAAGCACGCTAAAGCGATCAACGCGCTGTCTAACCCGACTACCAACTCCTACAAGCGTCTGGTTCCGGGTTACGAAGCGCCGGTTATGCTGGCCTACTCTGCCCGTAACCGTTCCGCCTCTATCCGTATTCCAGTGGTTGCCAGCCCGAAAGCGCGCCGTATTGAAGCCCGCTTCCCGGATCCAGCCGCTAACCCATATCTGTGCTTCGCCGCGCTGCTGATGGCTGGCCTGGACGGCATCATCAACAAGATCCATCCTGGCGACGCGATGGACAAAAACCTGTACGACCTGCCGCCGGAAGAAGAAGCTGAAATTCCAAAAGTAGCCGGCTCGCTGGAAGAGGCGCTGAACGCGCTGAACGAAGACCGTGAGTTCCTGACTCGTGGCGGCGTGTTCACCGACGACACCATTGATGCGTATATCGACCTGCGCAAGGCGGAAATGGATCGCGTTCGCATGACGCCGCACCCGGTTGAGTTCGAACTGTACTACAGCGTCTGATTTCTGACTCCGGCGACTCGTCGCGTTAAAGCGGCTACGGCAGGCTCAGTGATTCGGGTGAACACGGGCCGCAGCGTAACGAACGCCGGAGATAGTGTTGCCGTGGAAATTTTCAGCCCATCTCCGGATGGGCTTTTTTCGCCGTGAGCGCCACGCGCAGAGAGACGAATTTCAGGTTCCATGACTATAATGCACTAAAATAGTGCAGGAGAACGCTGTTATGGCAACAGGCACGCAGCCCGATGCCGGGCAGATCCTCAACTCGCTGATTAACAGCATACTGCTGGTCGACAGCGAACTGGTGGTGCATTACGCCAATCCCGCCGCTCAGCAACTGCTGGCGCAAAGCTCCCGCAAGCTCTTTGGCACGCCGCTGCCGGATTTGATGGGCTATTTTTCCCTGAACATCGGGGTGATGCGCGAGAGTCTGAATGCCGGTCAGGGGTTTACCGACAGTGAGGTTACGCTGGTCGTCGACAGCCGCGCGCATATTATGTCTTTAACGGCGCAGCTGCTGCCGGACGGGCTAATCCTGCTGGAAATGGCGCCGATGGACAATCAGCGTCGCCTCAGTCAGGAACAGCTTCAGCATGCTCAACAGGTCGCCGCACGGGATTTAGTTCGCGGGCTGGCGCATGAAATTAAAAATCCGTTAGGGGGATTACGCGGCGCGGCGCAGCTGTTGGCAAAAGCCCTGCCTGACCCGGCCTTAACGGAATATACCAAAGTCATTATCGAACAGGCCGATCGCCTGCGTAACCTGGTGGATCGCCTGCTTGGCCCGCAGCAGCCGGGCATGCACGTTACGCAAAGCATCCATCAGGTCGCCGAGCGCGTGGTTAACCTGGTCTCAATGGAGCTGCCCGATAACGTTACGCTGATCAGAGATTACGACCCCAGCCTGCCGGAGCTGCCGCATGACCCGGATCAAATCGAACAGGTGCTGCTAAACGTGGTGCGTAACGCGCTACAGGCGCTGGGAGAAAACGGCGGTGCCATTACGCTGCGCACCCGCACCGCATTTCAGCTAACGCTGCACGGCGTCCGCTATCGCCTGGTGGCCCGTATCGATATTGAAGATAACGGCCCCGGCATTCCGGCTCAGCTACAGGACACGCTGTTTTACCCGATGGTGAGCGGCCGCGAAGGCGGCACCGGTTTAGGCCTGTCGATCGCCCGCAGCCTGATCGATCAGCATTCGGGAAAAATAGAATTTAACAGTTGGCCTGGCCACACCGAATTTTCCGTTTATTTGCCTATTCGCCAGTGAGGTTTCTATGCAACGAGGGATAGTCTGGATCGTCGATGACGATAGCTCCATCCGCTGGGTGCTTGAACGCGCGCTTACTGGAGCCGGTTTAAACTGCGCCACGTTTGACAGCGCGAGCGAGGTGCTGGACGCGCTTGCCACCAAAACTCCGGACGTTTTGCTTTCCGATATTCGTATGCCCGGCATGGACGGACTGGCGTTACTGAAACAAATTAAGCAACGTCATCCGATGCTGCCGGTAATTATTATGACCGCACACTCCGATCTGGATGCGGCCGTCAGCGCCTATCAGCAAGGCGCATTCGATTACCTGCCAAAACCCTTTGATATCGATGAAGCCGTGGCGTTAGTGGAACGCGCGATCAGCCACTATCAGGAGCAGCAGCAGCCGCGCAACCAGCCGGTCAGCGGCCCGACTACCGATATCATCGGCGAAGCGCCGGCGATGCAGGACGTGTTTCGTATTATCGGCCGCCTCTCGCGTTCTTCAATCAGCGTATTGATCAACGGCGAGTCGGGCACGGGCAAAGAGCTGGTGGCGCACGCGCTGCATCGCCACAGCCCGCGCGCGAAGGCGCCTTTTATCGCGCTGAATATGGCGGCTATCCCGAAGGATCTGATTGAGTCGGAGCTTTTCGGCCATGAGAAAGGCGCATTTACCGGCGCTAATCAAATCCGTCAGGGACGTTTCGAACAGGCCGACGGCGGCACGCTGTTTCTGGATGAAATTGGCGATATGCCGCTGGACGTGCAGACTCGTTTATTGCGCGTGCTGGCCGACGGCCAGTTTTATCGCGTCGGCGGCTATGCGCCGGTCAAAGTCGACGTCAGGATCATCGCCGCCACGCACCAGAACCTGGAGCTGCGGGTACAGGAAGGCAAATTCCGCGAGGATCTGTTTCACCGCCTGAACGTTATCCGCGTGCATCTGCCGCCGCTGCGGGAGCGTCGTGAGGATATCCCTCGTCTGGCGCGCTATTTCCTTCAGGTCGCGGCACGCGAGCTGGGCGTCGAGGCAAAAATTCTGCATCCCGAAACCGAAACGGCGCTGACCCGCCTGCACTGGTCAGGCAACGTGCGCCAGCTGGAAAATACCTGCCGCTGGCTGACGGTGATGGCCGCCGGCCAGGAAGTGCTGATCCAGGATTTGCCGCCGGAGCTGTTTGAAACCGCCACGCCGGACAATCCCGTGCAGTCACTGCCCGACAGCTGGGCGACGCTGCTGGCGCAGTGGGCCGATCGCGCGCTGCGTTCCGGTCATCAAAACTTGTTATCGGAAGCACAGCCAGAGATGGAGCGCACGCTGCTGACTACCGCGCTGCGTCATACACAAGGCCACAAGCAGGAAGCGGCGCGACTGTTGGGATGGGGGCGAAACACGCTGACCCGCAAGCTGAAAGAGCTGGGTATGGAGTAAAGCAGAAGAAGCATAAAAAAACGTCGATTCGCGCATTTTTTATGCTTTTGCGACTTTACACATCGGTATCAGTCAGTATCATTCTGAACCGTTATCGGGGAGGAAGATAATGCTGGAATCGTTAATTCATGTGGTGACGCACTACGCGCAGACGGGTGCCGCGCATCTGCCGCAAACGGCTATGGCCGCCGTGCTGTGCGCAGCGATGCTGAAATTTCCAGGCTGAGGCGCCAAAAATTTCAGCACTAAAAAGCCGGGAACGTTTTTGTTTCCGGCTTTTTTATGCTCGCCTCTTTTCAGATCACCCGCGAGAACTGCTGTAGGCGTGTTTGCTGGCGTAGATAGCGGTCAAAGCACATGCAGATATTCCTGACCAGCAGGCGCCCCTTAGAAGTGACCTGAAGGCCCTTCTCGCTGCGCTCCACCAGCCCGTCTGCAATCAGCGGCTCAAGCAGCGCCAGATCCTCCGCAAAATAGTCGGTAAAGGTGACGCCGTGCGAGGTAAAAGCGGCGAAATCCAGTGAGAAATTACACATCAGCGTTTTAATCACCTCGCGGCGCAGGATATCGTCGCCCGACAGCTCTACGCCGCGCCAGAGCGCCGTACCCTGCTTAGCCACGGCGTCATACCACTCTTTTAGCCCTTTCTGGTTTTGCGCATAGCCGTCGCCGATCATACTGATGGCGGAGACGCCCAGGCCCAGCAGATCGTTGTCTCCCTGCGTGGTGTAACCCTGGAAGTTGCGATGCAGCTTGCCTTCCCGCTGGGCAACGGCCAGCTCGTCCTCCGGTCTGGCAAAGTGGTCCATACCGATAAACTGGTAGCCGGACGCCATCAGCGCGGCAATGGACTGTTGCAGGATGGTCAGTTTCTGTTGGGGATCGGGCAGATCGGCCTCTTTAATTTTCCGCTGCGCGGCAAAGTGCGCGGGCATATGCGCATAATTGAAGACGCTAAGCCTGTCGGGGTTCAGCGCAATGACCTTTTGCAGGGTAAAGGCAAAGCTTTCCGGCGTCTGCTTCGGTAAGCCATAAATCAAATCGAGATTAACAGAGCTGAAGCCCACCCGCTTTGCCCGCTCGATAAGCGCGACGATAGTCTGCTCGTCCTGTACGCGGTTAACCTTTTCCTGCACCTCTTTATTGAAATCCTGCACGCCCATGCTCAGCCGGGTAAAACCTGCGGCAAAGAGATGATCGATCACGTCCGCTTCAATTTCTCGCGGATCGATTTCAATGGAAAGCTCCGCCTCGTCGCTGAAGGCAAAGTGCTGACGCAGCAGCGCCATCAGTGTGGAAATCTGCGCTTTATTGAGAAAAGTAGGCGTGCCGCCGCCCCAGTGCATCTGCGTCACGGTTCGGTTGCGGAAAAGCGTGGCGCGACTGGCGATTTCTACGGCTAAAGCTTCCAGATAGTCGTCAGCTTTATGCTGATGACGGGTAACGACTTTATTACAGCCGCAGAAGTAGCAAAGGCGATGGCAGAAAGGAATATGAATATAAAGCGACAGCGGGCGATGGGGAGTACGCTGGCTGGCACGGATAAAATCGGCTTCACGGTAAGCCTCGCTGAACTCCAGCGCGGTAGGATAAGAAGTGTAACGGGGACCCGAGATATTATATTTTTGCAGCAGGACGGGATCCCACTCAATTGTCTGCGTCACGATATTCTCTCCTGCATTGGCGTGTTGACCGTCGCGGAGGCGCTGTCGGCAGGACGGTCGGTCTGCGTAGCCGGGCTTTCAGCCGGGACAGACGCCGTAGTTTACCCAACATCCAGAGCAGGCAGCAGAACAGAATCAGCAGGTAAATTGATCCAGGCCAAATCATTGGCAGAGATACCTTATGCAGAAACGGCGCCCGTTGGCGCCGTCCTTTAAGTAAGTCCGAAAAGCATCGCCGGGATTAATTACCGCCTTTAAGCAGGCGATACATATCCTCTTCAGCTTCTTCATCTTCGACTTCGTCATCCAGCGCGATCCCCAGCTGTTCCATCAGCGTGTCGATGCGATCCAGCGTCTGGTCAAGCCACGCCTGCTCTTCTGCCTTCAGGGTGTCGCCATTTTCCAGCCGATCCAGCAGTGCATCCAGCCGTTCGTCGTTTTCGAGCTTCGCCAGCTCTTCTTCCGGCGTCAGACGGGGTTTCTTCTCTTCGGCTTTTTTCACCGGTTTAGCTTTTTTCGCGGGCTGCGCGGCAGCAGCGCCCAACGCTACCGGCGTTTTACTGCCAATACGTGGATCTTTCTCTTTAGCGCTTTCGCCGTTTTTCTTTGTCGCCGCTACGGGGTTAGCGCGACTGCCGGAGGCGTGGCCGCGATGTTTCTTATCGCGTTTACGATCGCGCGCTTCCGTGTTGATTTCATCGCGCGTTTTACGCTTCGCTTTTGCCGCCGGTTTTTTCTGCGAATCGCGTACAGGTTGCTTCATGGTTTCTGCTCTCAGACTGTTTATCTTCAGTATAGAATTGCGGCGGAATCTAGCAGAAAGCAGACAAAGAAAAAAGGCGCCAGGTCACCCTGTCGCCTTTTTTCGCACCTTCCGCAGAAGGACTGACTAAGTCAGCATCCTTTTTGGCATCCAACTTCCCGGTTTTCCCTTGCCATGCCGTCCTCCGTGGACGCAGTCCTTTCCCTTCAGATGAGCCGTTCCCCGACACTTTCCTTCCCTGCTCAGTACCTTCCTGGCATCCCCCTGAGCGCTTCATCCTGAAGTGAGCCGTCCTGGCTCTGACAACAAATGTAGACTATATGGAGAAACTCACAAGGTAAGTTACGAAAAAATTTATTAATGTTTGGCCTTAAAATAATAAGCTATTGATTTTAAATAACTTAATTTTTAAAAGCTGGAAAGAAAAGGTAAAGTTCTGGCAAAAAGTATAGCCAATCTCTTACAAAGCCACCGCCGCGCCGCGTGCGGCTGGGCGCTTTTAATCCATACAGGGTATACTCTGCGCAATTGTTCTTATTATCTGGAGTTTCTAACTTGTCTGGCTGGAATTATAACCTTACCCACTTTGTCACCAGCGCGCCCGACATCCGCCACCTTCCAGCCGATATCGGTATTGAAGTGGCGTTTGCAGGACGCTCTAATGCCGGCAAATCCAGCGCGTTGAATACGCTAACCAATCAGAAGAGCCTGGCCCGTACCAGTAAAACGCCCGGCCGCACCCAGCTGATTAACCTGTTTCAGGTCACCGAAGGCTATCGCCTGGTGGATTTGCCTGGCTATGGCTATGCCGAAGTGCCGGAAGAGATGAAGTTAAAATGGCAGCGTTCGCTGGCAGAATATCTTCAGATGCGTCAGTGTCTGAAAGGGCTGGTTGTGCTGATGGATATCCGTCATCCGCTGAAGGATCTGGATCGGCAGATGATTGAATGGGCGGTACAGAGCGGCATTCAGGTGCTGGTGCTGCTGACCAAGGCGGACAAGCTGGCTTCCGGCGCGCGTAAAGCGCAGTTAAATCTGGTACGCGAAGCCGCTAAAGGGTTCGTCGGCGATGTACAGGTTGAAGCTTTCTCTTCGCTTAAGAAATTGGGCGTCGATAAATTGCGCCTGAAACTGGACAGCTGGTTCAGTGAAATTCCACCAGCGACGGAAGAAACGTTACCAGAAGCCTGATATCCGGCTGAACGACGCCCAATAAAAAACGCCCCAGTCATAACGACTGGGGCGGCTAATATTCAGCCAAATCCGGTTACGTGAAGTAAACGGTTTGAAAGATAGAACATCTTACCTCTGTACCCTACATCTTCAACTCTACATGATTTTTTCAGGCCTCAAAAGGATTTTTTACCGCCCCGTTTCACAAAATTCCCTTTTTTATCGAATACACTTCACAGAAAAATAGTTTTCAGGTAGCGAAGGCGCAAAAAAAATGTTTGAGCGATAACAGGTTAGCGCTGGCGTTATGCACGGTGTTATCGCTTATAAGCGCTCATTAATTGACAGGCTAAAGCGCTTTCTGGCATCACATTGATAAAGCCGGGCCTTAGCCCGGCCTCAGATTAATGCGCTTCGTCCCAGTTATGCCCTACGCCCACATCGACACGCAGCGGCACGTCCAGCTGCATACTGTTTTCCATCAGCTCGCGGATTTTCACCGTTGCCGCTTCGATTTCCGACGTTTTCACCTCAAATACCAGTTCATCGTGAACCTGCATGATCATCTTCACATCAGGATTAGCCTGCGGCGTCAGCCAGCCGTCGACGGCAATCATAGCCTTTTTGATGATATCGGCAGCCGTGCCCTGCATTGGCGCGTTGATTGCTGCCCGCTCGGCCGCTTTGCGACGCATCGCGTTGCTGGCTTTAATGTCCGGCAGATAAAGACGACGACCATCCAGCGTAGAGACATAGCCTTTTTCCGCCGCCTGCTGGCGCGTGCTTTCCATATATTCCAGCACGCCAGGATAGCGTTCAAAATAGAGATCCATGTATTTTCTGGCTTCGCCCGCGCCGATATTAAGCTGACGCGACAAACCAAAAGCGCTCATGCCGTAAATCAGGCCAAAGTTGATAGCCTTTGCGCTGCGACGCTGCTCGCCCGTCACCTTATCCAGCGCCATGCCAAACACTTCCGCCGCCGTGGCACGGTGAATGTCTTCTCCTGCCGAGAAGGCGCTCAGTAACCCTTTGTCCTGAGAAAGGTGCGCCATAATACGCAGCTCGATTTGCGAGTAGTCCGCCGCCAGGATCTGATGGCCCTCAGAAGCGATAAAGGCCTGGCGGATACGACGTCCTTCCTCATTGCGTACCGGAATGTTCTGCAGATTAGGATCGGTAGAAGAAAGGCGTCCCGTGGCCGTCACCGCCTGATGATAAGAAGTGTGCACGCGGCCGGTCAGCGGATTAATCATTACCGGCAGTTTGTCGGTGTAGGTTGATTTCAGCTTGGAAAGGCCACGGTGCTCCAGAATAACTTTTGGCAGCGGATAGTCCAGCGCCAGTTCGGCCAGCACTTCCTCGCTGGTGGACGGCGCGCCGCCGGGCGTTTTCTTGGTTGGCTTAATACCCTGTTTTTCAAACAGAATAGTTTGCAGCTGTTTAGTAGAGGAAAGATTAAAGGGCTCACCCGCCAGCTCGTGCGCTTTCTGCTCCAGCTCTGCCAGACGCGTGGTCAGCTCCTGAGAATGTTTGGCAAGGATAGCCTGGTCAATCAGCACGCCGTTACGTTCAATACGGGAGATCACCGTCACCAGCGGCATTTCGATATTTTCGAAAACCTCTTTTGGCCCCTGCTCTTTTTCCAGCTCCGGCCACATTTTCAGATGCAGCTGTAGCGTTACGTCCGCATCTTCCGCCGCATAGTGCGCCGCTTGCTCAAGGGCAATCTGATTAAACGTCAGCTGCTTTTTACCTTTCCCGGCGATTTCCTCAAAGGTCACGGTTTTATGGTTCAGCCAGCGTGAAGCCAGCGTATCCATATCGTGACGGCCCACCACGCTGTTTAGCGCGTAGGATTCCAGCATGGTATCGAATTTAATACCGTGCAGTTCAATACCATAGTTGTTCAGCACGCCGCGATCGTATTTCAGGTTCTGACCAACTTTGAACAGTTTTTTATCTTCCAGCAGCGGTTTCAGGCGCGCCAGCACCTCTTTACGATCGAGCTGCAAAGGTGCGTCGAGGTAGTCGTGAGCAACCGGCAGGTAAGCGGCCTCACCCGGCGCCACAGCGAAAGCGATGCCGACGATATTGGCGCTCAACGTATCCAGCGAATCGGTTTCCAGGTCAAAAGCGAAAAGCTCGCTTGCCTGTAACTTTTGCAACCAGTCGGCAAAGGTCTCCTCGTCAAGGATAGTGACGTAGCCATCCGTCGCCAGAATGCTGGTCGCTTCAGGCTGCGGGCTTTCCGGCTGTTCCGCCAGGGTTTTCTGTGCAGCAGCGCCGCCCTTTTTCCCCTGTAGCCATTTACCCTCTTCCAGATCGGTGATCCAGCGTTTGAATTCATAGCGACGGAACAGCGTCAGCAGTTCTTCGACAGCAGGCTCGCTAACGATCAGCTCTTCACAGCCTGCATCGAGCGGCACATCAGTTTTGATGGTGGCCAGCTGGTAAGAAAGGAGAGCGACCTCCTTGTTTTGCTCCAGCTTAGCCGCCATGGTTTTGGCACCGCGGAAGGAGAGATCGGCGACTTTATCCAGGTTCTCATAGATATCTTTAATACCGCCAAGTCCCTGTAACAGCGCCTGCGCCGTTTTCTCGCCTACGCCCGGCACGCCCGGAATATTGTCCGAAGCGTCGCCCATCAGCGCCAGAAAATCGATAATCAGCGAGGGTGGAATGCCGTATTTCTCCACCACCTCGTCCGGGCCAAGAATAGCGTTATTCATGGTGTTGATAAGGGTGATATTTGGCGTGACCAGCTGCGCCATATCTTTATCGCCGGTGCTGATTAAAACGGGTATGCCCTTTTTACCCGCCTCCAGCGCCAGGGTACCGATAACGTCATCGGCTTCCACGCCCGATACCGCTAATAACGGCAGTCCCATTGCCCTGACCATATTGTGCAGTGGCTCAATCTGCGCACGCAGATCGTCCGGCATAGGCGGCCGATGGGATTTGTAGTGCTCAAAAAGTTCATCACGAAACGTTTTGCCCTTGGCATCGAAAACGACCGCAACATGGCTGGGTTTATATTGCAGCAGCAGGCTGCGCAGCATATTCAGCACGCCGTACATAGCGCCGGTAGGGTCGCCGGCGCTGTTGGTCAGCGGAGGAAACGCATGATATGCGCGATACAGGTAGGATGAGCCATCTACCAGAATAAGCGGGTTTTCTGCAATTTGTGCCATAGGTTTGTCACATTCCGGGTTAAATTTCACTATAGGGTAAGGATGCCACAGCTATACCGGAAATATGAAATATCTCCGGGCGACACGCCTTTGTTTTGCGGCCTGTTTCGCAAACGCTTCCTGTGGATAACTTTGTGCGTAAATTTCATAACATATTAATACAGCTGGCGTACCGGGCTATACCAATTATTTAAATCGATAATTTTCAATAACTTAAATATTTAACCGCTAAGGATCCTTGCCCAAAGGTAATTTGCATTAATGTGGATATAAATTAGCGGCTAAACGATCTGGTGGATCTTTAGCAAGAAAAAGCGATCGGAAGAATTTTGATCTGACGAGGAAATGAAGAGGCGGTTTAACCGACACAGCGAGGTTGAAACCCTCGCTGCGTCAAAATATGGCTTACTTTTGGGTTAACAGGAATTTTACGACGTTAGCGTATTGCTGCGTGTAATTATCCATCGAGCTGGTATCCAGGCCACCGTTGTTAACCATATATTTACCGTTAACAAACATCGCCGGCACGCCGCGCAGATCGACATCGACCGCTGCTTTTTCCTGCTGGGCTACCAGCGATTTCACCACAAAGCTGTTCCAGGCCGCATCGTATTCTTCCGGCTTGATGCCGGCTGCCTTCACAAAGGCCGCTTTCAGGCTGGCCGGATCGGTGATGGTCTGGGTTTTCTGGATGCCTTCAAACAGCGGAGCAGTGACTTTATCTTCCACACCCAGCGCCATGGCAACGGCCCATGCCTGAGTCACCACTTTGCCCATTTCGCCGCCGAGGAATTCAACGTGATATTTAGTCACTTTAGTGCCGGCAGGCACGGCTTTTTTCACCGCGTCGCTAACGTGCCAGACGTGTTCGAATTCATAGCAGTGCGGGCAGAAGAAAGAGAAAAACTCCACAACCTGAGGCTCGCCGGTAACAGGTTTCTGTATCGTGACGTACTGCTGTCCATCGGTAAACTGGGCAGCAGAAGCGCTGAACGCCAGAAAAACACCAATCAGCGCGAATAAAATCTTTTTCATCTGGAAACTCTCTCCTAACAGCAAAAGAGGCTGACCGGAAAAGGCGATCAGCCCTGGAATGCAGGCATCAGCTGCAGCGGTGGCTCCTGCAACAGCCGGGTCTGCTCATTGAAAATAGCGATCTGTCTGCGCCAGAAATCTTCGTCCGTCATCCATGGAAAGCTGGCCGGAAACGCCGGATCTTCCCAGCGGCGCACAATCCACGCCAGATAATAAACCATCCTCATAGCGCGTAAAGGCTCAATCAGTGACAATTCGTGTGTGTCGAACTCGCAGAATTCACCGTAGGCTTCCAGCAGGATATCCCACTGAATACGCTGCTCCTGAAGATCGCCGTTAACCAGCATCCATAGATCCTGTACGGCAGGGCCATTACGAGCGTCGTCCAGATCCACAAACAGCGGGCCATCGCGCCACAGAATATTGCCGGGATGGCAATCGCCGTGCAGACGAAGCGGCTGCCACTGAGTATGCCAGCACTTTTGTAAAGTTGCGCTGAGCAGATCGACGCTTGCCAATAAATTCTGTTTCAGTTTGGCCGGGATCAACGTGCTGGATTCAAGCACCTGACGAGGTTCGTGGATATACTCCTCCAGACCAAAGGTCGGACGAGCATCAAAGGTTTTTTTACGTCCCGTCTGGTGAATACGGCCCAGAAAACGACCAACCCATTCCAGATGATCGTAGTTATCCGTTTCGTATTGCCGTCCTCCCAGGCTGGGAAAAACGGTAAATAAGTAGCCGTTATGTTGATGCAGCGTTTGCCCTTGCAGCGCAAGCGGCGCGGCCACGGGGACCTCATCAGCCAGCAGCTCGGCAGTAAACCGGTGTTCTTCCTCGATTTGCAGCGAAGACCAGCGCTGAGGGCGATAGAATTTCACCACGTAACGCTTTTTGTCCTCGTCGGAAAACTGATATACCCGATTTTCGTAGCTGTTCAGCGCGGTAAGCCCCGATTCAACGCGGATGCCCGTTTCCCAGAGCGCATCCAGGATCGTATCAGGATTAAGGTTTTGAAAGTTAAAGGCGGGTTCAGTCATCCGGCGTACTCATCGATAATCGTCATGCATTGAGGATACCATTAATCGCCCGTACGTCGGATGAACAGCGGCAGTTAATCTTTAATAACGCCGCGCGCGCGAAGCAGCGCCGTTTTGAAATCGTCTTCATAATCTTTTTGCAGGCCCGGGATAGCTTCGCTTTTGTCAGCATTGCGTAGTTTAAGATGATAAATCAGCACGTCATCGCTCAGGTCGGCCAGGGGCTGAGTAAATCCTGCCTCATCCGCCATTTTCTGCAAAAATTGCATTAAATTCAGATCGGGTTCCTGTTGCCAGGCTGGCTGCAGCAGTGAAATTAACTCGTTAAGACGGTGACATTTCATAATAGGGTTCCTGTGAGATTCGGGTTCCGCTACGGTAGCAGGGTTAATCCCACAAAAAAAGAGGGTCTACAGCTTATGCGTTTTTGCGGTTCAGATACCGTTTCGATTACAGGCGTCATTCTTGCAGGCGGGCGCGGCAGCCGCATGGGCGGCGAAGATAAAGGGCTGGTGCTGTATCAGGGAAAACCGCTCTATCAGCACGTTCTGAGCCGCCTACGACCTCAGGTCAGCCGTGTGTGTATCAGCGCCAACCGTAATTTGTCTGTCTATCAGCAAACCGGCCTGTCGGTTATAACCGATACGCTGCCGGATTTTCCGGGGCCGTTAGCCGGTATGCTGGCAGCGCTGGAAAAAATCGAGACGGAATGGGCGGTTTTTGTCTCTTGTGACACCCCTTTACTGCCAGAAGATTTAGTTTCTCGCCTGTGGCAGGCTAAACGGGATGCACCTGTGGTTTGGGCTAAATCTGACGGACGCGATCATCCCACTCTGGCATTAATGCATGTCAGTTTAATTGAGCCGCTGAAAAGCTTTCTGATAAAGGGAGAACGGAAGGTGATGATTTTTCTCCAGCAGGCAGGCGGACACAGCGTGGATTTTAACGATTGTCCTGACGCGTTTAATAATATTAATCGTTATGAAGATCTTATTGCAGGAGAACGCGGATGATCCCCCTTTTAGCCATCGCGGCCTGGAGCGGGACAGGCAAAACGACGCTGTTAAAGCAGGTTATTGCCATTTTAAAACAGCGAGGGATCCGTACAGGCCTGATCAAACATACCCATCATAATATGGATATCGATACGCCCGGCAAGGATAGCTATGAATTACGTAAGGCAGGAGCCGATCAGGTGATGGTTTATAATCCGCAGCGTTGGGCATTGATTACCGAAACGCCTGAGCATAATGAGCCGGATCTTCGCTTTCTCGCCAGCCGAATGAACCCTTCTCTGACAGATATTATTTTAGTGGAAGGTTTTAAACATGAGCCGGTGCCCAAAATAGTGCTGTGGCGTGGAGGGAGCGAACAGCGTTTCAGCGAGCTGTTTGATGAACACGTTATTGCGGTTGCCGCAGATTCTGCTTTCTCTTTGCCTGTGCCCTTGCTGGATATTAATAACGCAATTATGGTTACAGACTTTATTTTAAACTGGTTAGAAGAACAGCAGTAAGTAGGGCATCACTGGCCCGCAGCCGGGCCGTAAAGGGAGATTCCGGGCCCCTGCGCGCTTTATCCGCTGCGGTGCCGCTTTTTCCCGGCCCACAAACGCAAAAAACCCCGACCGTGAGGTCGGGGTTATCGCAATTTGATGCCTGGCAGTTCCCTA